>CAITRH010000558.1 GCA_903894755.1 uncultured delta proteobacterium
ACTGCACTCCCGGAGACGGCGTCCTTACTTCACGCCACGCCTCCGTTCGCTCCCGCCGCGAACCCAAACCCGCCGAACCGTCAAAAACCCGGCCCGACGGGCCTGCCCTCACCCGTCCTCTCCCGATGGGCAGCCCGAGAATCAACATCGCGCGATCAGACCGCTAGCAGGAGAGATCTTGCGAATCAGGCGAATCATAAGCACATCGAATGCCATCGCCCACCCCTCGAAACACAACGGGTTTTTCCACATCAAGACTGTCCGGGACACAGAATGCCCTGTTCTGGACAGGTAGCCGCCATCGTCCACGCACCTCCGGCACGTGGCCCAGCATCGTCCACCCACCTCCGGCGCATGCCCCGCCATCGTCCACCCACCTCCGGCGCATGCCCCGGCATCGTCCACCCACCTCCGGCACGTGGCCCAGCATCGTCCACCCACCTCCGGGCCGTGCCCCAGCATCGTCCACCCACCTCCGGCACGTGGCCCAGCATCGTCGTTGCGCCTTCTCTGTGCCGCCCCCTCCGTGCTAATGCGACGACCCCGATGTTCGACGCACTCACCAAGGGGTTCAAAGCCGCGAAAAACCGCCTCGCCGGGCTCACCGAGCTCACCGAGTCCACCGTAGAGTCCGCGCTGCGCGAGGTCCGCCTCTCGCTTCTCGAGGCCGACGTTGAGCTCGGTGTCGTCAAGGTGTTCCTCGCTCGGGTCAAAGAAAAGGCCCTCGGTGAAATCGTCCGGGTCCGCGTCAAAGGCGCCGACGGGGCCGTCCGCAAAGTCTCGGCGAGCGACCAGTTCATCAAGATCTGCCACGACGAGCTCATCGCCTTCATGAGCGCCGACGGTGACCCCATCGTCTACAACGCCAAAGGCACGCCCACCGGCATCATGATGGTCGGACTCCAAGGCTCGGGAAAAACCACCACCTGCGCCAAGCTCGCCCGGTACCTCCAAAAGGAAGGCAAAAAACCGCTCCTCGTTGCCGCCGACATGCAACGTCCCGCCGCCGTCGAGCAGCTCAAAATCCTAGGCAAGTCCATCGAGATCCCGGTCTTCAATGTCGACGGCGCCACGCCCCTCGCCATCTGCGAGCAGGCCATCGCCCACGCCAAACAAAAGGGCCACGACGTCGTCATCTTCGACACCGCCGGTCGCCTCGCCATCGACAACACCCTCATGCAGGAGCTCGGCGACATCAAAGCCGCCATCGCCCCCTCCAATATTTTCCTCGTCGTCGACGCCATGATGGGCCAGGACGCCGTCAAGGTATCCCGCGGATTCCACGACCGCCTCACGCTCACCGGCGTCGTGATCACCAAACTCGACGGCGACGCGCGCGGAGGCGCTGCCCTTAGCATCAAGGAGGTCACCGGCGCTCCCATCCGCTTTGCCGGCCTCGGCGAAGGCATCGACAAGTTCGACGAGTTCCGTGCCGAGGGCATGGCGGGACGGGTCCTCGGCATGGGCGACGTCGTCGGCCTCATGAAGGACTTCGAGCAGGTGGTCGACGAGAAGAAGGCGACCGAAGATGCCATGCGGATGCTCGAGGGAAACTTCACCCTCGACGACTTCCTCGAGCAGATCCGCATGATCCAGAAGATGGGATCCCTCAAGGACCTCGTCGCCAAGATCCCGGGCATGGGCGACATGATCCCGCCTGGTGTGACCCTCGACGATCGCGAGCTCACACGGATCGAGGCTATGATCTCGAGTTTCACCAAGTTCGAGCGACGTGACCCCTACGCTCTCGTGCGGGAACCAAACCGCGCCAAACGCATCGCCAAAGGGTCGGCCACCCCCGAAGCCGAGGTCCTTGAGCTCGTGCAAAAATTCGTGTTCATGCGCCAAATGATGGAGGGCATGGGAGCCAGCATGGGAGGTCTCGGCGGCATGATGGGGAAGATCCCAGGCATGAAGAACCTCGCTATGGCCAGGAACATGCAAAAGCAAATGGCCCAGATGGGGGGTGGATTCCCTGGCATGCCCGGTTTCCAGGGAATGCCCGGCTTTGGATTCCCCGCGCCTGGCATGCCTGCTGGGTCCGCCTCGCCCCAGGCTCCTCAGGGACCCAGCATCACCAAGATGAAGCCGCTCTCAGTAGCGGAGAAGAACGTCAAAAAGGCCCAGCGACGACGAGAGAAAGACGCTCGTCGAAAAGGCCGAAAGTAATGAACTTGGGGAGCTTCGAAATGCGATACGGCTTGGTTGCAATGGTGCTTGGTACATGGGCCTTCGGGTGTGTCGGAGGTTCGAAAGGCCTCACTGCAGAGGAAAAAGAGAAACTTAAGACCTATGTTCTCGACACCATGCCAGCGAACGTCCCGACCAAACTCGATGTGAACTTCGAAAACAAGATCCGCCTCCTCGGCTTCAAAGCCGAACCTGAGATCGCCCGTCCAGGAGCGGACATCAAGATTACCTACTACTGGAAATGTGAGGACTCCGTCGATGAGGGCTGGCGCCTCTTTACCCACGTACAGGACGACGCCAGTGACCATCCCATTGGCAACCTGGACGGCGAAGGACCGCTCCGCAAAATCCAAGGCGACAAACCCGTGCTCGGCCCCGACCGCTGGGAAAAAGGCAAATACTACGTCGACGAGCAGACCTACCATGTCCCCGACGACGTCACCGGCGAGACCATCTCGTTCTACGTCGGCGTCTGGAAAGGGGAGTCCCGCCTTCGTGTCCTCACCGGTCCCAATGACGGCAGTAACCGCGCCATCGCCGGTAAGCTCAAAACCGGGTTGTCGTCTGCAAAAGCACCGCCCGCTCCCCCCCCGGAACCTGCAATCCCCCGCCTCATGGTTCGCAAGACCACTGACAAGATCACCATCGATGGGGTCGCCGATGAAAAAGTCTGGGCCACTGCTGCTAGCACCGGTCCACTGGTCGATGTAGGGACAGGCCGACTCAATAGCTCGTTCCCCGTGAGTGGGTCGGTCAAGCTCCTTTGGGATGACACCCACGTCTACGCGTTCTTCTCCGTCAAGAGCTCCCAGTTCTACATGGGCTTCACGGACGCCAAGGCCCAACCCGCGGACTTCACTGCTGCAGGTCAACCCAAGCTCTGGACCAAAGATACCGTCGAGTGGATGATCGACCCCGACGGCGACGGCGACAACAAAGACTACTACGAGCTGCAGTTCGGTCCGCAGACCACCAAGGTCTTCAAGTCGCAGTTCGACACGCTCCAGCAGCCCAACGGCGGGCCCAATGGCCCCTTTGGCCACGAAGACTGGGATCCAAAACTCAAGAGCGTCGCCTTGGTCACCAAAGGTCCCGACGGCAAGCCCGATGGATACTCCGTCGAAGTCGCGATCCCCTGGGCTGGGTTCACCAAGGGGAACGGCAAAGCGCCTAAGCCCACCGACTCCTGGCGTATGAACTTCTATGCCATGAAGGAAAACTCCGGTGTCGCTTGGTCGCCTATCCTAGGTAAGGGCAACTTCCATCACGCCCCAAGGTTTGGAAGGGTCATGTTCGTCACTCCCGCCCCCGTTGCATCGGCGTCGGCGTCGGCTCCTGTAGCGCCTCCTCCTCCTAAACCGCGTCCATAGGTCCCATGAACGGCAACGAATTGAGCCGCATCGAGCTCGGATGCTCCGTGGTGCGCGACGCTTACGCAATCTTCGCCTATCGCGACGCTGGGGCCCGCCATGTGGAGGTCGCCGGTGACTTCACCAACTGGGCCAAGGCGCCTATCCCCATGCTGCGGCTCGAAGGGACCGACCAATGGGCCGCCCGCACCCAAACGCTTCCCGTTGGACTCCACGAATACAAATACATTGTGGATGGCCGCTGGACTTCCGATCCGGCCAATCCGCTCGATCGCAGCGACCGCTGTGGAGGGCGAAACTCCGCGTTTGTCGTTGGAGTCGCTCCCCTTGGAGGCCCACAGGCGGTCCGTGTCGCTAGCCTCAATCTGCACACCTACCAGGAACCGGAGCCGCTGCAAAAGCTCGAACAGATCGCCTTCGGCCTCGCAGTGCGCCAAGCAGACCTGCTGCTCCTTCAAGAGGTCGGGGAACACCAAAGCGATTGGACTCGTCCCAATGCCGGCGAGCTCCTTCGAGGTCACCTCCAGCGCTTCACCCGAAAGCCCTGGTGGCACGTCTGGCGTGAAGCCCACATTGGCTTCGAATGCTACCGGGAAGGACTCTCCATTCTGTCGTCAGCTCCCCTCGAGTCGGTCCATACGGCGCAACTGAGCACCAAAGGGCTGGCGAGGATCGCCGTGCTGGCCACCACCACGCTCCAGGGAGTCCCCCTTCGCGTCGTCACCACCCATCTGGCTTGGAAGCCTAAAGACAGCGAAGACGAAGTGAAGGCGCTGCTCGATGCGGTCGACACCAGCGAGGGACAGGCCACCTTGATCGCGGGTGACTTCAACGTGGGACCGACTGGGAAGGCCGTTCGGAGTCTCGTAGCAGGTGGATTTATCGACCTGGGGGCGGCGTCGGGCGAGGTCACGTTCTTGGAGAGTCCTCAGGAGCGCATCGATTATCAGTTCGTGCGTCCCAACGCCGGACAGCCCGCGCCGCGCGTCGAGGGGTTTACGCGGCTGTTCGATGGGGCGAGTCCCGATCTAGGCGACCGGGCGAGGGTCAGCGATCACGCGGGACTCTTGGGAGCGCTTCGCTGGGCGTGAGCCTTACGCGCACGACGTTCTGCCACCCGCTCGAACCATCCAGGCGCCACTCCGGCGGCCCACACCAGCAGGAACACAAACCATACGAAGCCAATTTCACTGAGGGTCATTCCCAACATGTGTGCACTCTAGTCCAAGCCTAGCGGACTCCGCGATCTTCCTAACTCCGCGACACCGGCTAACCTAAACTTATTTTGAAAACCGCAGGTTTGAGCTGTGGACCTCACCCCCCCCAGCCCCCTCCCTCGACATTTGCCTTGCCTACGTGGTCGCGACCATCCCGACAGAACCTTCAACCATATCGAGCGCCTAGGCTGCAGACAAAGTCAGTCCGGCTGCTCGTGCGAGCTTCGCTGGCACTCCCGAAACATCGACCGTGACGTGCGGCGCGTTGGGCCCGCGCGCGTTGCGGGGTGGGCGCGCTTGTCTCGCTCGATCATCCGCGGCGCAGGTTGAGGCGCCAGCGGCGGTGCGCTGATGTCGACCCTCTGGCTGTCGAGCGTGTCTGGCTGTCGAGCGTGTCATGTAGCTGCCCTCGCATCGGCTCTCCCGGATCTGCCGTGGTCAGTATCGTCCCGTTCAGGTGTGACGATGTGGGTGTGGGCGTTACTCGGGACGGAATACAGAGCTCTGGGGTGAAGGAAACGAGCGCTTGCCTGTTTCCAGCCCCACAAAGGAGGCTTTGGTCGCACCACCCTGTCAACCCATGCAAGGGCCGCTCGAAGCGATGGCTAAGCCGCCGGGTGTTTGCTTCATCACGCGCGCGACAACTCCAAGTCTCCTCAAACATCCAAGCGTTGTGGCTGCACTCGCGGACACACCGGACGATCTCTTCGTGCAACCTGACACCGGCACAGTCCGGGACGTGTACGATATCGGATTCCTTGACTGGAGCACGGTCAAGGAGCCCGACATCATTGTCAACGTTCGGGTGATTGTAACGCGCCGGACACTGAAAGCTGGCGAAAAGGTGACCGTGGGCTATCAAGTGGGCAACCAGATCTTTGAACTCTTTGTCACCGACTTGGATGCGGAGGGTTTTCTCGCTACCGACGTACTGGACCTATACTTCTGTCGCAGAGCCTTTGAGGGGATGCTCGGTCAGGAAGATCGCGAACTTTACGCCGAGCGCATCGATCTTGGCCTTGCACGGCAACCGACGCCTCTTCGACGAACGCTCTTTTCCAAAGCCGCAGTGCCGCTGGGCGAAGTCGACGGACAACAGCAGAACCAGGTGCCTGGCGAAGTCGAGCCTCAAGAAGCCGAAGGGATAACGGATCTCGATGTGCACCAAGAACTGCCTCCTCCTGCGCCCGTATTGCAACCTGAGATTGTACCCTCGCTCGATGTGCCGCAGTCCACTCCGACGGAGGCGCAAGAGCAGTGTCCTTGTACCATGCCAGTCCAGGCTCTGGACGCGCAAATTGGCGTCATTGCACCAGTCGAGTCCCCCTCCGATGTCGACACCGCGTCCGCAGTGCATCCGGCCATTTCTCAGCGGCGTAGACTTACCGTCGAGCCGCAGTGCATTGACCCATCGGCTATGTTGCGAGGCGGTCGCTGGGGTATGTTCGGTGCTTGCGACTTTGGGCTGCAGCCGGACGGCACCCTCCTTTGCCCCAATGATAAAGTGCTGCGTCCCATTGAGCTGCGAAGCGGCAGCAAGGTCGAAACTGTACGTTTTTCCGCCAAAGTGGCTGACTGTCGTGGCAGCGCAACGCGTGTCCAACGGGATGTATTCCGGAATACCTGGTCTATGGGGTGTCCAAGTCGCTTGCGGCACATTTGGGAGGTGCAATACAGTCCGCCAACTGACGCGCTGTCTCCGTGTAT
>CAITRH010000559.1 GCA_903894755.1 uncultured delta proteobacterium
AGATCGCCCGCACCTACGCCGAGGTGAACCAACTCTTCGGCGACATCGTCAAGGTCACGCCGTCCAGCAAGGTCGTCGGCGACATGGCGCTCTTCCTCTTCAGCAAAGGCATCAAACCCGCCGACATCGTCAATCTGGAACCCGGCTCCACCCCGTTTCCCGAGAGCGTCATCGACATGCTCAGCGGCGGTCTCGGTTGGCCCGACGGCGGCTTTCCAGAAGCCGTGCAACGCGTCGTGCTCGGGGAAAAGAAAGCCAAGGAAGCCCAGGCCGCCTTCAAGGCCGGGCGCGTCGCCAACCGGGCGGAACCCATCCACCTCGACAAGCTCCGCCAAGAACTCACCGAGAAATTCCGCCGCGAAACCAGCGACGACGACCTGTTCTCGCACCTGATGTATCCGCAGGTGTTCGCCGACTACTCCAAGCACCACGCGCAATTCAGCGACGTGAGCGTGCTGCCCACCCCAGCCTTCTTCTACGGCCTCCGCCGGGGGGAGGAAATCAGCGTCAAAATCGAAGCCGGCAAGACCCTCGTCATCCGCCTCGTCACGGTCGGCGAACCCGACAAGGACGGCCGCCGCACGGTGACCTTCGAGCTAAACGGGATGACCCGCGAGGCTCACATCACCGACAAACGAGTCACGCCCCTGACCAAGACCCGCCCCAAGGCTGACCTCGCCGACCCTTTGCAAATCGGCGCCCCGATTCCCGGCCTCGTCGCCAGTATCGCCGTCAGCGTTGGCCAAAAAGTCAGCAAGGGCGACAAGCTCCTGATGATGGAGGCGATGAAGATGCAGACCACCGTCACCGCCCCCTTGGACGGCGTGGTGGCCGAACTGCTCTGCGCGGTCGGCGAAACGGTGGAGAGCAAGGACCTACTGGTGAAGCTACGGGCGTAGTTCTGGCGCTCCGACCGACCGCCGAGCCCGGGCCAAAAGCCGCCCAACCCGGGCGTCCCCGCGATCCTTTTTCCGCTCCTGAACGGGAGCGCTCACGTCGCCAACTGTGCCACAAGTCTGACCACTTGTGCCACAAGTCCGGCCACTTGCGCCACAAGTGTGCCTACTTACACTGCAAGTGTGACCACTTACGACGTGAGTGTGCCTACTTACGCTGTAAGTGCGGCCACCGACGGCGTAAGTGCGACCACTTACGCTGTAAGTGTGACCACTCACGTTGTAAGTGCGGCCACTTACGCTGTAAGTCCGCGCACTTACGGTCCAATTTCGCCGATAAACCCTCATTTTAGGCCCGTTTCGCTGGGTGTGCCAGAATCCCACCCTCGCTGGCACACTTTTCAACCGGCCGTTTTACCCCCGCCCACGCTCGCGGCGCACTGCGGCCCGGGTTCCGCGTTTGCCCGCTTGGCAGTCGCCCCCACGGGCCCCTAGCTTGGGTGTCAGCCACCATGGATTGCGCCGACTTTACCCCGCTTGCGCCCCGCCCTGGCCAGCCCGTCGCCGCCCCCCAATCCACCTTCCGCCACGATCTCCGCACCGCCGGGCGCTGCTTCTCCCGCTCCGCCTCGAACGAGGCGAAAACCAGGGTGAGGTGTCGAAACGGCGTCCCACCGCAGAACCCCGCCGCCGACAAAGGCCGCGGCTGCAACCTCGCCGGCGGCTCCGACGACAGTTTGCCTGCCAGCAAGCTAGGCAGCGGGCGCTTCGCGAAAAAAGGCCGCGCTTTCGAGCATCTCGTTGTGCAGTCGGAAAACTTCGTCGAATCCCACGGCGGAAAGCTCGGCGACCGCTGCACCTTCGACCTCTCCCTAGCCGCCTAAACCGAAATTCCCCCTTTCATGGACCAAGCCCAACTCAACTGGATCACGAACTTCATTTGGAACATCGCCGACGACTGCCTGCGCGATGTCTTTGTCCGGGGCAAATACCGCGATGTGATCCTGCCCATGACCGTCCTGCGCCGCCTGGATGCGGTGCTGGAACCCACCAAGGACGAGGTGAAAGACATGAAGGCCGCGCTCGACCGGGAAAAGGTCATCGATCAAGACGCCGCACTTCGCATGGCCTCGGGCCAGGCCTTTTACAACACCTCACCCTTCCTCCTGCGTGACCTGAAGTCCCGCAAGACCCAGCAGACGCTCAAGGACGACTTTATCGCCTACCTCGACGGCTTCTCGCCGAACGTGCAGGACATCATCAAGAACTTCGAGTTTCGGAACCAGATCGGCAAGCTGGTGGAGTCCGACGGCCTCGGCCAGCTCATCGAGAAGTTCCTCGACAAGGACATCAACCTCAGCCCCCGCCCCGTGGGCGATCTACCCGGCCTCGACAATCACTCCATGGGCACCGTCTTCGAGGACCTTGTGCGCATGTTCAATGAGGACAACAACGAAGAAGCCGGGCAGCACTGGACGCCGCGCGATGCCGTGAAGCTCATGGCCAGCCTCATGTTCCTGCCCGTGGCGGACAAGATCGAGTCCGGCACCTACCTGCTCTACGACTGCGCCTGCGGCACCGGCGGCATGTTGACCGTGGCGGAGGAGACGCTCCAGCAGATCGCCACCGCGCATGGGAAGCAGGTGGCCACCCACCTTTACGGGCAGGAGATCAATGCCGAAACCTACGCCATCTGCAAAGCCGACCTCCTGCTCAAAGGCGATGGCGACGCAGCGGACAACATCGTCGGCGGCCCCGCCTTCTCCACCTTGTCGAACGACGCCTTCCGCTCCCGCAGCTTCGACTTCATGCTCGCCAATCCGCCCTACGGCAAAAGCTGGAAGAGCGACCTGGAGCGCATGAGCGGCGAAGGCTCGAAGAAGGATGTCAAAGACCCACGCTTTCTCATCGAGCACGCGGGCGATCCCGAATACTCCCT
>CAITRH010000560.1 GCA_903894755.1 uncultured delta proteobacterium
GCCTGATCGGCCACCAACGTCACCGTAGCCATGCGCTTGTCGTGATTGCGCAGCTTCTTGGGAGCCATTGGGTCCCCCTTGCCAGGCGTCTGCGCATTCTGGTTCGCCTCCTTCTCAGCTGCCTTGCGTGTTGCATCTCGGAGGGCGTCCTTGCGCACGCGGACGCCTCCCGCATCGGCACTGAGCAGCAGCAGGGCCGCGCTATCTTCCGGCTCCTGTGCCTTTTTCTGCTCGTAGAACACCTCGAAGTCCTGTGCAGCGCGCTCAGTCAGTTGCTCGATCTGGCGCTTGGGAACGTGCCCTCCAGTGCTCCGGTCTAGCGCCTCCACGCCCTCGTCAAACGAGGGTGCAGCTCGCTCCATAGCGACGTCGCACTGCGAGAGCAACGGGTGCGCATCGAGTCCGTGCGTCAGCTCGTTAGGGAGTGGGAGCGTTGCGAGCCGCTCGGCGAAGCCGCGGACGATGTCCGAGGTGGCGTCCGCAAGCTGAGCGCCGAGTTCGAAAGCCTTTGCAACAATGTTGACCCCGTGATCGCGCGTGTGAGCGCAACTGCAAGGGTGGTACCTCACACCATCGACCTGCACTTCGTCGTGTGGCCCAAGGGACCTCGAGGCCGTATGTCGTGCGGGAAATGAGCAACGTTGCCCCGATGAACGCCGATCGTAGCGAGTGCAGGGGCTGCATCCACCCTGATGACGCGTCAACTGGGTGGCAACAGACCGTGATGGGACCTTGTTGACACGTCACCAAAGGGTTTGCAGCCGCTGATCACGTCGTGTGGACCCGTCAACTGGATGGATGCAGCCGCTGTAACCTGGGGGTAGACGTCTCGATCGACCGTGTGCAGGCTCTGATCTTGGCCTGTTGACGGGTCATCAGGGGGAGTGCAGGGGCTGCAAAGGGGAGATCGGGGATATTCGACGCTGACGCCGGAGGTGTTCTGGGCTCGCTAGCTCTTGGCAAGTGCAATACCGACGGTTTGCTCGAGACGGCCCACACGGGTCCTGGCGCGCAGGTCCTCTGGGCACCTCAGGTTGCGGGCCTCGTCGGGCCCGAGCAGTTCGACCATGCCGTGGAAGGACCGGAGCGTTGGAAGACTGAGCCCGTAGCCAGTTTGGATTCCCTACGACTTTCAACGAACACAACGAACTCGGTTGCCCCCATTGCTCGCAGTCCACCTGTCCCGGTCCGGCACGCGTCCCACGGAATTAACACCACAGTATTGCACCCACGCTTGGTTGCTCGAGGCAACCCCATACTCATCAGAAGCCCAATAATCCTGATTGTCTCGAATTTCGGGCTTGGCCCAGCACAGGCGCGAAAGCTGGTCTAACGACGGCAGCCTCCAACCACCTCCAGCGAGCGTTAACCCCCGGCAATAGGACTTGGCGGACTCCCAGTCCATCGCGCGGGCCATCGCGCTGGGGGCCGGCTGCTTCTGCCATTCCACGTCGGCAGCAATGAACGTAACCCCTGAGTCTGAGGCGACGGGAGTGGTTGATGTCGAGGTTGCGGGAGTCATGCAGAAGTAGGTGTTCTGGTCGGGTTCCGGCGGGAGGCGGGGCACCGGCGGCGGCTCCGGGTCGCTCTCCAGCGTTGAGCCCGTGGCCTCCGAGCGCGTGGCCACCGAGCCGTCAACACTTAGGTCGATAACGTCCCCTTTGTAGCCAGGCTCGGTGAGCCCGATTTCTTTCCTGTTCGCTTCCGAAAGCTTACAGACCACGAAGCCGTGGTAGCCGTTCTCACCTGGCACACTGTCGTCGTCAGGGCAAAGAAATCCAGCCGTGTGAGAATAGAACCGTTCCTCCGTGCCGGACCTTATGAACTGCGTCTGGTCCTGCGTCTGGTAAGTCAATTGGCAATTCAAGGGAGTCCGCCCGAGGTTCTTAACGCGCACGGTCCTTGCGCAATCGGCGTGCGTTTCCCGCCGGTACGCGGCAGCACTGTCGCAGGGAACCGTGGTGCCAACGAGGTTGACGCAATACCCCTCTCTATACTCCTGCCGGGACCAGGAGAATTTCACATACCTGGCAACCCACGCCTTTAGTTTTTCGTCCCACGCTCTGGTCCCAGCGTTCCGCGCCTCGACTGCAGCGCGATCAAGAATGATCTTCTCGGCTCGCGCCTTCACCGTGCCGACGAGTTGCTCGGAGGCCACTTTCCACGCCTTATGAGCCGCCTCGTAGTCCAGCCGGCACTTCGCGGCTGCCTCCAAGTCCTTACATGCCTCCTCAACCTTCGCGTCACATGCTTTCTTGATCAGCGGTTCGGCAAGTGCCCAACTCTTGGCGACTTCGAGTCCATCACGATACATTTTTCCCAAGTAGTGGCACCCAAATCGGTGCCCACCATCGCACGACTTTTGAAGGCGACTTACCGCTGCTTTCAGATCTTTGTGTACACCATTCCCCTTGAGGAGCATGTCACCAAGCACCTCGCAGGCCATCGCATTGTCGTTCTCATCGCACCAGGCGATGGCCAATTTCACGGCGCGTTGCAGGTCCCTTTCGACGCCTGTCACGGAGGTGCACAGCAAACCAGGCGCAACTGTCGGCATTTCCGCTGGTACAACCGATCTCGAAGTATACGGTCCGTTGCTTCTGATCTTCCGTGGCCCAAGCTGCGTTCCAGCATGCCACGGCTAGCCCACCTGCACAGGCGCTTTGGTAGAGTGTGAGGGCGTGTGCCTTATCCTTTGCGACGCCGTCGCCGTTGTCGAATTTGAGCCCGAGCGCATTGCAGAGCGTCGGGGCGCCCTGCTTGCAGCCGGTCGCAAAATACTCTGTCGCTGCCGCGATATCCTTGGCAGTTCCTCGCCCGGCCCACTGCATTTCCGCGAGATCTGCGCAACCCATTGGGTCTCCACCATTGCAGGCTCTGCGATACAGTACGACGGCTTCCGCATCGTTCTTGGGCCCACCTTTCCCGACGGCCCGCAGATCACCCAGGAGATCGCAATCACGTGCAATTCCGAGATTGCAGCCGGCCTCACTGAGAGACGCAGCCTTCTTATACAACTCGTCCACATGGAGTATGCCTGCTATGCTTCGACACGCAACTCCAGCGCCAGCTTCACAAGCTTGCCTGTAGAGCTCCGCCGCTCGCGCGCGATCCTGCCGAACGCCTTGCCCTGAATAGTAGGCATTTCCCGTCGGGATAACCCCTCTTGCCAGCACCCACCCCGTCAACGCCAACGCCAACGCCAACTACATCATCAAGTACTGAGGGGGCGCTGTTCGAGCGCTCGCGGGCTGGAGTAACTTGCGTGCTCTCAGATCCCTTCGCCTGCACTGGTGCGTACACTTGCTAGCAGGCCATCCACACCGAGCCGCAGCGCCCAGGCATCGAGATACGCGGCGTCAAGCTGCGAGCCCCTAATGCGGAGCACCGCTATGACGTCCCGCCACTGCTTCTCGGAGACCTCACCCCCTTCGCGGTACCACAGCAGCTTGCGCAAGACCGTATCCTCGGGACTCTTGATCCATAGCTCTTCGCCGGTTGCCCTCACGCGTACGCGACGGCGGCGCGCGAACTCGACCCCATCGTAGGGGGCGCTGCCGATGCCGAAGATGTCGACCTTGGTGACCATGGGCAGGTAGAAAATGTTCGCACAGCGGCCGGTGGAGAGCGCGTCGCGCACCATGGGCTGGTCGACCTCGAAGTCCGCCCCGAGCTTGTCAGCGAACGAGCGTACACGGAGGCCAAGCATGGCAACCACCATGTCGATGTCGTTGGTCGCACGAGGCTCGCCCTGGAGGGAGCTCGCGAGGCTGCCGCCCACGAAGTACTCGCCCCCGACCGCATCGATCGCTGCAGCGACGAGAAGGGCTACGTCCAGCGCATCCTGCACCATAGAAACCTTCTACCTCGCGTCCGCAGGCACCGATACGAAGAGTCGCTCGGCAACAGTCCGCCCATAAAGGCGGACCGTAAGACGCACCCGCAGCTCCTCGTCACTCGCCTCGGGGAAAAGCTCCTGGATGCCCGCTAGCGCAAGCTGACGCACGGCTTGTGTCAGCTTCATGGCCGCCTCCAGTCGGCGCTCCGGCGGCATCGCACGGAGTAGCTCGTGATAGCGCGCGTCCGCGGCGGGGGAGGTGTCACGCACGGACGCAAAATAGCACACCGCCCGTCGGGATAACCCCTCTTGCCAGCCATCCCCCCACCCGTCCATCCTGTCCCCCTCGCTTATCCCGCCAGGCACAACCCTCGCGGCGAAGGGATCACCCGATGCAACCCGTAGGTCACCTCGAAAAAGTTCGCGCCCTCGCGGTCTCCTCGCGAACCCTCGCCGTCGCCGGCGTACGCGTCGGTACCACCAGCCACCTCACCCTCTACAACCACCTCTCCGAAAAACCCGAACGCTCCCTCGACCTCCCTGCCCACGTCCTCGCCCTCGCTGCCTCCGATGACCGCGTCGTCGCCGCCTGCGCCGATGGACACCTCCGCGTCTTCGGTACCAAAAAAGGGGACCTCCTCCTCGACATCGCCGCCCACCAAGGAGCCGCTACGTCCGTCGCAACACGCGGTGAGGTCGTCGCATCCGTGGGCACCGACGGCGCCCTGCGCGTCTTCTCCCTCGACGACGGAACCCGACACCACGAATGGCCCCTGTCGTCCGGTCCCCTCCGCGCCGTCGCCATCGACGCTGAAGCCTTTGCTGCCGCCGGTGACGACGGAGTAGTCCGCGTCGTGTGGTCCAACGGAGCCCCCACCCGCGTCATGCCGGGACACGAAGGGGCCGTGTCCTGCCTCGCGTTTACTCCATCCGATGGGCGTCTCGTGTCGGGCGGCGAAGACGGCACTGTCCGCCTTTGGTACCTGGTCGGCGACATCGAAGCGGACATCCGCGGAAAAGACGAAAGCGGCCATGCGGGCGGAGTCACGGGGCTGCTGTTCCCTCCTGAAAAGGACGCCTCCCAGCTAGGCGCTCGCATCGTTTCCGTAGGGTTGGACGGCAAGCTGCGCGTCTGGCGCACAGCGGAACGTCGTAAGCCGCGGACCATCGAGGTCGGCTCCGAGGGCCTCTACGCCGTGGCTCTTGCCAGGTCGACGAAGCCCGACACGCTCGGGACTCTGTTCGCTTCGGGCGATGCGCGCACGGTGACCGGCATTCCCCTCGACGCAGAGGGGGCCCCTTCGGACCGGGTCGTGCGGTACGCCCACGGGTTTTCCGTGTTGTCCGAAGCGCTTGGTGCGCAGGCCCGTCCCAAGCGCGAAGCCGCGGTGAAAACCCTCGTGACGTTGGGCGAAACCGAGGCCCTCGAGCTCGCGCTCCGTGCGCTGTCGTCCGATAAGGACCCCGAGGTTCGTGCCCTGACGGCCTCCGAGCTGGCAACGCACGGACGGCGCGAAGCGCGCAAAGGGCTCCGCGACCGTCTCGACGATGGACACGCGACGGTCCGGTCCGCCGCGCTCGCCGCCCTTCGGAAGCTCGAACCCGACACGCCGCTTTCGCCCTTGAGAGCCGCCCTCGCGTCACGGCATCCCGACGTGCGCATCGCGGCGTTGCAGTTGCTCGCGCCGCTGTTTGCGACGTCGCCGGTGGCCGCGGCAATGATCGCAGCGCACCTCACCGACGGGAACGCCGGCGTGCGACAGATGGCCCTCGCGCAGCTTGTCGCCATCGCTCCGCCAGGAAGTAGCGAGCCCCTTCGAACCGCCTTCGAACGGGGGACCGCCGATGTACGCGCCGAGGTCCTGGTGCGCGGTGCCATGACGGGCCTTACGCTGGCGGGCGACTTCGCGCCACTGGTGGGAAAGGCGCTCGACGACGAAGATGCGGAGGTCCGTCGGGTGGCCTTCGTGGTGACCGCCGTGGCGCATCCGAGCTTGGGCGCGTGGCTGCAGTCCAAGGACGAGGAGTTTGGACGCGCTCTCTCCGATGTCACGAGGCGTGTGGCCACGCTGCAAGGCGCAACAGGCGCGACCGGCGAGCCGACCGCGGACTCCCTGGAAGCCGCTCGCGTACGTCTGCTTGGCGCGCTCGCGGGACGCGCTCTTACCGAGGAGGACCGCGAGCCGCTGCTAGCGTCGCTTGCGTGCCGCACCGCGGACACGACCTTGCGTGGTGCGAGGGGCCTTGCGCTGCTTGGCGACATGAGAGCGCTCGGTGCCCTCTTGACCATTTCGCGCGATTCCAGCGCAGGCTTGCGTCGAGATGCCGCGTTGGCCCTCGTGGCGCTCGACGATCCACGCGCACGACGTCGGCTCGCCTGGATGATGAGTGACGCCGATGCAAGCGTGCGGGATGCGGCGCTTGGATGCTTCACGCGGCTCGAGCCCGATGCGTTGTCCGTTGCCGAGGCGGCGTTGCACGCGTCCGCCGAAGACATGCGTGTGCGCGGACTCGACGTGTTGGTCAAGCAGGGCAAAGGAGTCGCGCGCGCCGAGGAGCTCCTGGCGGCGTCCCTCGAAGACGAGGCCCCCAAGGTGCGAAGCGAAGCGTTTCGTACGCTGTGGGCTTGGCACGATGCGGAACCTCTGGGTCCTCTGGACCGCGCCCTCACGGCGCGCTTTCCCGACCTGCGCGGACGGGCCGTCGAGGAGCTCGCGGCGCTTTCGTTAAAACCCGGTGGTCCGCTCGCGGCCCCGTCGCTGACGCGGCTCGCGCAGACCGTTGCCGACCGCGATGCGACCGTGGCGCTGGCAGCGTACGAGGCCACGCTCAAGGTCAAAGGCGACGCGGACTCCGACACGCATCTTGCGGCCATGGCGTCGACGCATCCCTCGATGCGTACCCGCGGCGCTAAGGATTCCGCGAAGGCGCCTGTCGACAAAGTCCGCAGCGCGCTCTCGAAGCTCCTCGACGACACCGAGGAACCGGTGCGCATCGCCGCGATCGAAGCGCTCGACAAGCTGCTGCCTACCGAGGCGGGGCCGCTTCGCATCGGCCTTCAGAGCTCGCACCTCGATCTGCGGGTGCGGGCCGCGGAGCTCCTGGCAGTCCGTCGCGACGAGCAACTCATCGACCCGATGTGTGCGCTCCTGGCCGACAAGGAGCTCCTCAAACGCCTTCCGCTGGCCATCATCGTGCCGCTACGTCAGAGGGCGTCGACGTCCCTTGCGAGCCTTGGGTCTCCGAGGCTTCTGAAGTACTTCGCGACCGACCTGATCAAAGACGACGACGGCGTAGTCCGCGAGCAAGCGTCCCGTGGCGTCTCGAACGCGAGCCGACGAGGTGAAGAGGGCTACCTGCTCGATCTCTTGGGCCATACGGAGCTCGCCATCCGGTCCTGGGCGGCCGAAGGGCTTGCGCGTCTTGGCGACGTGCGAGCGCTTCCCGTGCTCACCGGGACCCTGCGGCACGAACACGCGCCGATCCGAGTCGGGGCGGTCCTGAGTTTCGCCGCGCTCGGTCCGGAGGGGTTCGGAGGGATGCTGCAAGGGCT
Source organism: uncultured delta proteobacterium (assembly GCA_903894755.1). GTDB lineage: Bacteria > Myxococcota_A > Polyangia > Polyangiales > Polyangiaceae > CAITRH01. The sequence goes on from CAITRH010000560.1 coordinate 7,392, forward strand.
GGAGGATCCGTCACGGGAGGTCCAGCGCATCGTGCTTTCCATCGTGTTGGCCCGGGACCTTCGAGCTTTCCGTCATGGCGAGCCCCCCGACCTTCTGGCGAGCGCGCTCTCGTCACAGCGGCCCGAGGTGCGGTTTGCGGCGGCGCGGGCGATCGAGCTGCGCATCGATCCGGAGTTGTACATGGGCCATCTGGTGGAGATGCTGATGCCCGACAAGCCGGAGAAGGCGTCCGAGCTGGCCAAGTGGCCGAATGAAGAGACGCGGGCGCGGTCCATGGTGGGGCTCGCCGATGCGCTTGCGGGGGATCGTCCCGAGCAGCGTTATGCGGCCGCCCAGGCGCTGCGTCTTCGGGACCGACCGCTCGACTACTTTCGCGAAGTGCAGCGCGCCGCCCGACTGCGTTCCGTGGCGTCGCCGTGGGTGCCCGAGACGACGCCGAGAGCTCCCGAGCCTCCTCCCGAGACCCCGTCAAAGGGGCCCCTGTCGGTTTTGCGAAGCCTGTTTGCCGGCGACACCGCCGCGAAGGAGCCCTCGAAGCTCTCGGCCGAGGACCAGAAGCGCCTTAGAGAGCTCGCCTTTGGTGCGTACGTGGGACTGCTCCGCGAGACCGCGGCCGAGGACGAGGCGAATCGGGTGCGTCGCGATGCCATCGAACGCATCGTGGCGCTGACATCCGAAGGGTACGTGTCGCTGGCAAGTGCGACTCCGTCGCTGGCGAGGGCGCTCGATGACCCGAGTCATCTGGTGCGTCGTGCGGCGTTTTCTGCGTTGCAACGCGTGGCGGCGTCGACCCCGGAGGTTGCGCTGACCCTTGCGTTGTCGTCCACGGCTGCCGACGTGGTTCGGGCGGCTCTCGACGACCTGGCCACCCGAGGCGAGACCGCACGGATCGCCAAGGCGCTCGATTCGAAGGTGGCCGAGGCGCGCAAGTACGCGTTCGAGTTGCTCGAGAAGTTGAGTCCCAAGGGGAGCCTCGACCCGCTCCTTGCGGCCATCGGGAGCGAACACGCAGACATGCGCCTAGGGGTGCTCGAACGGCTGTCGACATCGCGTGATCCGCGGGTGCTGGCGGCCCTTGGCAAAGCGCTGGAGAGCGATCACGAGGACCTCCGTTTGCGTGCCGCGGAGATGCTGGCGGCCCGTAAAGACGATCGCGCGGTGGATGTCCTGGCGGCGTCGATGCGTTCCGACGATGCGGCAACAGCGCAGCGAGCACGCGATGCGCTCGCACGCCTCGGGACCGCGGCGGCAGTGCGGGCCATTGCGGCGCGTCTCGACGACGGCGTGGAGGCCAAAGAGCGCGGCTCGCTGGTGGAGGCGCTGGCAGCCGTTCGTATCGTCGAGGCCATCGATGTCCTGGCGCTGCGCTTCAACGACGAGGACGCGCAGGTACGAAGTGCAGCGATGTCCGCGTGTTTGACCATCGTAGGACCGCGGTCGGACACCAAGCGGCAACGCGGGGCAGCTCCTGTGGCTCCGCGGAACACGCCGTTTGCGAGGCGCGCTTTCGAGGGGGCGGTGCGATCGCGGTACGTGGACATGCGTCGCACGGCGGCGGGCGAGCTCGACGATCTCGATGATGCAGTGGCGGATGTCCTTCTGTCGTCGCTGTTTGGGGATCGCGATGGGTCCGTTCGAGTGGTGGCCGTGGCGTCGTATGCGAAGCGCGTCGAGAAGCGCGGGGCGGCGACCGATCTCCTAGAGGCGGTACTGCGGGCTGGGGCGCGGGAGACGTTACTTGCGGCGGCCGAGGGGCTTGCGACGAAGAAAGTTGGGACCGCGTTTCGGGCGCTGCTGCTGTTCGCTCGCGCGGGAGGCCCTGGGGAGCGAGAGCGCGCACTCTTGGCGCTAGGGACCCTGGGGGATCCACGGGCGCTTGCGGAGCTGGAGGTGATCGCGTCGGGAGGGACAGAGGAGGCGCCCGCCGAAGTGCCGATGCAGGCTGCGGCGTTGGAGGCGCTGGGACGTCTTTTTGGAAAGCTCGAAGACGCCGAGGTGCGCGAGCGGGTGCGGGAGCGTATCGAAGGGAGCGTGGGGGCGAAGGTTGGCGAGCTTGCGGCAGCTGCGGTGAAGGCGCTGCGGTACGTCGGGGGAGAGCGAGCAAGGGCGCGTATCGAGGCCGTGTTGGATGCCAACTCGAGCTCCTATGACGAGCGTCGTGCGGCTGCCGTGGCGCTCGGTGAGATGGGGGATGTCGCCGCAGAGCAGGTCTTGGGACGCGCGCTGAACACGAGCCCCGAGGACGTGCGATGGGCGGCCCGAGAGTCGCTCGAAAAGCTGTTTCCAAAGGAGCAAACGCGCATCGAGTTCCTCGCGGTGGGGAGCGACTACGACGACATGTCGGGACCTGCCGCAGCGTTTCTGGCGTCCGAGGGAGACGCGGGACAACTGTTGGCGCGTCTTGCCAAGCTGTCCGATGAGTCGCTGCGGGAGCGGATTCGCTTCGGGCTCGCACGTCGAGAGAAGGTCCCGACGGACGACATGGTGAAGCTGCTGGCCGTGGACTCTCCAGAAGCGCGAGCCGATGCCGCCTGGCTGGCAGGAGTGCGCGCGTCGGTGACGCCCGAGGGGGACTGCGTGCGGCTAGGTGCCGCGTTGATAGAGGCAGCGTTGCGGGCCGAGCGAGAGCACGCGAAACCTGACGGGGCCGAACGCGAGGCGAACGCGTGGCTTCGCGCGCTTTGGGCCGCACGGGAGATCGCGCCGGGCGCCACGAGGAAGGAAGCGCGTCGTATGGTGGTGAAGACCGAGGTCCCCTCGTTGGTGCGGGTCGAAGCGGTCCATGCGTTGGCGGCAGGAGGCCCGCAAGACACGGCCACGTTGCGGAATCTGCTGGTCGACACGGACACGGCAGTGAGAGCAGCGGCGGCATCGGCGTTGGTGGGCGCAGTGCCGAGCGTGCTGGATTTTCGTGCGTCTCCGTTCGACCCGGTGCTGCTGGGGCAGATTGCAGGCGACGCGTCGGCGGCACTTGTTTCGACCGAGGGGCGTCGGGTGTTTCTGGGGCGTGCGCTGGGTCGTCAGGAGCGTCAGGAGCTTGTGGACCTCGCGACGCTTGCGCGTACGGGGACAGGCCAAGATCGCCTCGATGCATTTGCGGCGCTTGGACGTGGTGGTGGAACGACTGCGATGGAGGTGCTTTCGGCCATCGCGTTTGCGAAGGGGCGCGAGACTGCCGACGTGAAGAAGGCTGCCTATCGCGCGCTTCGTCGAGCGCAGCGCATGGAAAGCCAGAAGGAGGCTCGATCATGACTGCACGCGTTTTGCGTCTGGAGTACCCGTCGCCAAGTGAGGTGGCGACGTCGCCGAGTGCCTCGCGAATTCGTCTTGCGCTCGACGGGGGACGGGCCTCCGTGGGGTTCTCGGGACGGGTCCAGAATGCCGAGCTACTGCGCGACGCACTGCTGACGACCGTTGCGGTGCGCGACAGTGACCTTCGGTACAAGGGGAAAGATCGCGCGGCGTATCTGAGCTACCTGATGAAGAAGGGGAAGAAGGCAACAGCAGCGATCTGGGAAGCGCAGAAGTCGTTTCTCGACAGCCAGTACGCCGACGACACCCCACGACCGCGCGGGCTCGATCCCGTGCTGACCGTGGATTCCGACGAGGCGTCACTGGAGGTGTTTTCGCGCGACGAGAGTGCCTATGCGCGTCTTGTGTTGTCCAACCAGCTGTTCGACGGCCGTACGGCGATGCAGGGGACAACGTTGGCGGAGCTGTCGCCATCCTTTGTGGAGCAGATCGAGCGGGTGCGGACCTACCAACCACTCGACTTCGAAGCGGGGACCAAGCTCGTAGGGACTGCGAAGTTGCGAGAGATCGAGCTTCCCAACGAGTGGTTGCGAGGGTTTTTGCAGGTGCAGTCGGCGGCGACGCTCCCCTCCGTGCTGGTCGAATTGACTCCGGTGGATCTGTACAACGTGACCTATGCGTTGCGTTCACGGCGGGCGAAGGTAGCGCCACGTGCGTTGCGGTTCGAGCTTGTTCCTGGGGCGCGACCGAGGCTGGTATTGGAGCCGTGGGAGACTGCGTTGGAGTCCCATGGGGCCGTGTTCAAGGGGAGCGCGCCGAGGATTGTGCGCATCTTTGGTCGTCAGAGGCTTCTCGCGCTGGCAAGGGCGCTTCCGCATTGCAAGGGGGTACGGGTACGACTGCTTGGTCCGGGGTTGCCGTCCTTCTGGACCCTTGATTTAGGGCTTGCGTCTTTGACCGTGGCGCTGACCAGCTGGTCTGAGAGCCGCTGGGCGAGTGCGGGGTCGTTCGATGCGCTGACGCCCAAGGCCGAAGGGACTGGTCAAGTAGAGCGTGTGATGGAAGCGCTTCGGGGGCCGACGCCATTGGGAGTCCTTGCGGAGCGGGCGGGGATCACTGCGAACGAAGCGCGTGGGGCCCTACAGCGGGCGTGTTTGCGGGGGCTGGTGCTGTTCGATGTGGACCGCCAGGTGTACCGCCCCAGGGCATTGCTTGCGGAAGCCGTGGATGAAGCAGCGATCCGATACGGGTCCCCGCGTGAGGCGCTGGCGCATCGGCTGTTGGGGGAGGGGGCCGACGTGTTGGTGACCAAGGTTCATGTGATTGTGGGCGAGGGGCAGGAGATTGCGGGCGAGGTACATGACCGCGTGGCACGTCGGTCGTTTGCGCCGCGGTTTATGTTGGATCGGGAGGGACAGGTGCGAGAGGCGTGGTGCAACTGTCCAGTGTTCCAGCGTTCGGCAATGCGGGAGGGGCCGTGCGAGCACATGATTGCGCTGTTTGTCCAGCACCGTCGCAAGCTCGAAGAGGCGGAGCGACTGCGGACCACACCGGAGGGGCGCAAGCTGGTACGGGCGGAGACGCGCACGTTGGTGCATCGGGATGCTGCTGGGACGCAGACGAGCGTGCGGGTGTCGTTGGATGACCGCGTGGTGAGGATGGAGCGGCAGGAGGCGTTGGTGGGACGTCCATTGGGCGGGGCCCGTTGGCAACGTATGGGGTTCGACTCGGACAGCGAGGCGCGGGAGGCGTACTTTGGGAAGCTTGATGGGTTGGCGGAGA
>CAITRH010000561.1 GCA_903894755.1 uncultured delta proteobacterium
CCCGCACACACCCGCGGCCCCGCCCGCACACACCGCGGCCCCGCCCGCACACACCGCGGCCCCACTGCCCGTCCCTCACACGGGGGCGCGGTCGCGTTCGGCTACCCCGAAGTGTCCAAGGACTTCCGCCGCGAGCTACTAGCTCGGACCTACCTCCGGGCTAGCTCGGACCTTTCCCGCTCATCGCTGTCGGTCTGTCGCGCAAGAGCAAGGCTTGCGGCCAGTTTGCCAAGCTTCGGGCCAATCCCTACCGGGGTAGCCAGTTGGTTGCTGAGAACGACGGGTAGCTTGTCCCGACCGCGCTGCATCCTCCCGCAAGAGCCGCGACACAGCTTATCGCCCGATCATACGCAGCCTGCAGAAGCGTGGAATCGGCGAATTCGGCGTAGCCCCCCCAGGGGTGATTGCTGGCGAGCGCCGCTGGACCTCCCGTTGGATCGATGCAGTAGCTGCGCACGATGTCCCACGCGCACGCTTCGGTGCGAAGGTAGTAACGCCCTTCTGCCGGTGTCAGGACTGCAAAAGCCCGACCGAAATCAAAGTAGGTTTCAAAGGAACCGTTGCCATTGGTCGCAAGGATCGGAACGATCGGCATGGTCCTGTCGATGGACATCCCCATGCTTTCGTAGCTTTCGGGGGTGCGCCACACGAGGTCGAAGTAGTCCGCAGCACCGAAGGACAACCTCGAATTCGGCCAGAGCGCAGTGGCATTGGTGAAGTCCGCATGTGGCATGATGCGCCGCTCGCCAGGACGCGACCAGGCGTAGGCGAGGCCTCGGTGCGAGTTGGATCGGAAACTGTAGCTTGTTCCGTCGGTCCAGGCTCCACTGTAGGAAGCGACGTTGCGCAGCGGAATGTTGACGGTGCGCGCCAGTTCTTCGAGCAGCTGCCCTGTCGAGTGGCATCCAACGCGTGCCACGATCCATGGTGACGTTGTCACCGGCGTGGCTTTGAGGTCCAGTCCGAGGTGCAGACGCTCGGCGAGCTCGAACGCATAGGTGTCTATCGATTCTACTGTTGGGAACCCATGCACCGAATTCTGGGTAAGAAAGAACGTGACCTTGGCCAACGTCTCCCGAGCCGTTGCACCCAGCAGGTCCTCGTGAGTGCGCGAGGTGCGCCCACGAAGGAAGTCGTATCCGGCTCGCGGGTCGCACACCAGGCCCATGGAATTCACATGGGACGCAGCCACCTGATAGTCGGCAGCTGGAAGCGGCGCTCCAAAGGGACGGGGCGGTTGACTGACCGGGGCAAACATCGAGCGAGCCGATAGAAGCGTCTCAAGCTCCTCGACAGGAACATCGAGAAGGGACCAAGCGAGGGCGCGGCGCACCTCGAGGGCAAGCGAATGCGCAACGCTTGCAAGGTAAAGATCGCTCGCCTGCTCCTTTGTGAGGAACAGCTCCATGACAAAGCCATGGGGAAGTCCGGCAGCAGTGGGAGCCCGGTCCGCATCGGCCCCTCGTGGATCGGGACAAAGGAGGTCGGAGAGAGGCTCGCCTGACAGCATTTTCGCAAAGAGGGCGCCCAAGCGCGCCTGCATCGAAGGCGACCAAGCGTCATAGAGCACGTCCTGGTTGGTTGCGTCTACCCAGACGAGCGCAGCGCGAAGGTACGGACAGGCGCGGACAAGGCCATCGACATCTCCAGTGACAGCGACGCCATCGTAGGTGGCAAGGCAATGGGCCCGTTCGTCCATTGGGGACGAGTCCGCGGTCGCTTGATCGCGCTGCGCATCGACGACCTCGGGGCTGGCGTCGCCCGTTGGCGCGTCGCTGCCAGCCGCTGCGTCGTGTGGAACGTCGCCTGGAGGGCCTGGAGGAGGAGCTGCTCCTCCACATCCGAGCAAAAAGAAGAGTAGTCCGAGTCCGAGCAACCGAAGCGGGGTGAAGCGCATGGGCCCATCTTACTACGCGCTAATAACTGAGGCTCCGGCATTTGTCCTACGATTTCCCGATGGGCTCGGGCTAGAGTAGCGCCGTGTGTTCCTTCCGGTGGTGTTTCCTTCTTGCGGCGCTCGCTTTGACGCCGTCCCGAGCCCTGGCCGAGGGTCGGTCCATCGCTCGCATCGACGCGATCCGCATGGGCGCCCAACGCGGCCCTGGCGTCGCCGTCGCTGCGGCCCCTCGTTCCGCGTCGATCGAGGCCTCCTTGTCCTCCCAAGGCTTCTTCCCTCGTCCTCCCTCAGTAACGATGTCGGCGGGACGGCGCGCGGGCTCTTTTGGCTCTGGGCTCGACTACAGTGTCACGGTCCTGCAAGACATGTCCGTGCGTGGACTTGGGGGCGCAAGGTCCGATGCAGCTTTGTCCTTGCGTCGTGCGGTCGATGCGGATGTACAGCGTATGCGCCTCGAAGCTGCAACCCGCGCCGGTCTGGCCTGGGTCACTGCACTGGAGGCGGAAGAATTTCTTCGCCTGCGCAAAGAGGCCCTCGCGCAGGCCGAACGCATTGTCGCCGCCGCACGGGCTCGGGTCGGGTCCGGCGTCGGCCAGCCTTACGAGCTTGCCGCAGCACAGGGTGACTACGGTGCTGCCGTAGCAGCGGGCCTGGATGCCGAAGGAAACCTTGTCGAAGCCCTCGCCGAGCTGCGCTTCGCCCTGGCCTTGCCCGCCGCCGACGCAATCGATCCCGCCGGGGACCTGTACGCCACCGACGAGCAACCGCTCGACGAAGCCAAGGCAATCCAGGCAGCCGAGACGGGCCATCCGCTTGTCAGCTCGGCTCAATCACGGGTTGCCGTCGCACAACAGGAGGTCCGCCTCACGCACGCAGTGCTCGCTCCCGGGGTCAGTGTTGGCGGAGTCTTCTCGAGGGAAGGGGACGGCACCACCATCGTGCTCGGCATGGTCGGCTTTCCGCTTCCTCTACTGGACCCGACCGCTTTCGAGTCGGCCCGACAGCGCGCGGTGGTCCATGTGGCCGAGGCCCTTGTCGATCGGGCCCGCGCAGAGGTCGATCGAGACATCCGACTGGCGCTGCACGAGCGTCACCACATGCGCGAAGTGCGTGAGGCCTTGCGTGTCCATGCCCTTCCCGCCATGCAAGAATCCCTGCGTCTGGCGCAGGTAAACTACGCGGTTGGAACCCAAGACATCACCAACGTACTGCTCGCCCGCCAGCGTCTCGGACTGGCCCAAGAGCAACTTGCAAGGGCAGCAGCTGGGGTCCAGCGTGCCGACATCAAGCTCGCCCGTGCGACGGGCACATTGCTGAAAGGAATCCCGTGAACGCCGCTCGTGTACTGCTTCTCCTTCTTGCGTTGCCACTGCTCGCCTGCCGAAAGGAGAGTGCCGCAGCGTCGACACCCGAAAAGCCCGCTCCCGTAGAGGCCGGCTCGGCACCGTTGATCACCATCGAGCCCGAGCTCCTCCGAACCGGTCGGGTCAAAGTAGGCCTTGTCGAACGACGTCTTCCACAAGGCGAGTGGCGTCTTGCAGGCGAGATCGCTCCCGACGAAGCTGGGCAAGCCGACGTGGGGACACTCGTATCGGGACGGGTTGCATCCCTCGAGGCCAAAGAGGGGATGCGCGTTGCACGCGGGCAGCTTCTCGCCTGGGTGGAGGCTCCTGAAGTTGCGCGCGCAACAGCCGACGTGCTTCGCGCTCGGGCCCGAGCAGCGGTGGCACTGCGCAAGCTCGAAAGGCAGCTTGCACTCGAAGCACAAGACGCCACCAGCAAAAACGCGATCGACGAAGCCCGCGCCGAAGACCACATGGCACGAGCCGACCTCGCCGCTGCTCGTACGCTGCTTGTCAACCTTGGAGGCCAGGAGCCGCGTTCCGACTCCCCTCATGCCCTGGCTGCACGTGTTGCCGTACGCTCCCCCATTGCAGGCATCGTCTCTGAGCGCTTTGTTGTGCTGGGGGCGCCCGTCAGTCCCGATCGCTCGCTCTTTCGCATTATTGCCTCTGATCGCATCATGGTGCTCGCCCGCTGGCCCGAAACCTTCGGTCCCATTCCTTCAGCAGGCGCCACCGCGGAGATCAAACCCCGTACCCTTGCTGTTGAAAGCACGTCGGACCGCTGTACTGCAACGGTCTTCGGTCACTACGGCGTAGTTAGCGACGTTACCCGCAGCCGGACCCTTCGGCTCGCCCCTGTTGCGATGGATGCAGGCGCATCGTGTGGCTGGTTGGTTCCTGGAGGCTATGTGGACGTTGTCTTCGTGCGCGCCGTCTCCGAACCTCGGGCCCTGAACGCGGAAGCTGCCCCGGTTGCGCAACTGGTGTTGCCCAAACAGGCCGTGGTGGAGATCAAAGGGGTGCCAGCGGTGTTCGTGCCCACGGGGACTTCCGGCCAGTTTCAGGTGCGTGCCGTGCGAGTGCACGCCGAGCCTAGCGGCGACCTTGTGGCGGAAGCGGGCCTTGCAGAAGGGGAGACCATTGTGACTTCAGGAGCGCTTCTGTTGAAAGGCGAGCTACTTCGCGCGGAGCTTGCGTCCGAATGATCGGCCGCCTCGTTGCCTGGTCCCTCGAAAACAGGCTCATTGTTGTCCTGCTCACCCTGGCGCTCGTTCTGTTGGGCGTCCGCTCCACCATGGCGCTCACTGTAGATGCCGTTCCTGACATCACCAATGTTCAAGTGCAGGTGCTGACCAGTGCGCCTGGCCTTTCCCCCCTGGAGGTCGAACAGCTTGTGAGCCGTCCCGTGGAGCTCGCCATGTCCGGGCTCCCAGGGACCCAAATGATCCGCTCCACCTCGCGCAGTGGAGTCTCTCAGGTCACCATTGTTTTTTTCGATGACATCGAGCTAGCCAGCGCGCGCACACTGGTTTCACAACGTCTTGCAGCAGCGAGGGAAGCGATCCCAGACTCGGCAAAACGTCCCGACATGGGGCCACTGTCGACCGGTCTGGGCGAGGTCTATCACTTCACGGTTGCCTGGCCTGGCCACACGCCTGCAGAGATCCGAACGCTGCTCGATTGGGAAATTGCCTATCCGCTCAAGACCGTCGCTGGGGTTGTCGAGGTAAACGCCTGGGGAGGAGACACACGGCAAGTCGAGGTGCGTCTTCGAATGCACGACCTACGTGCGCTGGGAATTACGCAACTCGACGTAGAGCGCGCGCTTCTTTCCGGCGGACAAAACGCAGGAGCAGGAGCTATCGAGCGGGGTGAAGAGCAGGTGCTACTGCGCTTCGACGGGCAGTACAAGAAGGTAAGCGATGTTGCCGAGCAGGTCATCGGGACCCGCAAAGGTGGCGTTGCCATTCGGGTCCGCGACGTAGCCACGGTAAAGGACGGCGTAGCGTTTCGGACCGCTGCGGCAACAGCGGATGGCAAAGGCGAGACTGTGTACGCCATGGTGCAGATGGTTGCAGGCGGCAACGCAAGTGACATCGTCGCACGTGCCAAGCTAAAGATCGCGGAGATCAACAAGCGTCTTCCCGACGGCGCACGCATCGAGCCGCTGTACGACCGTGCAGCGTTGGTGGACCGGGTGCTCGGCACGGTCAAGCGCTCGCTGCTCGAAGGGGGCATTATCGTTGTTGTGGTGTTGTTTCTGTTCCTCGGCGACCTGCGTGCAGGGATCGTGGTGGCAACAGCGATCCCACTCGCGATGTTGGGGGCCTTTGCTCTCATGCATTGGCTCGGCATGAGCGGCAACTTGATGAGCCTGGGGGCCATCGACTTTGGGCTTGTGGTGGACGGAGCCGTGGTGGTCGTCGAGGGGACACTGGCAACCATGGCGATGGAGCGGGTGGATCCCAAGGAGGCGATCGCGTATGTAGGGCACACAGTGGGTCGTCCCATTGCCTTTGGGGTCTTCATCATTGGCTTCGTGTATGTGCCGGTGCTGCTGCTCGAGGGGGTGGAGGGGAAGATGTTCCGTCCCATGGCCTGGACTGTGCTCTTTGCCATTGGGATGGCCCTTGTGTTGTCGTTTACATGGATTCCCACGGTGGCGTCCCTATTGCTTCGCAACGAACCTGCTGGTCCCGAGCGGGCAGAGGGGGCCGAGGAGGTGGATCACGTGTTTGTGATCCGCCATGTACGCCGCTTCTATCGGCCGATCCTGGCTTGGATGATCGGCCGTCCGCTGGTTGCCTCACTTGTTGGTCTTGTACTTCTTGCCATTGGGGTGGTAGCGGCCATGACCCGCGGAGCAGAGTTCGTCCCAAGGCTCGAGGAGGGAGATTTCGTAGTTCAGGTGACCCGTCCTCCCAGTGTTTCCCTCACCGAGGCCATTGAGGGGACTCGGTCTATCGAGGCAGTATTGAGCCAGTTTCCCGAAGTGCGGAGGGTTGTTTCGCGTACAGGGAGTCCCAACGTGGCAACGGACATCATGGGGGTTGAGATGAGCGATGTCTTCATCATCTTAGCGCCTCGCAGCGAGTGGAAGAGTGCCAAAGGACGCGAGGAACTGGTGGCGCTGTTCAACACGCAACTGAGGAAAGTACTTCCAGGGACCGCGTTCAGCTTTACCCAGCCTATCGAGATGCGCGCCAACGAGCTGTTGGGGGGCATGAAGAGCGACCTTGGCATCAAGGTGCATGGCGACGACATTGCGGTACTGACCCGTCTTGCAGCCGAGGTGGCACATGCAGTGGGGTCGGTGCAGGGGGCAGCGGACATCAAAGTGGAGCCAACGCAGGGGTTACCGCTTGCAACCATCCGTCCCAACCCTTCGAAAATGGGGCGTCTTGGGGTGAGGGCTGACGAGGTCCGGGCGGCTGTCGAGGCGCTCAAGGCGGGAAGGACCGTGGGGATCTTGGTGGAAGGGGAACGGCGCTTCGACGTGACCGTTCGACTGGACGTGCCACCGTCACCCGATGTTGTCACGTTGGCTGCGCTGCCGATTCCCTTTTCCGACGGGCGCACTGTGCCACTGGGCGACGTATGCGACATTTCCATCGATGAGGGGCCGGCGCAGATCAGCAGAGAGCAGGCGCGCCGAAGGGTGTTGGTGGAGGCGAATGTCCGTGGGCGCGATGTAGCGTCGTTTGTGCAGGAGATGAACCGGGCTATTGCAAAGATCTCGTTTCCTTCCGGATACTATGTGTCGCTGTCGGGGCAGTACGAGAATCTGGTGCGCGCGGCCACACGGTTTGCGATCATCGTGCCTGTGACGTTGGGGGTCATTTTCATGTTGTTGTACCTGACCTTTGGTCAGGCGCGTCCTGCGGTGCTCATCTTTCTCAACGTGCCGGTAGCAGCCAGCGGAGGTTTCGTGGCGTTGGCGGCAAGAGACTTACCGTTCTCCATTTCGGCAGCGGTGGGGTTCATTGCGCTGTTTGGGGTGGCCACGTTGAATGGTGTGGTGCTGTTGTCGTCCATTCAGGCTCACGAGCAGCAGGGGAAGGAGCCCCGCGAGGCTGCGATGCGAGCAGCACATGAGCGTCTTCGGCCCGTGCTCACGACTGCGGTGGTTGCGGCTCTTGGGTTCTTGCCTATGGCCATCGCGACAGGGACCGGCGCTGAAGTGCAACGTCCTTTGGCCACGGTGGTCATGGGAGGGCTCGTGACGGCAACGCTGTTGACGTTGGGGCTGTTGCCTACGCTGTATTCCTGGGTGGCGAAGCGGGCATAGGTATCACCGATACTCTGCCCGCAGAACCTCCCGGAGCTCCGGTGTCAGCCGCTCCACCTTGCGCAGATCCGCAAACTTCTCCACCAGGTCGTCAGGAGTCAGGCGTCGTCGCTCCTGCTCGACAAGGTCCTCCACGATGCTCCCCAACACCATCATCACCGTGCGGTTGCCTAGCTCCAGCGCCTGCTCCATGCTGTGGGTCACCATCACCGCGGTCAGCTTGCGCTCCCGCACAAATGCCACCGTGAGCTTCGCCACCTGCGCCGCGGACTTGGGATCGAGTGCCGCCGTGTGCTCGTCCAGTAGCAGCACCTTGGGATCCGCCATCACCGCCATCAGTAACGTAAGCGCCTGCCGTTGCCCTCCCGACAGAGTCCCAATGGTTGCATCGAGTCGATCCTCGAGCTGCATCTCGAGCCGCTTTACCTCGTCGCCGTACCGGGCACGCGAGCTCCTTCCTAGACCTCCCCATGGATGGCGCGGTTTGCCACGCAGCTCCGCCAAACGGAGGTTCTCCGCCACCGTGAGATCCGGGGCAGTCCCACTGAAGGGATTCTGGAAAACCCGCGCAATGTACCGCGCACGCCAGTAGTCTGGCCTCTTGGTCACATCGTCGCCTGCCACCGTGATGGTCCCTCGGTCAGGGAAAAAACTCCCTGCTATCGCGTTGAGCAAGGTCGACTTGCCCGAACCATTGGTCCCAATGAGCGTCACGAAATCCCCCTCGGCTACTTGCAGGTCGATCCCCCTTAAGGCGTACACCTCTGAGTTGTCCCCTGGGAAAAACCGCTTGTGCACTCCAACCAATCGGATCATCGTACCACCTTGGACGCTTTCGCGACAAACTCCGACGACAGCACTACGCCAATCTGCTGGGCCACACGAAGGTTCAACGCTACCTGCTCTGGAGTGTACGACTCGATGGCAATGGCCTCTGGACGAGCCCCCCCCATCACCCGCTTTGCCAGCTTCCCCGTGACCCGCCCAACGTCATAGTAGTTTGCACCTAGTCCCATGAAAGCCCCATGGTCCACGTCCGATGGCGCGTTCGTCACATAGGGGATATTGTGACGCGCGAGAAGCGCCGCTACCGTGTCCACCCCCATGGAAACCGTGACATCGCCGGACGTAAAGAACACGTCGATGTCCTTCTTCAGCATCGCATGCACGGCATCGACAAGCTCCCCCGAAGCGCTCACGTGAAGCTCCACCAGCTCGAAGCCGTATTCCTTGCATGCAACTCGAGCCGCAAAGGTGCACACCTCAGAGGACGCTTCTGAGGGGTTCCAGAGGATCCCAATCCGCTTGGCCTTCGGAAAAAGCTCTCGGATCACGCGTACCGTTGTCCGTACGGGCTGCATGGTGGCAAGACCTGTCAGATTGGACTGGTGCGACGTAAAGCTCGTGCCGATGCCAGCGCGAAGAGGATCGGTGACTGTACCAAACACGTGTGGAATCGACCGGTTCGCTTTCGCCGTGGTCTGCAACGCTATGGTCGAAATCGTGATGATGAAGTCGTAACGCAGACGCACGATGTCTTCTGCAATGGCATTGGCCGTCGCAAAATCGCCCTGGGCATTCTTGATGTCGATGGTGAGGTGCTCCCTATCGGACCAACCTTGGTCGCGAAGCTCATCGAGCAGCCCTCGCTCGGAATCGGCAAGGACCACACTGTCGCTGAAGGAGAAAACCGCAACCCGTCGCGGTTTGATCGAGGTCCGCCGTGCCTCTTCAAGGTAAGCTGCAACTTGCTGTGCCGAACGATCAGCCTCGGCTTGAAGGTCGGGCGCAATGATCACTCCGAGCTCCTTGGCTACCGGGGCGTTCAGCCGGATCATCAGGTTTCGATACGGCTCGAACGGGATATCCTTGGGACTCTCCCCTTGCAGGATGCGATGCGCAATACGGGCAGCCTGGATTCCGCTCAACGCATAGTCGTGGCCTATCGCAGCGAGCGCACCAGCCTCCATCCGCTCCTGATCACTGATGACGAGCGGAAGCTTCCTAGGCTTGGTGACCTTGAGGACCGCATCGAGACCCGAAAACACTAGGTTGTCCGGCACCAACACGATCGCGTCGATGTTCTTTTGCGCAAGCGCTTCGGTCGCTTGCTGCACCTCCGTGACCGTTGTCACATGGGTGGCTTCCACCGTGAGCCCCGCCGCCTTCGCCGCGGCAATAAACTGCTCCGCATTGACTGCCGAGTTGGTCGCCGAGGGATCCCACATGGTGCCTAGACGCCGGGCGCGTGGAAGTAGCCTCTGGACCACCTCCACCATCTTGTCCATGGGGACCGCACCATAGGTGCCGGTGACGTTGGGAAGATGATCCGTGTCGCTTTGGCCAGCTTGGATGATAAACGGGCTCGCGATGGTGGCAAATACAATGGGACAGTCCTTCAGCCGCCCGAGCGCCGCCTGCGTTGCTGGTGTGGAAATGGTGAGCACCAGGTCGGGCCGTCGCCGTGCGAAGGCGTCGACAATGCTTCGCAGCGTAGGAGTGTCGCCTTGGGCATTGTGCACCATCCATTGCACGTTGACCCCGTCCCGGTACCCTAGACGCCCCATTTCCTCTAGAAACGCCTCACGGGTCCTGTCGAGCACGGGATTATCGTTGTACTGCACGATCCCCACGAGCGGAACGCGTGCCTCGTGTTTGGGACGGAACGCCCACACTGCGAGCGCTATCCCTGCGAGTCCCAGCACTCCCGCCGCGGCCCAACGCCCTCGTGGCCAACGCGAAGACAGCGACGACAGCGAAGGAAGCTTCCCCGACGCCACCAGCGTTGCAAGCACGAAGCCCGCCGTGAGCAGCTTTAGATCCACTGGATTGAGCCCCACGAACAGGGCCAGGGCAACCAGGAACCGAAAAATGATGGCACCAACGATCACCCCAAGGAGACGCACAAAGACATTGGGGGTCCGTGCGAGCGACTCCCCAAGAATGACCGAGGCCATCCCGAGCACCACCGTGCCCACCCCCATGGAAACATCCGCAAACCCTTGGTACTGCGCCACGAGTGCGCCGGTCAAGGCCGCATGGCCATTGCCCAACGCAACGCTGAACAGCACCATGCGGTTCACGTTCACGCCCCCTGCTGCCGCCATCACCGGGTTATTGCCTGCCCCACGAAGCGACAGGCCAAAATCCGTGCGTAGGAACGCCGAGGCAAAGGCCCAATACGCGAGCACCACAGAACTGAGAACCACCGCAAGCCGAAGCTCGGGACGCAACACCGGCACGCTGCGCTCGATGATGGTAAACACAGTCTTGGTCTGTAGCAGCGGGATATTGGCGCGCCCCATCACATGCAGGTTGACCGAGTAGAGCGCAGTCATCACCAGAATGCCGGCGAGCAGCGCGTTGATGCGAAACCGTGTGTGCAGAAAGGCGGTCACTGCCCCTGCTAACGCCCCGCCCACGACTGCCGCCGCCGTGGCAAGAAGCGGATGAACCCCAAGCACCAACAGGATCGCCGCCAGCGCCGCCCCCAGCGTGAAGGACCCGTCCACCGTGACGTCGGCCAGGTTTTGGATCCGGTAGGTAACAAACGTTCCCAGGGCCAGGAACGCGTAGAGCAGTCCGAGATTCAGTGCACCGATCCAGAGCTCCATGATCAGCCTCCTAGGGGGACAATTGCGGCAAGGCCAGGTCCGAGACGGCTACGACCGAGCAGGTGTTGCACCTTCTGCGGCGCATGGTCGTGGAGCACTCGTGCCACCTCGGTCTCGAAGGCGTCAGGGCTCTTGCCAACCGGTCCAGGGGCTACGAGCACCGCGTGGACATGGTGCAGTGACGTGCCCGTCGCCTCCAGGATTGGTCCCGTGGCATCAGCACTGCGTGCGACGCCAACGACCACGAGCAGCGAGCGGTAGTCGCTAGGCTCCACAGGGAACGCAAACCATCGGGGAAGATCTGCGAATATCTCGGCCCCGTGAGCGGGAGCATTGGCATGCAAAGGGACCTTACGCAGGTTCATCCCCCAAATGCCGCGGCTTTCGGCAACGACCGCGAACCCGATGGCGGGAGCGTCCGCCAGTGTGACGAGCGCGCTGGCAAGGGCGTCGAGGTCCACACTGGCGCTGTCAAGGTTGTAGCCAAGGGCGAGGCGGAAATCGCCGCTCCAGGCAAAGCCGTGAAGAAACCGATAGGCTGCCGAGGGCTCGGTGGCGAGTGTGAAGTCCACAGCCGAGTGGGGCACGGCCGGATAGGAGAAGAAGGATCCACCAAGGAGTGCCACTTCCCCAAAAGAGTCTTTGTAGTCGGCAAAGTGGTCGCCCAGTGTTCCAAGCCCTGCCCCCCAACGGGCTTGGGGTGCATGCACCTGGACTACGTCGGCCTCTTCATACGTCGCATGGGCGAGTTTCTCGACGTTTCCCAAGAGACGCAAGGCGGGCGCAGGCGCCGGGATGTCACGTTCCACGCCATGGAAGGTCATGGAACCAACGCGACGGAGGTCCATGTTGCGGTTGGCGCGCGATTGTCTTGACAGGGACTCGGGCCCAGGTAGTGCGTCGACGACAGTGAGCAGCTTGGTGAAGCCGCTTGCGCGAAACACGTGGTGGACTGACGCGGTTGGGGCGACCAGTACGACGGCGCCGCCGACGGGTTGGAGGCGTTTTTGGGCCTTGAGGAACACGCGCAGACCGGCGCTGCTGACGAAGGTGACTGCGGCGAGGTCGACGTACACGCGAACGTCGCCGGCGTCGACCAGCTCGTTGAGCCGCTGTTCGAGCTCGGGAGCGGCGAGGCCATCGATACGGCCTTCGGCGGCGAGCGTGACGGTTCCTGGCTCGCGTAGGACAGTGCAGTGGAACATGGCGACGAAGCGAATTAGCCTGGTTTGCTCGCCAGGACAAGCTTGACCTCGACAGCACGGAGCGGGCACGGCTACGCCAAACTCAGGTCGTCGACGAGCGACGTTGAGTCGATGGGAAGATGTCTTGTCAAGGGCTCATGGCCCCAATCGAAACGTCGAGAGTCGATTTGGGTCAGTGGGCACCCGAGAGTGAGCTCTCGAGAGTCCGTTTGGGTTTATGCGCACGCGTGATCCGATTCTCGAGAGTCGTCTTGGGTGGGGAGACGGGCTATATCTGATGCGGCATCACGGCCCCCGTATGCGTCAGCTCGGTCGCAAAGGTGCGGTGCCTTCGGACTTCTTTCCTACTTGCCCGATTGGAACGGATCCCAGTCCATCCCCCAGACCTCGCTGCCCATCGGGATCTTGTACCCCCGGCGCTCTTCATGCGACGGATACCGTCTCCTCTCCCCCATGGCCACGGGAAACACCGGCGCAAGCAGCCCATGTTGACGCGCCTCGCGTTCGAGCCCCTCCCGATCGTCCGGATGCGCAATAGAAATCAGCGCTGCAGCCCGCTCGTATCCTCCAAGCCCGCGCAAGTTCACGATGCCATACTCGGTACACACATGGCTCGCAAACTGTGCGGGCACATCCACCGTCGACCCCTCCGGAAGAAATGGAACAATGCGCGCCTTGCCCTTCGGTGTTCGTGACGTCATCGCCGCTACCCCTCGTCCCCCCTTCGACTGCGCGCAATACACCACGAACTGAAAGAACCCCCCCGTGCTCGAAATGGGCCTCTTTTCGTAGAACC
>CAITRH010000562.1 GCA_903894755.1 uncultured delta proteobacterium
CCCGCACACACCCGCGGCCCCGCCCGCACACACCGCGGCCCCGCCCGCACACACCGCGGCCCCACTGCCCGTCCCTCACACGGGGGCGCGGTCGCGTTCGGCTACCCCGAAGTGTCCAAGGACTTCCGCCGCGAGCTACTAAACCAGAGCCTCGCCGAGCCCACCAACCACATGCTACGGTCCCGCCCGTGCCGACGTTTCACAGGACCGTGGCCTTGCTCGCCGCACTCGGGGCCACTGTCACCTCCAGTTCGACTCACGCCCTCGTGTGGCCCGACGTCGCCGAACGCATCGAAACGGCTCTCGCTTCCTCTGACCCCGTCCGCCGTCGCGCCGGCGCCGCGCAGCTGGGTACGTTGGCGATCCCGAGAGCTGCCCCCTTGGTCCTTCGGGCGCTCGCCGACGACGACGATGACGTCAAGCTCGCCGCTGCCGATGCCGCTCTGCGTTTGCGCCTCACCGCCGCGACCGAGCTGGTGATCCCATGGATGACCAGCCCTAAAGCCCCGTTACGTCGAAAGGCCTGCGAGGTCGCGCGGGCTGCCCCAAGCCCTCTATCGCTTGCTCCCCTCGCTCGGGCGCTCAGCGATTCCGACCCCGAGGTGCGCCTTGCTGCCGCCGAAGCCCTCGGTTTCCACGACGCGTCTGGCGCCGTGCCGCCGCTGCTTGGACGTCTCGACGACCCTCATCCTGCTGTCCGAGTTCAGATCGTTGGAGCCCTTGCCCGTCTCGGCGACTCCCGCGCCATCGTCCCGCTCGTAGGCAAGGTTCAGGACTCCGCATCCGAGGTTCGTTTGGCCGTGGTGCGTGCGCTCGGTCTTCTGGGCGACCGTCGTGCGTCCCAGGCGCTCGTTCTTGCGCTTCGAGAAGTCCAGCCGGACATTCGACGGGAAGCCTTGATGGGCCTGGGAAAGCTTCGTGCGGCCGACGCCGTGGATGCCATCGCGGCGTTCTCCCAGGATCGCCAGCCCCTCGTGCGTGCGGCGGCTCTAGGTGCGCTAGGCAAGATCGCGTCGCCCGAGGCGCTTGGTGCGCTCGTGGCGCTTCTGGGCACCGGCGACGATACAGGACTCGAGCTCACTCCACTTCGCGAGGCTTTGGTATCGGCGGGGTTGGCGGCGATTCCGCTGCTCGGTCCGGTGCTCGAAGGCAGCGCGACTTCCGCTGCAGCGACCAGTGCGGCGTGCATCGTGGGGGAGCTCGGTGCGGGCTCGCAGGCTCGTACGGTGTTGCTGTCGATGCGTCGCGGTGTCCTTGCGGTTCCGGCGGCGCTTCGGGCGCTTGGGGGGATGGCAGGGACCGATATGGTGGCGGTGGTTCTCGAGTTCGTGGGGGATTCGAATTCCCTGGTTCGCGATGAAGCGCGACGTGCGGCGGGGCGGCTGCTCGACCCGGGTCATCCTGATGGGCGTGCCGTGGAGCCGCTCGTTGCGGCGCTTCGAAAGCCTTTTGCGACGCCGTCCGAACGTGCCGAGCTTGCGATGCTTCTCGGACGTACCGGCGCGCCCCGTGCGGGTCCGGCGCTGGTGGAGTTGGCGCAGTCCGAGGACGCGTCCCTTCGACTTGCAGCGCTTCAAGCGTTCTCGGTGCTCGGGCCTGCGGGGGCCGATGCGGTGCTTCTCGATCTCATGAAGCACCGTGAGCCCGAGACGCGTCTTCGAGCCGCGGTGGCGCTGTCCATAACTGGGACCGCAGCGTCGCGCGATGCGCTGCTGGAGCGTCTCGAGGCTAGCGGCGAGATGGACAGGACCCTGGTGATCACGGCGCTAGGGGGGATTCTGTCCCGAGCGCCGTCGGACGGGGCGATCGAAGCGCTGCACCGACGCCTTGCGCTCTCGTCGGGGGCCGATCGGGACGGGATCCTCGTGGCACTGGGGCGGGCTGCGCGACCGTTGGCGCTCCTTCGGCTGACCGAGTTCGTGTCGGGGGCGGATGTCGACGACCGACGGACAGTAGCTGGGGTTCTTGCGGCGAGGTCGGATGGGGAAGGGCTTGCGTTGAAGTTGCTGGCCGATCCGGATCCATCGGTACGTGCACAGGCGGCGTGGTCTCTGGGGGCGCTTGGTGGTGTTGGGAGTGTACGGCCGCTCGACCAAGCGGCGGGGCAAGCGGCGGGGGACCTGGACACGGCGGTCAATGCGGCAGCGTCGCTGGGACGCGTTGGGGCGCGGACAAAGTCAGCGGTGGCGGAGCTGCTTTGCGCGCGTCTTTCGGATGCACGTCCCTATGTACGGGCCAACGCATTGGTATCACTGGTAGCGGTGGGGGGACGTTGCGGGGATGGGACTGTGGAGCGTCGGCTGTTGAGCGATCCGGTGGATGCAGTACGTGGAGCGGCGGCTCGGCTGGTGGGGGCTGTGCGTCGCGGGGAAGCGGACACTGCAGCACTTACGCGATGCGCGGACGATCGGGTGGTGGCTGTGGCACGTCTTTGTGGGGGGCGTGCGGAGACGGCCGCGCGAAGTTATGCAGTGGAGGTAGTTGTTGTTCCGGAGGGCGAGGCGGGGCCATTGCCACGAGCCGGCTATGCGTTGCAGCTTTCGGATGGGCGTGTTCGGGTGGGGCTTACGGATCGTCGGGGGGCGGTGTTCGAGGCGGCGGCTCCGGATGGTCCGCTGGTACTGCGAGCGTTGGCTGCGCAATAGGGGCTAGCCTCGCCGTAAAGCTGCTGCGCGACGCAAATCGTCGGTCGGGGTCGCTCAAAATACAGGAGTATTCCTCGCTCGCCCTTCCTAGCTTCGCGTCGCTCGCGACGCTTTTCGGCGAGGTTAGGCTTGCGTCCCGACGAAGTCCTTCGAGGCAAACAGCGCACAATCGCAATACCCCTGGCGCTCGATGTCGGCATGGTGTGGAACACAAGGACACACAAGCTCTTGACCACGTTCCCGGGCCTCGTCGATAGCGGCACAGGGGCAGTACATCTTGCCGTAACGCTCCAAGCGATCGCCGAGCCCCTCCAGCACGTTCGCGACGATCGCCGGGTCTGGGTAAAGGACATACGGTCCCTTTCGTACGTAGGACATTACGAACTTGCGTGCTTTCCTCGCGGAGTCGGACTCGTCGTTCACGCTCTCGAGGCTACTCCATCCGGCGCCCTGTGTTCTGCCCTTCCGCCACGCGCCATGACAAGTGCGTATTGAGCCAGAAGTTCCACAAGGTCACGACGACAATGGCAATCGCGTTCGCCAGATAGCGGTTCATCCCGAGCAGATTGAACTGCGCATTGAGCAACAACACGTTGAGCGCCAGTCCGACCGTGCAGATGACATTGAACTTGGCAAAGCGCTTCAACTTCGCTCGAAACCCGGTCTGGTCGCCTGCCAGATCGCGAAATGTCCACACGTCGTTCCAAAGGAAATTGTTGACAATGGCACACTCGGCCGCCATCAGCTTGCTCCTCGTCAGTCCCCAGCCGAGGGCGTGGGAGTCACTGAAAAGGTATAGAAGCCCCATATCCACGAACACGCCAGAGAACCCCACGGCACAAAACCTGAGGAACCGCCCGACAGGAAGCGTATCGAGCCGCAGCCGGAGCACATGGCGAAGAAAATCGATCACCACCATCCCGGTGATCTTGCTCGCTCCGTCCACTCGCTCCCGAAAGACATATGGGACTTCCGCAATCCACCCGATGTGGCACCGCACCAAGACCTCCATGAGTACCTTGTACCCAAGAGGACTCATGGTATTCTCCGCGATGGCATGACGACGTACCATGAAGAAGCCGCTCATGGGATCGCTGAGACGTCCAAGCGCCCCTGGCAGCGTCAGCATGGCAAGCAGCTGCGCGCCTCGCGAAAAGAGGCGCCGGTGCAGGGCCCACTCGTTGACGCCTCCTCCAGCCATGTGACGGCTTGCAACTGCGAGATCGGCTCCGCGTTCAATCTCGTTCCAGAGAGCCAACACCACCTCGGGGTCATGTTGCAGGTCCGCATGAAGGACTGCCAACACCTCGCCCCGCGCCGCTTGCCATCCTCGAAGGACCGCGGAAGCCAGTCCTCGCTCGCTCCGTCGCATCACCCGCAGCTCTTGGAATTCGTGCGTGAGCTCCGCGGCCAGCGCCCAGGTTTCGTCAGGACTGTTGTCATCGACCACGATGAGCTCGTAGCCGCCAGGCAATGCGGCGTCGAGAAGCTCGGCAAGACGCCGCACGACCTCCCGCAAGTTCCGATGCTCGTTGTAGGTCGGCAACACAATGGAGAGTTTCCGTGCACCGTCCCCATGCCCATGCCCATCCATGCGAAGAGGACCAGTAGGAACAGCAAGCCACGGAGACGGACGCTCATGGACTGAAGACAACATGGCTAAACCAAACCTATCTTGAAAACCGCAGGTCCGACCCACGGTCCGAACCGCGACACCCACGACCCAGGGTTACCCACCCTGGGCTGTTCTGATTCGCCCCTTCGGGGCTGCCAACCAACGCGTGGGGTCCGTTCCATCGGAGGGTAAAACTCGGGCTCCCCAACCACAACGCTGAGGAC
>CAITRH010000563.1 GCA_903894755.1 uncultured delta proteobacterium
AATCGCTGGGGGGTGAGGTCTCGGCAAGGGGAAACGTGGAGTTTCAGAGCAAGCGGTGAGGAACAGTCATGCATACCGTAGATTTCTCGAGCAATCATAGTTGGTCCATTGGGACCTCCCCCGACTTCTCCGGATGGCTGGAGGAGTTCGCCTCGCTCATGTCCCTTCGGAAAGGGGCCGGCACGGGCCGCATTGCCATCGCGGCACGAGCCAACGGTGGGAAGAAATCCAACGGCTGGAACGGCTTCGAAGGGACCAGCGGCCACTTCGCCTGGAACCCCGAAACAGGCGAAATACGCTGCGAAATCCCCCTCGACGCAATGGAAGAGTGGACCACACGCGTCGGTACCTACAAAGCCCTTCTCGTCGCCATGGCTTCCATGCTCCCCACCGGGACCCTCTTTCTCCATGCAGCCACCCTCGTGAAGGACAACCAAGCGGTCCTCTTGGCAGCGTCCAGTGGCGGAGGCAAGTCGACCCAGTCCCGACGTTTCCCCGCCCCTTGGTGGGCACCTGGGGACGAGTGGTGCATTGTGATCCCCGATGACCGCGGCGGCTACCGTGTGCAGGTCTTGCCCACCTGGAGCAAGGTCACCCCTGGCGTCCCTGCAGCCTGGGATACTCAGCGCTCCTACCCGCTGCGCGCCATCTGCGCGCTGAAGCAAGACACAGTGGACCTAGTGGAACCCCTCGCTCCGCCGGGAGCTGCGGTGTGCCTCTCCGATGCGTCCCGGCAGGTCCTGCGGTACGTGCTGTCGAGCGTGGATGACGCGTTCCGAACGTGGTTTTTCCGTCGCTCCTTCGAGGCGGCTTGCACGCTGGCCCAGCGGATCCCCGTGTTTCTCCTGCGCGCCAGCCTCGAGGGGAAACCCTGGGACGTGCTGGAAGAGGCTCTTCGGAGACCATGACCTCCTTGCCACCGTGCGGGCCCATTGCCTATTGCGGCTCGAGCATGTTTCCGAGCCTGGTGGACGGCGACCGATTGACCTACCGGCGCCAGCGCGTCTACTGCCCTGGGGACATCATTGCCTACGAAGACCCACGCACCCGAGAGCGCCACATCATTCACCGCATTGTCCGAGTGGACCCGCAGGGCTACATCACCGCGGGGGACAACAACAACGGCCCCGATTCCTACATCGTGACCCAGGCGCACATCGTTGGACGCATTGTGAAGCGCACTCGGGGCAGTTGTCCCTCGGTGATCTGGGGAGGGAAGGTGGGGCTCCTCTGTCACGGGTACTTTCGCCATGGACGACCCACGTTGCGTCGCGTCTACCGCAGCGTCGAGCCCATGTACGACGCACTGGCGCGTCGGGTGAGCCCGCTGTTTTCGTCTCTCTTTGTCCTACAGCCTGTCCTGGTGACCTCGCGCCCCACGGCCCCCTCGCGACCGCGCGCATTGCTGTTCGTCGGACGCTGGTGCGTCGGGTGGTGGAGTCAGGACCATTGGCACGTCCGTCCTGAGTTCCGGCTCTTGGTGGACACCACTGGACTTCCAAGTTTCGAGCGCATGGTTCAGGAGGTTGGAGGCCCGTCATGAGCGCCCCTATCGGACAGGTCCCTTTGTGGGGGCGGGTGAAGCTCCTTCGGGAGGCGCTCACCTACGTGGAGCCGCCTAAGAAAGAGGTCTTCAGGTATCGAGACATCCTGCACTTTGTTCGGTACCTGTGGCCTCTCCGCAGGGCGGTTGCTGCCGGGACCGCCTTGACGCTTCTGTCGTCGGTACTGGCCGCGGTCAATCCAGTGTCCAGCAAGTGGATGATCGACTATGTGTTCCTTGGAAAAGGGGCGCAGCCACTGCTCGACTCGCTGAAGGCCCACCACCTTGGGTTCCTGACGACACTGGTGGGGAGGGCGCTTCCTTCGCTGGGGTGGCTTCTGGCGACGTTGGCGGTGACGTCGGGGCTCCGGTACTTGGTGACCAACGAGATTTCCCTGATCAACTTTCGGATCAACGCGGAGTACGGGTACCGTCTGAAGATGGCGGTCTTCTCAAGGGTCTTGCGCTACCCGCTGTCGTATTTTCGGTCCACGAGGAGCGGCTACCTGCTGGCGCGCATGAACGGCGACACGGTGAGTCTAGACTCGGTTTCGAGCGGTCTGCTCCAGAGTCTTGTCACCTCGGGGATGGCCATTCTCGTGGGCAGCTCGGTACTGATGGCGCTGTCGCTTCCGCTCACGGTCTTTGTGGTCCTTTCCGTGCCGGTGACGGTTTTGCTGAGTTTCTTCAGTCTTCGTTTGAGTCGGTCCTACACGGTGCGGACGCGGGAGGCAGGGTTGCAACTCTCAGCCGACGGGCAGGAGATGTTCGGATCCATCGATCTCATCAAGGCGCACGCAGCGGAGGACCGTGAGATAGCCCGATACGACAACGCCTACCGGCAGAACGTGGCGTTGAGCGTTACGAACATGCTGTTTGGGCAGGCGATGGGGACGATGCAGATGGGCATCACGCGGGGGGTCCGCTTTGGGGTGATGCTGTTCGGGGGGCTGCTGGTGCTGCGGGGCAAGATGAGCGTGGGCGACTTCACTGCGTTCCTGGCGACCTATCCGCAGCTTACGGGGGCGATAAGCAGCATTCTTCAATTGCCCATTTCGTTCCAGCACACGGCCGTGTCAGCGTCCAGGGTGAAGGAGCTGCTGGACCTGGCCACGGAGTAC
Organism: uncultured delta proteobacterium; assembly: GCA_903894755.1. Classification (GTDB taxonomy): domain Bacteria; phylum Myxococcota_A; class Polyangia; order Polyangiales; family Polyangiaceae; genus CAITRH01. The sequence continues at coordinate 2,665 of CAITRH010000563.1, forward strand.
GAGCACGACGATCCCTCGCGGGTGCTGCTGGTTCCCAAGGTTGCAGCGCGGGGAGACATCGCCTACGATCAGGTGACCTTCTCCTATGGAGAAGGCGTGCGGGTGCTCACCGAGGTGACCCTCAGCATTCGTGCGGGGGAGCGCATCGGCATCGTGGGGGTCACGGGGGCTGGGAAGACGACGTTCATCCACTTGCTGCTCCGCTTTTTTCGCCCGCAGTCCGGTCGTATCTCCATCGATGGGCACGACCTGTCCGATTTGAACCCAGGTTGGATACGAGAGCAGGTCGCGCTGGTGTCGCAGGATCTGATGCTCTTCAGCGACACGGTGTTGCGCAACATTCTGTACAGCCGGCCAGGCGCAAGGGAAGAGGAGGTCCGCGAGGCGGCGCGAAGGGCAGGGATTCACGACGAAATTATGGCCTGGCCAGAGGGGTATGCGACGATGGTGGGCGACCGGGGGAGCAAGCTGTCGGGGGGGCAGAAGCAGCGGATTGCCATTGCCAGGGCATTTCTTCGGGATGCGCCGATACTGGTGTTGGACGAGCCGACGGCGCATCTGGATCTTGCAACGGAGAGGGCGTTGATGGCGGAGTTGCTCGGGTCGTGCCAGGAGCGTACGACGCTGGTGATCACGCACCGCGAGAGCCTTCTCGAGCTGACGGACCGGGTGTTCGAGATCCGGGACGGGCGGATGGTCGAACGGGGGGCGAAGAAAGCCAGTCCCCAAGAACACCTATACTCTATGCACTCATGGCATCCAAATCAATAACCCCTGCCCCTTCCCCACAATCACGTGCACCTTGGTCACCAACACATCGGTCCCCTCCGATGCAGCTGCGCCTCACGCGGGGACCCGTATCGGATCGCCGCTTCATCCACTGTACTGTACTGCGACCTCTGTCTCCGGCGGAGAGACACTGCGTCGCTTCGACGTCCAACCCGGAGAGCTGTGGATTGGACACCGCGGTCTCGGAACGCCTCCGGGCGTTGCATCAGTTTGCGGGACAGGCGGGGATGTACTAAAGCGCCAAGAGAGCAAGCCGCCGCGAGAACGCCCGATGCTGAGTTCAAAGGGTGCGAGCAGACCATCATCCAGGACATTGTGCTGCGCCGAAATAACACGGTGTGCAATCCGCTGTACACGGCGTTCGTGACCCTACCGAGCAAGGACAGGGCAACGGTGGTGGAGGTACTGTGCAATGAGGTCTGCGGGTCTCAAGATGGGCGTGGTTTAACAAACGCCACCGCCGTCACCAGTGGAACCACCACCAACCCGTACCGCCCAGCCCCAAAAAACATGGCATGCGTCAGCGCAGTCCCGAGCACCACAACGGCCGCACAAGGGATCAGCACAGGCAATGCTCCAAGCCTACGTCGCCCAAGCCCCAGCACAGTCCCCACAAAACACAAGTACGCTACGTACGCATGAACCGTCACCACGGTCCCTAAACCTACCACCGCAAGCCCCCATCGCAGCCTCCCGTGGGCCCCTCGAAGCCGCGCACACGCAATCAATGCGGCAGCTAGAATCCCACGCACCGCAACAGTCTCCGCGGCCCCCAGAGCAACTTTGGCCTTTGCAGAAAACGCAAGGGGGTTCGACGCATGCAAATACCACGGTCCGGCCCCTAGGTAGTCGAAGGTCATCGCAAGCTTGGAGGGAACCTTGGCGACAAAGGCCCAGGGATCCCGCAAAATCGCCAGGCGGGCTGCTCTTTCAAAGCACAGGTCCTTCTCCGACTCGGACCAAACCGTCGCACATGCCGCAGGGACCGCCACTGGCGTGAACCCTCCGCTGCCGGTGTGCGTTCCGATCAGCAGATTCCAGCCGCCGTTCATGCTGACCAAAGCGCAGCGTTCCATCCGAACGCAGTTGCGGACTGTCCAAGGAAGGCACACCCCCACGGCCACCACAAAGACCAGCGTCGCTCCCGCAAGGCGTCCTGTCTTGCGGGCCCCAAGCAGGCCAAACAGAGGAGCAAAGAGGAGGTTCTGAGGACGGATCAACGTGGCTATCCCGAGCACCAGTCCTACCGCTGCAAGCCTCCACCATGAGCCTCGGGCAGACGCCGTCAGCCCTACGGCAAGGACCAATATGGACGCCGTCACCCCTTCGGTCATCACCGCCGCAGTGTAGGGCACCAGCGCGGGATGAAGTGCGACCACAAGTCCAGCGACAATGCCGCGAGACCCACCGCAAAGACGACAAACAGCCACCGCAGCGGCTGCGCCCAGCACTGCGTTGAGCGCCATTGCTGCTGCTGGGACTGCCCCGAACACGGCGTAGAGCAACGCTACAAGGGCGGGATAGCCGACCGGGTAATGCGCCACAAAGGTCACTGCCCCATCCGGCCAGAGCCAGGTGTAGCCGTCCCCTTGGGCAAGACGTTGCGCGAGTGTGTGGTAGTAGATGCCATCCTCGACGGGCGGAAAGGTCCGTCCCGCCCAGGTGACGAAGGCTAGGCGTGCAACAAGCGCTGCTAGGCCGACCAGGTACGAGGACCGCACTACACCTCCAACGTGTCTCCCGGGGCGGGAACGACCACGTTGGAAAATCCCTGTTGTCGCAACAGGCCCTCGAGCACCCGCTGCGGCGCCGGGTCGCCGTGAACCAAAGCGACGCTTTCAAGCGCACCGCGATCTCTGGTTGACACGGCAAAGTCAACCAAGTCGGTTTGGTCCGCGTGCGCGCTGAACCCGTTGAGCACCACGACCTCGCAGCGAAGGTTGCGCTCAACCCCGAAAATGCGGACCCTGGGACGTCGCTCTACAATGCGCCTTCCTAGCGTGTGCTGCGCTTGGTATCCGACAATCAAGACAGCGTTCTTGTCGTCTTCAACAGTGGCCTTCAAGTGGTGCAAGACCCGCCCTGCTTCGCACATGCCGCTGGCCGAGATGATCACCGCGGGCTCTCGTGACATGCCGATTTCCTTGGAGGCCTCCTTGTCTGATACATAGCGAAGGCCGTCGAACTCGAAGGGACTCTCGCGATCGTGCAACAGTGCGCGTGTCTCTGTGTCGTAGCACTCCGGATGGAGCTTGAAGATATCGGTGATCTTGGAGGTCAGCGGGGAGTCGACGTAGACAGGCATGGGAGGCATTCGTCCAGCGTTGCGCAGTCCCTTGAGGGCAAACACGATCTCTTGGGCGCGTTCGAGGGCAAAGGACGGGATCACGACTTTTCCCCCTCGTTGGTAGACCCGCTGCAGTACTGCTGCGAGGGCGTTGTCCATCTCCTCGATGGGGGGATGGATACGATCGCCATAGGTGCTTTCCGTGATCAGTGCGTTGGCGCCGGTAGGGATTTCTGGGTCGCGCAGGATAGGGATCCGGCGACGTCCCAGGTCACCAGTGAACACCAGGCGTTTGGCAACGCCGAGCTCGACGACGTCAAGCAAGACAATGGCGCTTCCCAAGACATGGCCTGCGTCGAGAAAGGTCAAGTGGACATTGGGGGCGATGAGGAAGCGTCTTCGGTAGGGGATTGCAATGGTTTGCTCGAGGACATGGACCACGTCGTCTTGGCCGTAGAGGGGTTCGACGGGTTCCATGTCGGCCTGGTCGCGAGCGACGACTTTGTTGATATAGCGCGCGTCCGATTCCTGGATAGCGGCGGCGTCGGCGAGCATGGCCGCGCAGAGGTCGCGGGTCGCAGGGGTTGCAAAGATGGGACCTTGGTAGCCCTGTTTTACGAGGAGCGGGAGGCTTCCCGAGTGATCGATGTGGGCGTGGGAGAGGACAACGGCGTCGAGGGATGCGGGGTTGACGCCGAGGGCGCGGTTTCGAGTGATGGATTCTCGGCGCTGGCCTTGGAAAAAGCCGCAATCGAGGAGGATGGTGGCCTCTTTGGTATGAACGAGGTGTTTTGAGCCGGTGACGGTTTGGGCAGCGCCGATGAATTCGATTTGCATGGAGCTTAGGGTACACGGGTCGAGGGGGTCGAGGGAGCGTTTGCTAGCAACGGGTCGGAAGGCGGGAGGTTGGGTCCGCAGGTGTGTGCGGGCGGGTCCGCAGGGCGGGCGATTGGGTCCGCGGGTGTGTGCGGGCGGGTCCGCAGGGCGGGCGGCCGGTTCCGCAGGGCGGGCGGTTGGTTCCGCAGGGCGGGCGGTTGGTTCCGCAGGGCGGGCGGTTGGGTCCGCAGGGCGGGCGGTTGGGTCACCCCGCTCGCGTTCGCTTCACAGGTTCGCTCGGTACCGTAGGCGGACGCGGGCTCGGTGGCCTCCCACTTGCCGTTACCCGGCTCACCGTCACGCCAGGTCGAGCGTCCACCCGCGCTAAATCCCCTCGCGTCAGCTCCCCCCGCAGCACCATCTCTGCAACCGGTGCCTCCACTAGACGTCCAATGGCACGACGCATGGGACGCGCTCCTAGCTCCGGATCAAACCCCCCCGCATCCAGTAACGCCTCAATGGCCGCTGGACGGACCTCGAGATGTATCCCACGGGTCTTCTCCAGATCCGCCGCTAGCGTCAACAACATCCGACGCGCTATCTCCGCAACATCGGCCCGCTCCAGTGGCGCAAACACCAGTACCTCGTCAAACCGATTGTAAAGCTCCGGTGGAAGTGCCCCCCGTACTGCCCCAAGGATCGCCTCCTCGTACGCCCCAGCCGACATCTCCTGCGCCTTGCGATCAAACCCAATGCGTGTCCGCGATGACGACGGACGGACCAAATCGGTCCCTAAGTTCGACGTCAGCACGATCACAGTGTTGGAAAAGTCCACGGTCCGTCCCCGCCCATCGGTCAGCCGCCCCTCGTCGAACACCTGCAAGAACGCCTCGAGGACGTCGCGATGCGCCTTCTCTACTTCGTCGAGTAGCACCACCTGGTAGGGACGCTTTCGGACCGCTTCCGTAAGCTGCCCCCCCGCGTCGTGTCCTACGTACCCAGGAGGAGCCCCCACCAACCTTGCAATGGCATGGGACTCGGCATACTCGGACAGGTCGAGACGCGTCGTCGCATGCATGGAATCGAAGAGGCACGATGCGATCGCCTTCGCTGTCTCCGTTTTCCCGACCCCGGTAGACCCGAGCAGGAGAAACGAGCCAATGGGACGCTGCGAGCGAAACCCCGAGGCGTTCCTACGTAGCACGGTTGCAATCCTGCGAAGCGCCGCCTTGTGCCCGACAATCCGCAACGACAACTCGTCTTCCAAGCGCAGCATCCGATCGCCATCGGTCTCGAGCAGACGTTCGATGGGAACTGCCGCCTGTTCGGACAGCACCGCGGCAACTTCAGCGCGTCCCACGTCGGTCATCCCGCGACGTCCAGCCCGCGCTCCTGCAAGGTCGAGGAGAGCAATGGCTTTGTCGGGAAGCGATCGATCGGGAATGTAGCGGACACTCCAGGGGATACTCGCGGCGATCGCGTCCGGGTGATAGTGGACTCCATGATGCTCTTCGAAGACGGGAGCGAGCTGTTCGACGACTGCGCGGGCTTCCTCGGGGCCTAGCTCGGGCACGTCGATGAGGGTGAACCTTCGGGCCAAGGCTGGATCGGCTTCGATGGTGCGTCGGTATTCCTCGGGGGTGGTGGCACCGATGCAGGCGAGCTCGCCTTTGGAGAGGGCGAGTTTCAGTTCCATGGAGGCTTCGTCGCCCGCGTCGTTTCCAAAGAGCGCATGGACTTCGTCGAAGAAGACCACGATGCGTCCATCGCTCGCCTTCACCTCGTTTTTGATCTGAGCAAGGCGTTCGGCGAGGGCGCCTCGAACTCCGGTCCCCGCTAACAGTGTGGAGGCTTCCACCTCGATCAGGATTCGCCCGTCGCCTTCGCTTGCAACCAGACGTTGCGCGATGCCACGGACCACGCTGGTCTTTCCCACGCCGGCGGCCCCCACCAGGCAGGGACTGTTAGCATGGCGTTTGGCGAGAACATCGAGGGCAAGCTCGATGGTGGTGTTACGTCCCACGACCGGGTCGAGCTCGCCAAGAGCGGCCGCGAGGGAGAGGTTTTTGCCAATGCTACCGAGGGCGGGAAAGGTCTTTGGGTCGAGGGCAAATCGCGAGAGGCTGTCGTTTACCGCGGCCTTGGCCCGTCGAGGTTTGGGTTTGGCGGGAGGCGGGGAAGGACGCGCCGCAGGGGGCTCGGGGGTTTCGGAGCGCGGGGCAGGGGGAGCCGTCCGAGGGCTAGCGGTGCGTTTGGCCTCGGGTGCGGGACGGGCTGCGGCGGGACGGGCCACGGCGGGGCGAGCGGCGACGGGGGAGGCGGGAGGCGCGGCGGCCGAGGGACGGCGGGCGGTGACGAGGCCCATGGCGAGCTGCATGGCGGCGGCACGAAGTTTGGCGATGTCTGTCCCGCACTGAACGATGGCGCGGTGAGCGACGGCGGAGCGTTCTTGGCACAAGGCGAAGAGGAGATGGGACGCGCCAGGTTCGGGGGTAGGCGATCTGGAGGCGAAGTCCCGGGCGCGTTGGAGCGCGGTGCCGAGGGCGTCGGCATGCTCGTCGGTGACGACGCGAGCGGCGCGAAGGAGGAGGTCGATATCAAGGCGTCGCTCGCGCAGGAGCTCGGCGGCGCCGCCGGTTTCAGAGGCAATAGCGGCCAGGAGGTGTGCCGTCGACATGCGTTCCGAGCGCCCTTTGGCGAGCTCTTCTGCCTGTCGTCGAAGCTTTACGAGCTCGGATTCGCGAGGACCCATCGAGGCGAGGGGTCGCACGGCAAGGGGCGCTTGGGCAAGAAAGCTGGCCATTTCCCCCGACGTGTTTTTGCGCCTCCGCTCCCTTGCAGCGCCATGAACCGGGCTGTTTTAGCGTCGACGCAGCAGTTCTTCGAGCTGGCGGATGCGTTCTTCGGCGGTCTCCCGCGCGAGCTCGGCTTCTTGCCGCGCGAGGACCTCGGCTTGCCGCGCGAGCTCCTCGTTTTCATGCGTGAGGTTGCCCGCTTCGCGCTCGCTCAGCAACAACTTGCCGTCCGTATCCATCAATCGCAATCCAACCTCGGACTCCTCGCTGGACAGCGCTGTCGCGGATGCAACCGCGGTGGATGCGACCTCCGAGGATGCAACCGCGGTGGATGCAGCCGTGGTGGATGCAGCCGTGGTGGATGCAGCCGTACACGATGCAGCCGTGGTGGATGCGACCGTGGTGGATGCGACCGTGGACGCGGCCGTTGTGGACTCTGGAAACACCGACGCATGCACAGCGGAGTCAAACCAGGCGTTCTGCGGACGTCTTCAGAAAACATGTGGCCACGTCGTGGGCACGGACAACTGCGGTGTGACCCGGGATGTCGCGGATTGCGGCACCTGCGCCTTGAACCAAACCTGCGACACCACCAACCGGTGCACGCTTCCTACGTACACCCTTGGGGGTGTGGTATCCGGCTTGGCTGGAAGTGGTCTGGTGCTTTCACTTAGCGGAACGGAATCACTCCCCCGAACCAGCAACGGGAGTTACACCTTCGCGAAGGCGCTTGACAATGGAAGCAGCTACATCGTTGTGGTACAGGGGCAGCCGACCAATCCCTGGCAGACATGCACG
>CAITRH010000564.1 GCA_903894755.1 uncultured delta proteobacterium
CTCGGAACCGCGGCTCTCCTCCCCCCTCGCTCGAAGACGATCCTCCTTGCCCGAATGGGCAAGCAGGATGTCGAGGGAGAGGGGGGTTGGGGGGGTGAGGTCTGCGCGAGCGGGAGCAGCTTTACGGCGAGGCTCTACCTCTTGGCCCCCGCCCGCAACACCTGCTCGAGCCACGTGTCAATCTTCGCAACGGACGGCCCAATCCACACCATCTTCGAAAAACGGAGAAGCAAGTGCGGCGTGTGATCCCCAGTCCTGCCGCGCTCGGGAAACGCCGTGCGCGCTCGATCCACCTCCGCTGCCGCGTCCGCCCACCTCCCCCGCGTCTGCGCTAGCCACGCCGCGGTCAAATGGCGATGCTGACGTGGCTCCGCTTCGTCAAGGTCGATCTCTTCGCACTCCGCTACCCACCGCGGCGCCTCTGGATCCCCCGTCGCCAACGCGACCTGCGCGCGCAAACACCGCGCTTCAACCTCGCCCCACGGATCCCGCAGGCGATCATAGAGCCGCCCCGCTACCCCCACATGTGCCAGCGCCGCTATCGCATCGTCGGCATCGAGCGCAATCATCGCCAGCAGTCGCTCGCAGCCCGCCTCCCCACGCGGATTCTGAAGCTCCCGAAATGACGCCCTCGCCGCTAATGCCCTCGCCCTCGCCCTCCCCAGGTCGAACGCCCGATGATCCGCATGCGCCAACGCTACGTCGCACTGCGCTACCCCTAGACGATATCCAATCGCATCGAACTCCGCCCTCGCCTCCGCCAATAGCCCCCGCATCCGACTCTCGTCGCCGAGCGACCCCTCGATGAGCGCCAGCAAAATCAAACACTGCGCTCGCCCAAGCGGGTCACCCACCGCCGTGCACCGCGCACTCGCCGCCGTAAGTATCGCCTTCGCTTCGGCGTGCTCTCCAAGCAGATAGTCAATCTCCCCGAGAACCACCTCGGTCTGCGCCCTCTCGCGTTCGTTCCCTAACGCCACAAACCGCTCGAGTGCCACCGCCACTTCGGCCCGCGCTTGCGCCGGTGCCCCCAGGTCGGACGCAATATGCCCTAGCAAACGCAACGCCTCCGCCTCGCGCGACAAGTCCCGCAACGCACGGAAGCCGTCCCGCGCGATCTCGGCATGTAGCCGCGCCTCGTCGAGTTTCCCCACGAAACGAAGCGCCTCGGCCCGCCACATCGCCGATTCCGCGGCCTCCGCGCCAGTCACCCGCCCGTCGAGCATCTCTAGATCGCGAAGCGTCGCCGCCGTGTCCCGTCCCCGCTGCCAGGAGCCGCGAATGAAATCGAACAGTAGCTTCGCTGCCGTGTTGTCGTCCCCAGCTCGAAGGAGGTTGGTCACACGATGCTTCATGATGCGCCGTGACCCCACCGCCGGATGCTTCGACAACGCCACGGCGGCAAGACGGTAGATCGCTGGCGCGTCCTCGCGCTCCCCGAGACGCGCCAAAAGATGCTCCTGAAGAAGCGCATGCGCCCATCGGTACTGATCGCTGCCCGCCGCCAGAAGCATCTGCGCCCTGGTGAGTGCGACAAGCGCATCGCGTGGGTTCATCCCGAGCGACAACACCAGCGACTTCAATATGTCACCGCGTATGTCCTCGCCCAACGCCGCTGCCGCGTAGGCCGCAAGACGAAGCTCGGTCGCAATGCCTCGCAAACGCTCGTCCCAAAGCTCCGACGTCGTGATCGGGCGCCCTTCGAGCGCGTCGGGAGGGACATGGTAACGGCCGTCTTTCAAGGTCAGGTATCCGCCGCCCGCCCACGCATAGAGAAGCTGCAGGGCAAACAGCGGATTGCCGCGGCTCTGACTGACCGCGCGCGCCAACGCGTCGTCATCGAGGGGAAGCGCCGAGCGAAGTAACCCTTGGGTCTCCAGCGATCCAAGAGGCCCCAACTCCACGACGCGCCCGTTCCACTCGGCTTGAAACGCCTCGACCCGAAGCGCCGCATCGAGGTCGGTCGCCAGCGCCTCGCTCCGCGCCGTTGCTACCACCAAGAGACGCAACGACGGGTTCGAGCGCCGCAGGGACGACAACATGTCGAACGTGTTCGCCGACCCATAGTGGAGATCGTCGAGCCACAGCAGCACTGGACGATCCCGTCCGATCCGCTCGAGCACCCGACGCACCACCACCCAACGCAGCTTTGGCTGGTCCAATATGAACCGCTTGCCCGTCGGCCCGAGCGGGGGAAGAACCCCAGGGGGCGTTGGACGAAGCCATTCCACGGTAGCCGCCACGGAGGTCAACCCCTCGTCGTCGTCTTTGTCGATCTCCCAGCGCGAAAGAAGGGTCTGTTCGACCACCAACCGGTCCACTCCTTCAAGTCCGAAGTGCGCGTTGACCGCTCCAGTAACTCCGTCGAGCGGCGTCGGAATCCGTCCGTAACGCGCCCGAAGAGGAACCATTTTCGCCGTCTCGTGCATCTGCTCGCCAAGCCACTCGGCCAGACGGCTTTTTCCAATCCCGGCGGCGCCGATGAGCGCGACCAACCGAAGGAGCGGCGTGGACGCCTTGACGACTTCCTCGGCCGCCTCGAGGAGCAGCCGACGTTCTTCGGCCCTCGCGACGAAAGGCGACAGACGTAGCGACAAGAGACCTGGCGAAAGCCTGGTGATGTCGAGCGGAGCGGGGGGATATCCCGACAGGTTGGTTTCGAGCGTGCGGGCATGCGGTGGCTTGAAAGAGAGCCACACGCGGCGAGCGTCGGCGGCAAACTCGAAGCGATGCCACGGTTGTTTTTCGAGCAAGCGAAGCAGGAAGGGACCGACCCCTTCGGGGATTTCCTCGGGGAGCGAGATCGCGGGAATGGGGGTTCGCTTGTGAGCTCGAAGGACCTCCTGGGCGTTGCCGTCGAAGACCTCCGAGCCTGTGAGGACTCGGTAAAGGATGCAGCCGAGTGCATAGAGGTCGGTGGGAGGCCCCACCATGGGGGTAAGCTTTCGAATTTGCTCAGGGGCGACCCAGCCGACGGTGCCAGCTCCCGCATGCAGGGCGAGCTCGGGGAGGTCGGAGCCGTCAAGACGCGGGTCGTAACGAGTGCGACGGAGCCAGGCGAGGCCGAGGTCGAGAAGGAAAGCGCGAGGACCTCGTCCCGTCGACCCCAGATCGAGCATGACATTGGAGGGTTTCAGGTCGCCATGGATGATGCCGCGGGCGTGGGCATGGGCGAGACCGGCGAGGGCTTGGTCCATCATGGCCCAGATGACGGACCAGGGGAGCTGGGTGGTGTGCATCCATTCGTGGACGCTGCGACCGGGCAGGACGTCCATGGCGAGGAACGGGGAGCCGTCGGCGAGGCTACCGAAGTCGCGGGCACGGACGATGGCGGGGTGATCGAGGTTAGCGACTGCGCGGGCTTCCTGGTGAAACCACCAGCTTTCTTCGGGACGAGCGCTAGCAGTGTCGTCGGGGATCCGCAGGCGCTTGAGGGCGACGCGCTCGCCGGTGAGGGTGTCGTCGCAGAAGTAGACCACGCCCATGCCGCCGCGTCCGAGCTCGCGAACGACCCGATAGCGTTGCGCGAGGACCGTCCCCACCTCGCTTGCCGAGGGGCCCGGCTGGTCTTGGCGCTTACTCATTGGTCCGAGCTTAGGCATTCCTACCCCCGGGTCACCACCATCTTCAGCTCGATGGGCGCAGACATGCATCCATGCGCCCCATGCAGCCGGAGGCCGCGTGGCCGTCCAGTACCTGGCGTGCACGCGAGGTTTGTCAATTAACGAGGTGCCTCGCGCGGGGGCTCGACACGGGGACGGGCTTCATCTGCCTTGATCGAGTAGCGCACCAGAGCGCGCAGCACCTGATTTCGCTCCACGTTGCCGATGGCGCTTTTGAGGTCTTCATAGACGCTCGGGTCGACCAGGAGCGCCCCAACGGTCCCTTTACCGGCGCGAATCCCGGCGACGATTTGCCGCAGGTCGTCGCTCATGGTGTCCAGGTTTTTCATCAAGTGCTGGGTCTTGTCGTCGCCGTACAACACCGCGCGTGCGATTCCGTTCCCCTCGCGGAGCGCCCGAAGGCTCCGATGGACCTCCGTAAGGGTGCTAGCGGTATCGCGAGCCAAGCCCTCGTCGTACAGAGCGGAGTGCACCAACCCGGGGCCCGTCTTGGCTCGGCTCGAAACGTCGTGGAGGTCTGTGGCTACGCCGTCCAACTCACGGCTTGCGTGGGCGAGGTGCGAAAGCGCAAGACCGAGGTCTCGTCCCATGTCTGGGTCGAAGAGCAAGCGGTGGGCGGCGCTGTCTCGATGGGACACGGCATCGAGGATCTCGCGCATGCTAGCGACCGAGCCACGAATGTCGTCGCTTAGGCGAGGGTCACCGAGCGTCTTGGCGAGCGGGTCGAGCCGTTCGACGAGGCGCTGGGCACGGTCGGCGATTTCATTGGCACGCGCCAGCATGTCGCGGGGCTCTTCCGAGGGGATCAAGCTTCCTGATTCGAGCAGGGGCGATCGGCCGTCGCTCACCGTGAGCTCGATCATACGGTCGCCGAGCAGCCCCTTATTGGCGACGCGCGCCACTGTGTCTAGCCGGATCCGAGCGGCGTCTTTCTTGGAGATCGAAAGCTTCACGTACACCCTCGGGTCGGCGGCGTTGTCGCTGTAGGCAACGGCGGTGACAGTACCGACATCGAGTCCGCCGGTGCGTATCGGAGCGCCTGGTTTGAGCCCGGCGACATCCATGAAGGACGCGCGGTAGGTCATGGAGGACTCCCAGAGTCTGCGGTTGTCACCGATCATGAAGACGGCAATGCCGCCGAGGGTCATGCCGAACACGACAAACAAGCCCACTACGAGTTGACGAGACCACCGCCGTTTGCCCATACGCTCCTCCTATGCTGACAAAAGCGCCGCGACATCCTCGGTCTGCGGCGCGTTCCCTTCGATGAAGTCGCGCACGTGGACGTGCTCCGTGCGCCGGAATTCTTCCTTGGTCCCCACCAGTAGAATGCGTCCCCGGGCGATCATGGCGAGACGGTCGGAGACGCTGAAAGCGGTCCCCATGTCGTGGGTTACGACGATGCTGGTGACGTTGAGGGTTCGCTTGATCGTGTTGATCAGATGGTTGATGCGGGCGGTGTTGATGGGGTCGAGCCCCGTGGTGGGTTCGTCGTAGAGGATCACCTGGGGCTGCAAGGCGAGGGTGCGGGCGAGTCCGACGCGTTTTTTCATGCCGCCGGATAGGTCGCTGGGACGCATGCCTTCGATCCCTGGAAGTCCGACGAGGCCTAGCGACTGGCCCACGCGCGCGAGGATCTCCTTGTCGGTCATGGTGTTCCAGAATTGCTCACGGAGGCCGTAGGCGACGTTCTCTCCGACGGTGAGCGAGTCGAAGAGGGCGGCCCCTTGAAAGAGGTAGGCGATGCGACGGCGGACCTCCTGCATCTTTTGGTCGGATTTTCTAGTGAGCTCTTCGCCATCGAACTCGATGCTTCCGCGGTCAGCGCGCAGGAGACCGATGAGCATTTTGAGCATCACGCTCTTGCCGGCCCCCGAAGCTCCCATGACGGTGATGGTCTCGCCTCGCAGGATCTCCAAGTCGAGCCCGTCGTAGATGACCTTGGGTCCAAAGCTTTTGTGGACTCCACGAAATCGAATGAGGGGGGAGCCCAAGGGGATCGAGGAACCGGTAACCACGACGCCGATTGTATAGCGCAGCACGCAACTTTCGACGCCAGCGATCGATGGGTCTTGTGTGAGCTCACGACATCTGACGCCGCACGATCCGGACTATCCCGAGGCCCTTCGATCACTTGGGACACCACCGATGCTCACGGTGGCGGGGGTATTTCCAGCGAAGCGAGCGGTGGCGGTGGTGGGGACACGAAAGCCGTGTGCCGAAGCGGCGCGTTTTGCCTTCGAGCTAGCGGAGGCCCTAGCGCGGGCGGGGGTCGTGGTGCTCTCGGGAGGGGCGCTCGGGATCGACGCGGCGGCGCATCGTGGGGCCATGGCAGCACAAGGCGCGACTGTGTGCGTGGCGGCGACGGGAAGTCATGGGGTGTTTCCTCCCGAGCATGCGGAGCTGTTCGATCGCATCGTGTCAAGTGGGGGGGCGATGGTGTGGCCGTTTGCGGACGACGCGGAGGTGGCGCGACACCACTTTTTTGCTCGCAACCGCGTGTTGGTGGCTTTGTCGGAGGCGGTGGTTGTGGTGCAGGCTCCGATCCCGTCGGGAGCGCTCAACGCGGCGTTCTGGGCGAAGAAGCTAGGGCGGCGGCTTTTTGTGGTGCCTGCGTCACCGTGGACCCCTCGTTTTGCGGGCTCGATGTCGCTGCTTGAAGGAGGAGCCCTTGCGGCGACTTCGATTGGTTTCGTGTTGTCGAGTCTGGGACTCGGCACGCGTAGCCGGCATGGTTCGGAACCGCTTTTTCCGATGTTGTCGAAGCTCGCGCCGTCGGAGCGCAAGGTGCTCGAGAGCCTCGAGGAGAGCGCGATGCATGCGGATGAAATCGCGTTACGCAGCGGTTTTGGGTCCAGTGTGGTGTCGACCGCGCTTCTGACACTTGCTTTGGAAGGCGCCATAGAAGAGGGGCCTTCAGGGTTTTACAGGCGGCGCACGCTGTAAGGGCTCGCACTATTCAGGCGCTCCCCCGCTGCGTCGAAAGGAACGCCGCCACGCCGAGACCGGTGACGGTGCGGTAGCCTTTTTCCCATAGCTCGTTCACGTTCGCATCGAGCACCAGGTCCGCGTCGAGCGGGCAGGGAAGCCACGCTCCGACGCCAATTTCCGCCTCGAGCTGGCCCGCTCCCCATCCGGCGTACCCAAGAAAAAGGCGAAAGTCCTCCGTGCGTTGCCCGACTGCAAGCGCCCGTAGCAGGCGAACATCGCTGGAGACCACGAGCTCCGCGCCCACTTCGAAAAACGCTCCCTCCAGCGGCAATCCGGAGCGTGGTAGCAGGATCCACCCCGACTCCGGCTGCACCGGACCGCCCGAGCGCGCGAGACGAGAAAACGCCGCCGTCGCCGGCAACGCACTCGGTTCCCCCTCCAGCTTCAACACGGAGATCACGATCTCGGCTACCGGAGAAAGCGCGCGCCCGTTGAGCACCCAGCCCAATGCCCCATCTTCGTTGTGATGCCCAAGCAGCACGACCGAACGATCGAAGTTCGGATCGCCGAGCATCGGAGACGCCAGCAGTAGGCCAGGAGCCAGAGCGGAAAGAGGTCCCTTCGGAACTTGCCTCATCATGCGAGATGTTACATACGCGCGCCCCGCCGAACATGCGAACGGAAACGGGGCACAGACCCGAAACGAAGGAAGAAGCTCTTCACGGGGACGCCGGAATTTTTCGACACGAAGCGCGGAGTAGCGGCTTCAACCGTTGCATGACGGTTTCTCAACGAAGGGGGCATTGTCACCATGCGTCAGCCGCAGCTCGAATTGTACCCAGCCCCCGATCCGCACCTTTTGCACCAGAAGGTGACACCGGAGGATGTCGTATCCCTTGTCGACGAGGTGACGAAGGGATTTCGGGGGGACGTGGGAGTGGTACCGAGGCAATTTCTTCGGCTCCTTGTGAACCGGTTCGATGCAGTGGTGGAGAATCCGGAGGCATCCCTTGCGGCACCGCCAGCGACAGTGGAAGAGCAAAGGGCGACAGAGGGGAAGAAGCCCTATTCGTACGAACCGGAGGCGGACGACGAACGGGGATATGAGGCAACCACCGTGGAGTTTTAGGACGTGTCAGTTTTTGCTAGGTTCCCGCCACGTTTGCAGCAGGCCATTGGTTCCAGGCTTGGATGGACGAGCCTTCGCACTGTCCAGGAGATAGCAGGCGAGGCGATTCTCGACGGCAAGAACGCAATTGTTCTAGCGCCGACGGCAGGAGGCAAGACCGAGGCAGCCATTTTTCCAGCACTTGCGAACCTGATGGAGCGGGAACCGGAGGGTGTTGGGGTTCTGTACATTGCGCCGCTCAAGGCGCTTCTCAACAACCAGGAGGAGCGTCTTGGAACCTATGCAGAGATGGTGGGCCTACGTCGATTTGTATGGCACGGGGACGTAGCAGACAACGACAAGGCCAAGAAGGAGCCTACCGAGCTTCTGCTGACGACACCCGAGTCGCTGGAGGTCATGCTTGTATCTTCACGGTTTCCAGTGGGACGCATTTTCAAGGATCTGCGGTTGGTGGTGGTCGACGAAGTGCATGCCATGGCAGGGACAGATAGGGGAGCTCATTTGGCTTCCGTGTTGGAGCGCCTTGCGGTGCTCACCACCAACGATGTTCAACGCGTGGGATTGTCTGCCACGGTAGGAAACCCAGAGTACCTTTTGGGTTGGCTGACGGTGAGCTCTGGTCGGGATGGCGTGGTGGTGAATCCGCCGAGGGGGCCCATGAAACGAGAGATCCATGTGGATCTGTTCGACACGACGTAATTGATTAGCGTCCAGTCAAGCAGACTGAGGAACGACAGCGACAGTATAGCATCTATGTGCAGGGCAGAAGGTGCCGTGGAACGCAACGTGGTAGGGAATCGAGTTCTTGGTGTCAG
>CAITRH010000565.1 GCA_903894755.1 uncultured delta proteobacterium
CCACCACCGCCACCACCCAGTGGACCGTCTCCAACGTTCGACGTGATTCGAACACCACCTCGGACCTCGTCTCTACCCTCAAGAAGGACACTCTTGTCACCAAACTGGCCGAGCGTGGAACCTTCATTTTGGTTCTGTTCGATGAGGAGGACCACAAACTCATGGGATGGGTTCACAAGCAGGTGTTTACTCCGCAGCCTCAGTGGGATGCGCAGCGGACTCATCTCGTTTGTCCCGCGGGTCAGGTGGCTCTGGTCCTAGAGGGGGGACAGGAGCGTTGCCAGCCGCGATGTGCCAACAGCAACGACTCCCAGTGTCCGCAGGGCTACGTGTGCGATGGCCTTGGAGTCACCTTCAGCCCTGCCAACTTGCTGGTCCCCGTGCAGTTCTGTCGCATTGGAAACCGCGCAGTGCCTCCGACGATCGTACCTGACGCGGGCTTGCGAATCCCTGACGCTGGCCTACGAATCCCTGACGCTGGAATACAGGTCCCGGTCGACGCTGGCGTGCGAGCTGTGGATGCTGGACGGAAGCTGTATCCCATTCGGAAGAAGCAGGTAGCCACCAGGTGCGACCCGCCGTACGTGGTAAACAAGGTTTGGTGCCGCCTGCAGTGCACATCTGACGCCGACTGTGCGGCGACCCCTGGTGCCAAGTGTCTTCAGAAGATGTGCTTTGAACCTGGCGCCACACCTTGAAGGTCCAGTCATGCGTGTAACGGTGCTTGGAGCAGGCTACATGGGGAGTGCAATGGCCAAGGTCGCGGCTCAACGTGGGCACGCGGTGACCCTTTGGGGGACCTGGCTCGACAACGCGCTTCTCGACGTGGTGCTGGAGGGCAAACCTCACCCTCGTCTGGGACTTGCGCTCACCGACCTGCGTCTGTGTCGCGCCGAGGAGCTCCCTGAGGCGCTATGCAATGCGGAGCTCGTGATCCATGCGGTGAGCTCGGAAGGAGCCGTCGCTGTGATGACCCGGGCCGCACCGTACCTACCCGATGTACCGGTCCTTTCGGTTACCAAGGGGTTTCTTGCCAACGCTGACGGGCAGATGGATCGCATCGATCGGGTGATCCCAGAGGTGTTGGGGCGTGCAGTTCGTTTCGTGCACGCAGCAGGACCGGCCAAGGCTGTAGAGATCGCGCGGGGAGTGCTGACCCTGATGGTGTTTGCAGGGGCGGACGCCATTGCGTGTCGGGACGCTCTGGCGGGAGGAAACCTACGGGTGGCGGTCACCGACGACATCGCAGGGGCCGAGATCGCCTCGGCGCTGAAGAACGCCTATGCTACTGGGCTCGGTCTCTGGGATGGTTTGGGGCATGTGTCTGGGGCGCACAATGCTCGTGCAGCGTGTTTTGCGCAGTCGATCCACGAGATGTGCCAGCTGGCGTGCGCGGGGGGGGGACGGGCCGAGACGATCTATGGAGCGGCAGGTGTGGGCGATCTGCACGTGACTGCGGCGGCGGGACGAAACCGCGCCTTTGGAGAGCGGGTGGGCAAGGGGAAACCTGCGCGCGACGTTGCGGCTGAAATGCTGGCCAGTGGGGAGCTGACCGAGGGCTATGCCGCAATTGCCACGGCGTGGCGTTTTGCGCGCGAGCACCATGTCGACCGACTCCCGCTCCTCGAGGTCCTTCACCAGGTGGTTTGGGAGGACGTTGCGGCGAGCGAGGCGCTTGCAAGGCTCGACCTCCTTTGAACAGCCGCCTCGCCACGACAGCTGCAGGGGCAACGTTCGCGTTGCTCCTTGGCGTTGGTCCCTCAGCTGCCAACGACAAGTTCGAGGTTCAGGTCTACGACGGAGCCATCAACAAGCCCTGGCAGCTCGGCGCGGAGCTTCACACGAACACCACCTTCTCCGGCCGCAGTGTCCCCAGCTACGACGGGCAGCTCGTGGACCACCAGGCAACGCGTCTCACCTTCGAGCCTGCCCTTGGAATCACCGAGTGGCTCGAACTCGGTCTGTACTTGCAGACCTACGTCCAACCCGATGCGGGATTGCAGTGGGCCGGTTTCAAGGCGAGGACCAAGTTCATGGTCCCTGAGCGCCTGGTGCTCCCCTTTGTTGTCGGACTCAACGTGGAGGTTGGACGAGTTCCGTACGGGGTGGAGCAGGACGGGTGGGCCAACGAGTTCCGACCTATCCTAGGTTGGCGCAACGGGTGGGTCCTGGCGGTGGTCAACCCGATTGTGGGCTACTCGCTGACCGGGGTGGACGCCTTCAAGCCGCACTTCGAGCCTGCTTGCAAGGTCTCTGTCAACACGCAACAGTGGTTTGGCGTCGGCGTCGAGTACTACGCAGGCCTAGGGCTTTTTGGACGGGGGTTTGAACGGTTCCAGGACCAGGAGCATCTGCTCCTCGGCGCCGTGGATCTCATGGCACCGCAGGGACACGACGACAATTCCTGGGAGGTCAACGTTGCTTTCGGTCGGGGGCTGACCGAGGGGACCGACCAGCACTGGATCGCCAAGGTGATTGTCGGGTACGCGTTCGAACCGTTCGGGTCCGACAAGGGCCGCTGAACCAAGCCTGCCCTGAGGGGGTGAGGAGGCCGTTGTCTAAAAATGGGTTTGGTTTCGATCGTCACGGGAAACGAAGGATACGCACCCGTTCCGGTGTCATCCCGTCGCCTGCAGGTTCGCGGACCAAGGCGGCAGCAAAGCAAACAGTCCCCTCGCAGCCGGCTTCGACCAGTGCGTCGGCTGCCAGTGGAACATGTACCACCTCGGAGGCCACATCGGCCCCAGCCAGCGCTCGGTAGGCAAATCCCACAATGGGTGCGCTGGTTGCGTCCACGCGTCTTCCCCGCTCGACCCACGCAAGGACCGGTGAGACACCTGGACGAGCGATCCAGAAAGGCCCGTTGTCTTTTCCACACTCGGCGGCCGCAAGCCTGGTCTCCGTGGCCTTGCCCGTTGCACGATGGACAGTCAGCATGTGCACACTCTCGGAAACAAGGCTCTTGCACGCGTCGCTCTCATCCCGGGTGTACGCGACCAATAGGGACTCACCGCTTGCCTCGACGGCTACGATGTCGTCGGTAGGGGTCAGCTTGCTCTTGACCGCTCGCCACTTGGCAGCATCGCGTTGTTCCCGAAAGGCAACCTTGCCGGCATCGGAAACCCGAACCAGGCCGAGGACATCGCCGACCAGATAAGGATGATGATGGGCTTCTTCGTCGTCGAAATCCTGGTCCCGCAAGGCAAGGACAGGGCTTGGTTTTGCGGCGGTCATGGACATGAGACCGTCCTCACCATCCCAGAGCAGGTGGACGGCCTGGTCGCCACAAATGAGGGAAGGCGCAGCTTCCGAGGGGACCTTGGCGGCGTCGCGGACGGCGGAGTCCCAAGGACGCTCCCGTAGTTTGGCGGGCTGGCCTGCGGTGCGTTCGATCCAGAAGAACCCGCGGCTTGTGGCGCAGGAGCTTGCGGCAACGGGAAACGCCTCCCCACGGACTGCTCCGCGATCTCCGACGAGGACCGCCCATTGGCCCGTCTTGCCTCCCATGAGGCCCCGCCAAACAAGGGCAACCGACGACCCTGCAGGCACGAGGGTGAGCGACGCATCGGAGGTCCACGCAACGTCATGGAGTACCTCGGAGGTCCAGGTCGCCACGCCGTCGGCATCGAGCGACGCAAGGACAATGGATGCTGTAGGGACCGTCCCAAGTGATAGAGCCGCCACCAGGACCGTGTCCCCCTCGGCCTTGGTTCGCAGCGCTGCGATAGGGGCGGAAACCCGAAGGGGCTCTTTGGCTGGCGGGACTGAAGCGGACGGGGCCGCAGCAGGCACCGCCGAGGCAATCGTGGCGGTCGCCGTAACGGAGGGGGCTGGCGGCTCTCCCGTGGGCTTACGCGGACAGCCAAGTAGCAGAAGAGCAAAAGCGACCGGAGAAGCTAACCGCACCATATGGTCGCGATCTTAGCCTAGTTCCCCCGAGTCCGATCCATTCCGCGTCATGATCGCCTGCACGTCCGACGGCGGAGAGAAAAGCAAAAAGCCCCAGACTAAAAAGACTGAGGCTTTCTACATCGTGACGATGTCGTTGCGCGGGTAGGATTTGAACCTACGACCTTCGGGTTATGAGCCCGACGAGCTACCAGGCTGCTCCACCGCGCGACAGGCATCCTAGCGGGACAAACGAGCCTGTCAACAGCGCCCTGTCGAATGTCGCATCCCCTCGTCGAACCTTCGCCCCTTGCCTCGAGTCAGGCTAGAGAACCCGCCATGCCCCGTCCCGACAACCGTCCCCTCGACGCGCTCCGCCCCACCGTTTTTACCGTAGGTTTTCATCGCCTTGCCGAAGGTTCGGTCCTCTACCGCGCCGGCGGTACCGTCGTCCTGTGCACCGCCAGCGTCGACGACAAAGTCCCGTCGTTCCTCGAGGGAAAAGGCAAGGGATGGCTTACCGCCGAGTACCAAATGCATCCGCGCGCCAACGCCCGAAGGCAGGAACGCGATGGACGAGGCCGCGGCCTCGGAGGACGTACCCAAGAAATC
Organism: uncultured delta proteobacterium; assembly: GCA_903894755.1. Lineage (GTDB taxonomy): Bacteria > Myxococcota_A > Polyangia > Polyangiales > Polyangiaceae > CAITRH01. The sequence continues at coordinate 4,501 of CAITRH010000565.1, forward strand.
CAGCGGCTCATCGGACGTGCCCTTCGAGCTGGGGTCAATCTCGACGCCATCGGCCCCCGCACCCTCACTCTTGACTGCGATGTCCTCGAGGCCGACGGCGGCACACGCACCGCGTCCATCACCGGCTCCTACGTCGCCCTCGCCGTCGCCATCTCCAAGCTCACCAAGGACGGGGCCCTGACCAAACGCGTACTCCGTGGTCCCGTGGCCGCCGTAAGCTCCGGTCTGGTCGAAGGCATCGGGCTCCTGCTCGACCTGGCGTACGCCGAAGACTCCCAAGCCCGCGTCGACCTCAACGTCGTGGCCACCGAACACGGCGAGATCATCGAGCTCCAAGGGACCGCCGAAGGGGAACCGGTCCCAAGAGCCGACCTAGACCGCATGACCGACCTTGCCCTCGACGGCATTCGCGAACTAACGCGTCGGCAGCGTCTGGCCCTTGCCGAAGCTGGCGTCGACCTCCCATCGCTCCTAGAAAACCCGTCGTGAAAACCCCCCTTGTCGTCGCCTCCACCAACCGAGGCAAACTGGACGAGCTCCGAGCTCTCCTCGAAGATCTCCCGGTGTCGATCGTTTCCGTGGCAGACACGTGCCCGTCACTCGGCGAAATCGAGGAGGACGGCGACACGTTCGAAGAAAACGCCCTCAAGAAAGCTCGCATCGTCGCCAATGCGACCATGATGCTGACCTTGGCCGATGACTCAGGGCTCGAGGTCGAGGCGCTCGGAGGACGTCCAGGAGTCCGCTCGGCTCGCTTTGCCCACGAGCGCGCAACCGACGCGCAAAACAAAGCCGCCTTGCTCGAAGCGCTGCGGTCCCAGAATCTAGAAAGCTCCAATCCCTGCGCCCGCTTTCGTTGCGTGCTGGTCCTCATCGACCCCTACGCCCCAAGGGCGGAGCCCATACTGGTAGAAGGATGTTGCCAAGGAACCATCACGTCCATCGCCCGCGGCTCCGGGGGCTTCGGATACGACCCGCTGTTTGTGGTCGACAGCATGGGCAAGACCATGGCGGAACTCAGTAACGACGAAAAGAACCGCCTTAGCCATCGCGCCGTCGCCGTTCAGGCACTTCGCCCCTTGCTCGAACGGGTGCTGCAGTCGCGCGAGGCCGAGATCGAGCGAATAAGCAGCGCCGTGTCCTGACCCGCTCACCGTACAAACGACACCGTCGGTGCCCGCAGCACTTCGGAACCGACCCGCAGCACTTCGGAACCGACCCGCAGCACTTCGGAACCGACCCGCAGCACTTCAGAACCGACCCGCAGCACTTTTGGAACCGACCCGCAGCACTTCGGAACCGACCCGCAGCACTTTTGGAACCGACCCGCAGCACTTTTGGAACCGACCCGCAGCACTTTTGGAACCGACCCGCAGCACTTCTCGAGGGCTTTCCCCTTTAGGTCGTCCCACCCGCCGCGCTGGGACCCGGTGTTGCGGGCGTTGCCGGTGGCGTGGCGGGGGTCGTGTGCCGAGCCCCCCGGTCAAACCAGCGTCGCAGCGCATTCGGGACAAGCCGCGGTACGGACGGATCGACTCCATGTCCAGCCTCGAAGGAGTCGATAAACGCTTCGAGCAGCCGCAGGTTGATGCCGTCGTACAGATCGACATCGGCCTGTGTCACCTCGGCCTCGCCGCGCACGGCTGCCCCCGAGGCTCCTGTCTTTTCCACCTGCGACGCCAGCTCCTCGGTCTCCTTCAGCCAGCCCTCCGTGAGCGCCGAGCCTTTGCGCCGAAGGACTGCCCCCGGGCTGTCGTCCGCAAGCATGGTTCGCGCAAGTTTCGCCATGGCCACGAGCGAGGCGGAGTGGTCGCTCGGCGTGGTCACGATGCCGTACGCGCCGCTTATTTGCAGCTTGGTCACGCTGTCTTTCTTGCCGAGCGTCAGCAGTGCACGGTGGAGCTGTTCGCGGCGAAGGAGTCCCGTATCCCGTGTTGTCTGGGCCTCGGCCTTGCGAACCGCCTTGTCGCCCCCCTTCGCAGAGTGCGCGCGCTGCCGCTGCTGGGCCTTGACTTGCCCCTGCCGCGCTGTCCATACAGCCACACGCAGCATATCCGAGGTAACCCCGGGTACGGCGGCGAGCCGCTCGGGTGTGGCGGTCAGGAAAAAGCGATGCGCCTTGCCGTAAAGCCGTGCCGTGTCCGTGTCGATGCGCGAGGTGGCCACCTCTGCGCCGAGCGCCACCAGTTCCGCGTCGGTCATCCCCTCGACGAACGCGAGCGCTTCTTCCTCTGTGGCCCCCCCCGTGCGTTCCACGAGGTCTTCCAAGGTATCGATCGGTTCCTTGTCATTGGGCGTCTCTGTCGCGACGACGACGTTTGCGGGGTTGGTCGAGTTCGTAGGCATGTCCTTGTCCTTCGGCTTGGGAAAACTGGGATTGCGCCAGTCTATCGGAACGGGTCACCGGTACCAAGCGGAACGCGAAACGGAACGTCGTTTTTCGGTCCCCGTGCGCCTCCTTGGCTTGCAAACAGATCAAAGTGTACGCCACACATGATGCTAAGCACTAGATACGACTTCTCTCCCGCAATGCCTTGACCGTTGCTGTAGGGTGGATGACTCAGACCGTCAGGCTGTCCTGACGCAAATGCGATATCTCCATCGGCTCCGCTCACGACCCCACTGGTCACCTGCATCATTGGAGACAAGGTCACCAGCCTTGACAATCGAATTTCGGCGCCCAGCCCAAGACGCAGGATCTCAAACGACGTCAACCGGTACGACTGCGTGCTGCTCCATACCGTCACGCGACGAAAGCCAACGCTCAGATCCGAAAGAAACCCTACCCTATCGAGCTTGGCCCCTGAGTAGCGAAACCCCACTGCAAAAAACGCCGAGCTCGCTGCCACGTCGGCTTCGCCCTCGAAGCGATGTCCCGCCCCCACCCGCGCGTATTCAATCCCCACGTAGGGAACATAACGCTGCCCCAGTCGCACTCCTACGTCGAGCTCGACGACCGGTCCCCAGCTCACGAGGTTCCTTGCGGACTCCACGCGCTCCCGCTCCGCAGTCCAGCTGTAGAAGTTCCCTCCAAAACTGAGGAGCCCAACACGAACCCCACTCCACAGCGACGTACGCGGAGCCTCGGGAAACTCCTCGGCCCATGCCGACAACGGTGCAAGAGCCAACACGACTGCCAGTTGGAAAGCAACGAGCGTTCTCATGGGTGCATGATCCGATCGATCTCCTGCTGCTGCCTCTCGAATAGCTGGGCCCAGCTCGAAATGATCGAGTACGCAAGCAGCCCGCCTATCAGCACGAACAGCAGCGCCGCAAATGCCCCCAAGGCCAACACCTGCGACCGACGCGCTCGGGCCTTGTGCTCACCCGCAAGCCTTGGAAGTACCTGGTCCAATGTTCCCGTGAGCTCGCCTTGACCCACCTGTGCAAGAAAGCTCCGCGGAATCTTGCCTATCTGGCCTACCGCCTCGGCCAGTGTCGAACCTCGGTCAATACGTGCCACCAACATCGGCGCCGTTCCAGTAAACACACGATGCGGAGCTGCCTCCGCTGCCAACGCCAGGGCCCGTCGAACGGGAAGCCCACTGCGGAGAGCCTCCCCAAGAACCGCCGCAAATATACCAAGAGCCGTATGCCACATCGCCGCGCCCAGGAACGGAAGCGCCCCGCGAATGCTCGCAAGCACCTGCCCTGCTGGCGAGTCCAGTGGAACCCTGGGTAGCACAATCACCAGTCCAAAGGCTGTCGCAAGAACCACCAATAGCCCGGGAACCACCCGCACTGCGTACGCCCCCAACCCCTCGGCCACAGCCACGGGAAGAGGAAGCACCAGCAACGCGGTCACCACCAAAACCCCTGGATACACAAGCGACCCTAGAAACGCGTTCCTATCGCGACGTCGCTCCTCCAGAATTAACGCTACCTGACGAAGTGTGGCGGGAAGTCCACCGGAGTCCTCTGCAGCCCTCAAGAACGCCACGCAGCTCTTGTCGAGAAGACCTGCAAACGCCTCAGAAAGCGGAGTGCCCTTGTCAATGGCGTGTTCAAAGCGCGCTGCAACGTCAGGTCGAAGGGAGGAGAGAGCGCCCCCCGCGATACAGATGCGGAGGGTGGCGCCAGCTTCAAGGGTCTGGGCGAAGAGGGTCAGAAGCGTTTCGAGGTCCGCGGAAGGGATAAAGGCAGGCAGGGACCCAAGAGACACGGGTCAGTAAGCGCGCTCGAGCACCGCAAGCGCCTGTTCGTACTGGGCCTCGACTGGATTTGTTACCAGCGCGCCATCGTCAAGAGCCAAGCGGGCGATATCGGGGAGCTTCTCGCGCGGGACTTTTCCTGTCTCGGACAGGGTGCGTGGAAGCCCTGCGAGGGCAAACAGCTCGTCGCGAAGCTTGCGGAGGTGCACCAAGGTCTTCTCCGCGCGCTCCGAGGAGCGGGTCGCTGCGTAGATATCCGAACCGGCGAGAGGCAGAAGCAACTCCCCGATAGCGTCACGTCGTGCGTCGAGGTTGTATTCGAGCACATAGGGGAGAAGGACGCTCATACAGACGCCGTGAGGGACATGCGCGATGGCGCCGACGGAGTGACCGAGGGCATGAACGAGGCCGACCATGGAGTTGGAGAACGCAATACCCGCCATCGTTGCGGCAAGGGCGAGCTCAAGGCGTCGCGGCGCGTCTTTGGGGTTGGTGAGCACGGGTACGATGTTGACTGCAACCTTTTTTATCGCGGCGGTGGCGTAGGCGTCGCTGATGGGGTTTTTGGCGAGACCGGTGAAGGCTTCCACGGCATGGGTCAAGGCATCCATCGCCGTTGCAGCGGTGAAGAACGGAGGCAGACCCAGAGTCAAGCGAGGATCGAGCACCGCTACGTTGGGCAGAAGGTACTGGGAGACAAAGGGGAGCTTGACCCCTGCTTCGATGTCCTTGACCACGCAAACACTGGTGACCTCCGAGCCGGTGCCACTGGTGGTGGGAAGAACGAAGAAGGGGCGCAGTGGGCGCTTGAGGACCGACGCACCGCAGTACGCACGCAGGTTGTCTCCCCCCTCGGAGACCAGGATATTGACGGCCTTGGCGGTGTCGATGACCGAGCCACCGCCCACGGCAACGATCGAGTCGCAGTCATTTTGTCGATACAGGCGAGCGGCTTCCGCAACGACGGTGGTTGAGGAGTCGGGTGGAACGTCGTCGAAAATGGCAGGGACCGTAACGGATCCACTGGACAGAGCGGCGGTAACGATTTCGACCAGGCCAGCGCCTCGGACACCGCGGTCTGTGACGAGAAGTGGACGCTTAGCGCCATGAGTGCCGAGCTCGTAGGGGATATGTTCAAGGGCTTTGAAACCAGCGATGACCTTGACGGGACAGAAAAAACTGAAATAGGGGCTGCTCATCGATTCCTCCAGACGTCGCGGAGCAAGTAGGCATAGGTTCGGACCGACAGGGAAAGTTTCTCGGCCAACGGGAGATCGGGATAGGCCTTGAGGGCCCGTTCCGCAACGAGTTTTGGCAGCGTGACGGCCTCCATGCGATTGAGGCAACGCACAAGGCGCATGGCCAACGCAACGTCACCCTGAGTGATCATGCGGTCGTTGGCGAAAGATCGGGCCGTGCTCTCCTGGAAACTTAGAACCAAGAACGCATGGGTGAGGTGTTTGAAGATGATCGCGAGGTTGGGTTTGGCGGGGTCCGAAGACGCCAACCGAACGAGACGAGAGCCCGTTTTGCGCAGGCGCATTTGGGGGGTGTCGCCGAGAACGGACATGCCGATGACAAGGCCTTCGGGGAAGCCAAGGACCTCATTCTGGACAGCCGGGTCGGCATCGGAGGCCGCCTGCAGGAGGCTCGCCATGAGGTGCATCATCGTAGCGGTGAAGGTGCGTTGCGCTCGGTAGGGCGCGTCAGGGCCGCCCAACGAGGCGGCGAGTTTTTCGGCGAGTGCCCGGACCGGGTTTCGCGCGCTCTGATCTTGACTGGGTAAGTCCATCCATGTCTCCTGTTCAGACAACGGCTAGAGGTTGACCTCCGTGAGGGTCGTGAGGATCGCACTAAGTGCATGCGTTAGACAAGAGGAAGTGCTGCCTCGCCCCGTCCGCTCTCACTCAGGAGAGACAGCGTGATCTCACGCTCACTGGGAGTGCTGCCTGTCCAGAACAGGGCATTGTTTGTCCCGGACGGTCTTGATGCAGAAAAACACGAATGTTTTCGAGGTGGAGGGCATGGCACTCGATGTGCTGGTGATTCGACTGATTCGCGCGATCTGTCCTGCTAGCGGTCTGAACGCGCGATGTTGATTCTCGGGCTGCCCATCGGGAGAGGACGGGTGAGGGCAGGCCCGTCGGGCCGGGTATTTGACGGTTCGGCGGGTTTGGGTTCGCGGCGGGAGCGAACGGAGGCGAGGCGTGAAGTAAGGACGCCGTCTCCGGGAGTGCAGTTTTGAGGACCGGTTCTGAAGAGGGAGCCGCGTTATCAAATGCCGCAAAAAGTCGGTCCCCGGGGCAGTGGAAGCC
>CAITRH010000566.1 GCA_903894755.1 uncultured delta proteobacterium
AATTGGGGCGCGGAAGCGGTGGATCGGACCTGCGGTATTCAAAATGGGTTTGGTTTAACTACGACCTGAGGAAGAAATTGGAGGCAAGGACGCCGTGCGTAACCTGCTGGCCGCCGGGTATTCGCGCGAAGAAACAGCGCTGCTCCTCGGACTCACCGCTATGGAAATGGAGGTAACGTAAACGGCAGCTTTCAAAGGGGGCGCCTCCTTCAAAAACTACCTCGACGCCGCCAAGTGCGATCGTCGACGCTCGACGCCATCACCTGCGCCAACACAACGTGCCTCGTCCACGCTCGGCATCCCCACAAGAGCCGGCCCAGGTGCCACCATCGACCGTCGACGCTCGTTGTCCGTCGAGCCGAGGTGACGTCGTCGACCGTCGAGGCCCGCACCGCGCTCCCCCATGGCTGCGCCGTCGACGGTCGACGATCGTCCCCCGGCGCACCGAGGTCGCTTGCTCGGCCGTCGACGCCCATGCCTCGGCCCGCCGAGGTGCCCCGGTCGACCGTCGACGATCGCACTCGGCCTAGTCAAGGCGCGATCGTCGAGCGTCGATGACGCCACCTTGACGCGCCAAGGTGCCTCCGTCGACCGTCGATGATCGCACTTGGCGCTCCAGAAGCTCCACGATGGCTTCTCGACGCGCGGCCCATTGTGGTCAATGCGATCAGACGTGAAACCGCCGTCCCTTTTTGGCCATGTCGACAAGCACCGGAGCAGGACTCCAACGCCATCCCAGCCCTCCCGAGCGCTCCGAAGGATCCCGTCCCCAAACGCGTGAAGTGCCTCGTTGACCAGGCCTCAAGCTCAAGGAAGTTCACCTTATCCCGGAGCTCGCTCATGCTCTCGCCACCTGAACGTTAACGCTACGGCGGCAATCGGGACACAGGGACTAAACTCCAGGGAGATCAGCGTCGCATGCCGGGATCATTCAACGTCGATGAGCGAGTGCGCGCCATCAAAGATGCTCTCCGTGAGGCCTCCGAGGCGAGCATCCGACTTGCGACGGACAAGACAATCTCGGACCTCAAGGCCCATATCTACGAGTTTTTCGCCGAACACCCGCTCCTCGGCGACTGCCTCGACAGCCGCTGGCTGCGACGCACGCATACGTCTACCGTCGCCCTGAGAAATAGCCTTCTCGCCGCGAAAAAACGCATCTCCGCCCGCACCGCCGATGCCTCCGCCCTCGCCGAGCAGGTCGACCAACTCCTCGCAAAAACCCGCACCATCGTCGAGGCGCAAGACCTCTACGGCAAAGGACCCACCAAAACCGCCATCGTTTCCTACTTCGAGGGCAAGCAGTTCCTGCAGCCCGGCCCGCTGCGCCGGATCTTTGGCCTCGGACATACGCCGTCGTCCGAGCTCCTCAAGGGCCTCTACGACGCCTACGACCAGGCGAAAGAGTCCAACGACTCCGACCGCCTCGCCGCCGTTGAGGCCCTCCTCGACGAAGCGGAGCCGATGCACAAGTCCGTGTTCAAGCGATCGCTCAACGAGTTCTTCGACGCGAACCCTCACCTCACCGGCCTCCATCCCGGGCGCGATCGACTCGTGCGCAAAACGCACGTCCCGTCCCAGGAGTTCGTCAAGACGCTCTCCGGCATCGAAAAAGGGCTCGTCGACCTGCAAGACGGCGCCCTTTACGACGAAAAGCTGAAGGCCCTCGACGACTACCGCACGTCCCTCGCCCGCCGCGCCGCGCTGAAACAAGACCCGGTGCTCGTCATGGTCAAGGCGAGGCGCCTCGAAGAAGCCCTCGCGGCCCAGGGCGCCGCAAGCTCGGACCTCGTTGGAGACGTGCAACGGCGCATCGACACTCGCCAAGCCGCGCTCACCCAGCAGGAGTCTTCGCGCGAGCGGCGAGTTCTGGCCGCCGAGGCGGTCGACCGGGCCATGGCCGAACGAGACGAGGCAGAACTGGCCCTGGCAAAGGCCGAAGGAGGTGACCCTTCGATCCCCGATTTCGCCGCAAAAATTGCCTCCGCGAAGGAACACCTCGCACGTTGCACGGGCACGCTCGCAAACCGCGAGGAGGCCGAGCGTGACGCCGTGAGCGTGCTTGCAGTCGCCTCGAAAGACGCTGACGACGCCGAGCGCGCCCTCGCCGAGCCCTCCAAGTTCCTCGATATCGCCGAGGAGAACCTTCGTAACGAGCACGCCACCGCGGAGGCCGCGCGCCCCACCGAACCCAGCGAAGACCTGATCGTGCGCGCCTTCGAGCCCGGCTTGAAGGCCGAGGTCGTCGCATTTCTTCGCGCCGAGCCTCTTTTTGCAGGCCACGCGCCGAAGGGCTGGTTTCGCGTGGACCACACCGCCGCCACCGCCCTCATCGCCGCGCTCGAGGCCTCGCGAGCACACTTGCTCGCGTACAAGGCGAAGGTCGATACGGCACTCCCCGAAGCGATCCATGCACGCGATCTCGCCGAGACGCTCGTGAGCTCACTGCGCGCCGGTGACGAAGAAGCCGCACTTGCCCGCGCCAGATACCTCATCGACGAGCTGCGCGTGCTCCGCCAAGAAAAGGACCTGGGGAAGTACGTCCTGCGTGCGAGCAAGCGAAAAGACTATTTCAACGAGGTCCAGCGCCTGCTCGACCTCGCCCGCACCGATACGCGACTCACCGCGAAGCGCACGGAGCTGCAAGAGGTCGAAAAGCAGCTCGCCCCGTACGCGAACAAGACCGACATCAAGGTCAGCATCATCGGGTTTTTCACGCGTTATCCGGAGTACAAGCACCTGCAGCCGCGCACCAAGGTCCGCGTGGACCACACGCCGTCGGCGCAGCTCTACGACGCCATGGAGAAAGTCGTCGCGTCGCTGCAGCGCGCCGCAACGCAGGAGTTCGTCGAGAGCAACCTGAAGCGCATCAAGGACTACCAAGAGCGGCTCGGTGTCCGCCGCGACGCCAAGCAGGCGCTCGAAGAGGGGCGCGAGCGCGCAAAAACCCTCGAGAAGACCCTTCGCGCCAAGCTCCGCGCCACGGTGGCCATGGGACAATCGGGCGTGTTCAAGCGGCTTGCCAGCCTGGAGAGCGAGCTAGCCCTTGTCGAAGATTCCATCAAACAGGACACGCCCAAGCTCGATGCCGTCGCAGCCCGGCTCCTCGAGAGCGAGGACCAGGTCTCCGCACTGCAAGGGGAACTCGAGAGCCTCGACGAGCTGGACCCCGAGGAGAAGCCCCCACCCCCCCCGCGACCGCGCTTCACCGTCGAGACCGAGCTCGCGACCGCGCAGGAACGGCTCACGCTCGCGCTGACCGAGCACCGAGACCTAGAAGCGTCGTTGGCGGCCCGCGATCGGGAGCACGAACGGCTCCTCGAAGCGCTCCGAAACTTCGCCGTTCTTGCGGACGCGGTGGCGTCGCAGGAGGCGACGCTGCAGGCGCACGTGACCGCCATCGAGGCTCTCGGCTCGGAAGCGACGTCGGACCTGAAGACGCAGGTGCGGCTCTGGTTCGAGGCGCAGCCGCTGCTGCTCGACCTGTGGCCTGCGCGCAAGGTGCGCCAAGACAACGTCGAAAGCGCCGCCATCGAGAAGGCCATCGAAGCCGCCAAGAAACGCCTTGCGGACCTTCGGCGTGACGCACCGACGCTCGTCGCCGCGGTCCGCGTTCGAGCAGAACAGGCTCGAAAGGCAGTGGAGTACAAAGACGCGGTGGTCGAAAAAGAAGCGCTCAAGCTTCGCATCGATGCGTTCTTGCGCGATCGCGACAATCTACAGGGGCAGTTCCTCGATCGGAACTTCTTCCGAAAGTACTTGCGCGCCGAGCATCAGTCTTCGAAGGGGCTCGTCACGGCGCTCAAGAAAGCGAAGGAAGCCGCAGCGGCCGCCAAGGAAACGTGGCGTGTCGCGCTGATCGACGAATACCTCACGCACGCCACGCCGTTTGCCTCGAAAGACGAGGTGAAGGCCGACGCGGTCAAGTTCTTCAAGGACCACCACGACAAGCTCGGTTTCAGCCAGCCGCGCGGGCGATGGTACCAGGGGCGCGAGAAGCACGCGCCGATCCGCGACGTGCACGAGTCACTCAAGCGGCTCTCTGGCGAGCTCGCCGCGCTGGGCACGCTCTCGGAGCGCTGCGACGAGTTCCTGGCCAAGCTCACGGAACGCAAGGATCTCAAACTGCGCATCGTCGCTTGCGAGAAGGTCGCTGCGCAGCACGCTTCCGAGCTGTCGTCGGCACACAGCGCGGTGCAACGTTACCTGGCAGAGCTCCAAGGGGAGCTCGGCGCGCTGAAAAAGCAGCGGGCCGAGCTGTCGGAACAAATCCGCGCGGGCTGCCAGGAGATGGAGCGGCTCAACGCCGAGCGCGGGAAGAAACAAGAAGAGCTAGAAGAGGTCCGTGAGCGCATCGACGCCGAGACGAGCAACGACGCGGAGGCGCAGGAGACCGAGCGCTCCGGCGGTGAGCTGGAGCTGCTGCACCAGCAGGAAGCCACGTTGGTGTCGGAGCTGGCGGAGCTCGACGATGCGGTAGACAGAGCGCTTCAGGCCTCGCTCCGGGTGGATGCGGAAGAAGAAGCGCTGGATCCGCAGGAGCTGGAGCTCGTCGAGAAGATCGCCTACGTGGCCGTGCAGTGCAAAGAGCTGAGTGCGGCCACTGCGGAGGTCGAGAGGGCCTTTGAAGCCTATCGGTCGCTCAAGGCGCTGTGCTTTTACTTCAGCGCCTTTCAGGAAGTGCAGCGGGCCCTCGAGTTTGTCGTGTGGCTGATCCAGGGGCGACGCCGCGATGTGGACGCCATGGGGCAGGTCACCGTGGCGTTTTTCTTCGAGGTTGGTGTGCGCGCCGGCTTCGAGCTAGGCATCGTGGAGCTTGCGGCGAGCGCGAAGGTCACGCTGGGGCTGTCGGGCACGCTGGCCATCCTTGACAGCCGCGAGTTCATGTTCGCCTTTCGCTTTTCGGTCTACCTCACCGCCGAGACGAAGGCGCGGGTGCAGAGCAACGCAGAGATCGAGTCGCTCGCGGAACGCCTCACGTACGGCAAGTTGCCATTGCCCAAGGTGCTCGGTGAGGCGTCGGTCCGTGCGCGGTGCAACCTGTTCGACCGGCAATGGTGCAAGGTCTACGACGACGCCGATCATTGGAGATCCAGTGTGGCGCACCAGATAGCCCGGCGGGTCACGTTCCTCAGGAGCTTCAGCTTCGGCCGCGACGAAATGCTCGTCGACGTGCCCGAAGAGGAAGGGAGCGGCGACTGGGTCTCTGCGAGCCTCGTGAGCCTCAGCGAGCACATCGGCCTGAGCGGGCCTGCGCTCGAACTGGTGCAACGGGAGGTTCAGCGCATCAAGTCGGGCAAATTCCCTCGCGACATGCAGTTCCGGAGGCGCTTGGGCGGCGAAATCTCAGCGCAAGCCAGCATCGTCGGTATCTCCGTCGGGGGGAGCCTTGGACAGGGCTGTGCCGACTTCGACGTCCATCTGCAACACAGCCTGGTGCGCGGCGACGCGGACAACCGACTGGTCAACCGCGGCAGCTTGCACGAAGAGGTCACGTACTTCCGCAACCCAAAGCAGAGCGAAGACACCGCGGGGGTATCGACGCTCAAGTATCGCAGCGATGCGAGCGACGACAGCAGTGGCGACGATGGACTGTCTTGGCTCAAACCGAGCACGGTCGAATACACGGCGGCGGTCTACCACCGTGTGGACGACCACGAGCTAGGGCGCAGTATGGAGTTTCTGGAGCTGCACCAGCGAAACCTATCCTCGTGGAACAAGGGGCAGTTCACGTTGCAGATGACGCGCAGCAGCGCCCCGGAGTCGCTCAAGTCGTCGGACCTCGTGCTGGTCGCGAGGCTGCTCGATCGTGCGGTGTCGTCTGATGTGGCCAGCGACGCCAAGCGCGTGGCGTTCCCGAAAATCCTCGAGGACGGGATGATGGACGACGTTCCCACCGGTGGCAAGAAGCGCACACTGCGAGCGGAGCAGAGCAAGAAGGAGCTGAAGGCGACGCTGCGAGCGCGGCTCGATCTTTTGGCTTCGAAGGGGGAAGCCGACGCGATTGCGACGTTGCTCGCCGAGCTCGATGCGCGGGGGCGCAAGACGCTGCTTGGTCCCCGGAGCCCCGCCGTGGAGAACTCGGAGTTCGAGCTTGCGGTAGCCACCATCGCGCCGGGATGCACGGTAGAGAAGCTCACGGAGCGGGTGGCGAAGGTGATCGGCAAGTCGAGCTCGTTCTACGTGCGCCTCGGATTGCAGGAGCGAGCGGCATGCAACGCTGAGGGGGCCATCGTCTGGCACAAGGAGTTCGTTCCGCAGGTCTACCGGGGCGTGCACATGGGCCGCTTCGAGTGGAACCAGCAATGGGACATAGAGGTGGCGCCGTTCTTGGCCATTACCCTTGGTGCTGGGGTGGAGATTGTGCACGAAGCGGCGGAGTTCGAGGTGCTCGGGCTCGACGGGTTCGCCTACTTGGGGGCGTTTTACCGGGGCTGCGTGGGAACGGCGGGCGAGGCGCGCTGGAACGCGTATTTTCGCCTCCATCGCGAAGAGCTGCTGGAGCTGTGTGCGCACGCTTCGGACCCGGCCCGCGGCCCGTTCCACGAGCTGCTTGCCGACGCGAAAGACGAGCGGCGAAAGGGGGCCGCGAGGGCTCTGGGGACACGGTGTTGGACGCTTGCCTCGCGTGCGGGCCCGTCACCATTTGCCGATCCGCGCGACGAGCTGGTGGGGCCGCTGCTCCGCGCTGCGCAAGAGCCGCAGCCCAAGGGACGCCCGAAGGTGAGCACATGGAAAACCTGGCTCGACGGGCTGGTCGCCTCGGACTGGGCTCAGCGTGGCGACCTGTTGGCGTGGAAGGCCACGGCACTGGAGCGCGGTGCGGAGCTTCAGGCCCGTGGAGTCGCCGGCGCCGACGAGCGCACGTTCGTCGCCTTTGGGACGGCGCTCGAGCCCATCGTCGCGGACTATGACGCTGCGGTGCAGGAGGTTTCCCTGGCAACGCAAGCTCCGAAGTCTGAGCTGCGTGCGCTGTCGCTCCCGGAGCCCGCGGTGGCAGCAGACCATCGCGCGGCGCTTCTCGCGGAGTTGCAGCAGCACATGGAAAAGCGCGCTGCGCTGCTCACGAGGGTCAGCCAGGCGATTTTTGCTGCGGGGAGCGAACGCGCAATGCTCGAGGGGCAGCCACGGGAGGCCGCAGAGGCGCTCGTACGCGTGCTGCAGGCGCCTGCCGCACTCCCCGATCCGTCCGTGCTCACCTCGGAAATTGCTTTGGTTCGCAAGAAGGCGCCCGACGCGTCTCCCACGGCCGCGGCTGACCCCCAGATCGCTGCGGTGCTCGGGGCGCTCAAGAACGCGCAGACCACACCGGGGTCAATCACTGTTCCGAGCGGCGACCTCTCCGAGGGGACGGAACGTACGCTGTCGAGTGCTGCGTTTTTGCGCCTGTCCGCCCTGACGTCGCTGCGCCAGGTGGTCGTCGCATGGCGTCGCGCAAACGCTCGCCTCGACGGAGCCACGGGAGGGACGAGCACCGGGTTGGTCGCGCCGACCCCCGTCGACCTGGTGGCCGTGTACGAAGACACCATCGTGCTTTCCCCCTGGGAAAAGGCTCACGCGACGCTCGCCGTCGGCCCTGGCGCGGCGCTGCGCATGGCGACCCGTCTCTCCTCCACGGTGGCATTCTGCAAGGGGCACGGGAAGGTAATCCAAGTGCGTGCGGGCGTGCCCTTCGCGGCAATCGTTCCGACGCTTTCGGCGAAGCTCGCGGAGCTCGTTCGCGATGGGGAGGCGGCGATGGCGTCGCTGGTTCCGGAGGTCCGGCGGCTCACGACCATGACGTGGGGGAGTGAGGACCTGGAGGGGACGCTTGCGTCCGAACCCCAGCGACGTCGCGAGGATTTCGTGCGAGTGGCCAACGCTCTCTTGGTACAAAGTGCAACGCGGCAGCGTGCGATGGGCGAGGTCGAGAGCGTGGTGGCGACGGTCTTGGATTTGACTCCCTTTGCGAGCACACTGGGCCGCGAGCAGCCGGCGAGCGCGCGGGTGTCGGCGATGGCCCGCGCACTGACGCTGGCAACGAACTTTGTAGAAGAGGAAACGACCGTCCCCACCGGGGCCATTTGGCGGGCCAAGAGCAACGAGGACGGCTACCTTTTTCAGATTCGGAGCGGTGCCACCAAGACGCTGGACGGTGTGGTCGAGCGCTTCGCGAAGGCCCTCGGTGCTTTGCGGACCGAAGCCGCAGACGAGGTTCGCGACGTGCGGCAGGGGCTCGGAGCCGTGACGTTCAGTGACCGCAGAACCGAGGATGCGGCACTCCATCTCGAGCAGCTTGGGGGGCTGATTCGGAAGATCCAACGGCGCCTCACGCAGCGCCTTGCCATCGTGGAAACGATCGTCGCGGGGGTGGACACCTGGCTCGAAGGGAAGAACCCGGAGTCGAGCAGCCGGTCTCCATCGATCTTTGCGAACCTCTTGATCCCAGCGATGGTCGAGGCCACGCGACTTCAGCTCGGCTGGAGCCTTCTCGAGCTGCGATCGGTGGCGCTGCGGCGGGCAACGCTAGCCCATGATTTGCGGGTTGGCATCGATGGGGGGCGCGTCGAGGCGTTGTGGGGCATCACGGCGGTGCGCACGGGCAAGCGCGCAGCGACGGAGCTCGATCCATACATCGACGGCGTCGCGAACATCTTCGAGAACCGCCTGGAAGCGCCTCTTGCACGGGAGCGGGCGAGGCTTGGACTTGCCGTGTTGCAGTTTCGGACGCAGCTAGCGCGTCGCCTGTGGCGCGAGCGTCTCGGAGCGCTCGACCGGCATCGCACGCTCGTGGCGGCGGACGTAGCAAGCGCGTTCGAAGCGCACGACGAAGAGCTGAAGGAGCTCCTGCGCACCTACGTGGCCACGCTTGCGGACGATGCTGTGCTCGTTCCGGCATGCCATGGGATCAAGCTTCAGCGGCTCCCTGGAGACGCGCTGCCGACGGACACTGCTGGGACCGTGTCCGACAAGATCAAGGCGCAGGTCGACAGTGTGGGCGAGAGCAACGCGGGGGCGAAGGTTGCGGTGGCTGGTCTGGACTTTTACCTGGGGAGGAGGGCGAAGCGCGATTTGCTTGCGGAGCAAGTGCTTACGCGCTTCGAGATGCGCACGGCGGAGCGCATACAGCGGGAGCAGCAAAGCGCCGAGGTCGCGGGGGAGTCGGTGCTTTGAAGGCGTGGCGGCGGCCAATAACTAAGGCGCTTTCAAAGGGGGGCCTCCTTCAAAAACCACCTCCACGCCGCCAAGTGCGATCGTCGACGCTCGACGCCTTCACCTGCGCCAACACACGCTGCCTCGTCCACGCTCGGCATCCCCACAAGAGCCGGCCCAGGTGCCCCCCTCGAGCGTCGACGATCGTTGTCCGTCGGGCCGAGGTGACGTCGTCGAACGTCGAGGCCCGCACCGCGCTCCTCCTTGGCTGCGCCGTCGACGGTCGACGATCGTCCCCAGGCGCACCGAGGTCGCTTGCTCCACCGTCGACGCCCATGCCTCGACCCGCCGAGGTGCCCCGGTCGACCGTCGACCATCGCACTCGGCCTAGTCCAGGCGCGATCGTCGAGCGTCGAGGACGCCACCTTGATGCGCCGAGGTGCCTCCGTCGACCGTCGATGATCGCACTTGGCGCTCCAAGAGCTCCACGCTGGCCGCTCGACGCATGGCCCATCGTGGAGGCTCCCCCATGTGGATCTGGCTGGTCGTGGAAATCCCGCGGGAGCCATGCGATCAGACGTGGACCCCGCGCCAGGGTTTGACGGTCATAGGTGGTCTCCGATGCGTGCGAGCAGGTGTTCTACTAGCTCCTTGAAATCTGAATAGGCAGCTTGCACGGCGCGCCCGTGCGCACCGAGAGCGCCATCGGCTGCGCGCAAGGCAAACATTGGAAGGCCCGCCTCCTGCGCCATGGCAACGAGGCTTCTGTAATGCTTCATGATTGCAAGGCACTCTGGGTCACCTTCGACATAACCTGTGAACTCGGTCTTGGCGAGGCCGCACGTGCGGTACTCGGCAGGGACACGGTCCCTCCACCGGGTGTGCACCCGAACCGGTCGGGTCAGTCGGACCTCGTGCTGCTGCACGACGTATCCCGCTGGGACCATGGCTCCAGACGGGAGTGCCATCCTGGGGTTCTTGTAGTTTGCTGTGCGCTTGGTCCAATCGGACCGCCACCCAGTGAGTGCGGCGCCCAGGGTTCGCAGCGCCTGAATGGAAAAGAGGTCACCTGCAAGAAAAACAACGACGTGATCGGTTGCGACGAGTGCTGCACGGTTGATCGCCCCAAGGTTCGGCCCGACGTCGAACAAGATGAGCTCCGCGTCCGCCCGTGTGGCTGCAGACTGGGCCATGTGCCAGAACGCTGTCATCGCTTGGAAGGGACGAAGCAGGTCACCGTCGCCTAGGCATTGGGGCCAGGCTTGCGCGAGAGCATCCTCGAATGCAGCGAGTGCGACATCTCCAGGCAGTAGCGCGAGATAATCGGCGACCCTGACGAAGTCAGCCTCGCGGAGCTCACCTCCCTTGAGGACCGGTTCAACGGCCTGAGCCACTGTGCGCGCACGGTCTGTCTCCTGGGTCCACAGGTCTTCCAGCGTGTCCTCGTCGACAAGTCGAGTGGTCAGAGTTGCCTGCGGATCGAGATCGACCACGAGCACCGAGTGTCCCAGCTCTGCGAGCATCCAGGCGGTATGGTACAGGAGCGACGTCTTTCCTATGCCCGCCTTGGGATTGAAGAAGGTGACCACGGAGACGCTCATGGGCGCCTCCAGAGTGTGGCGAGGACAAAGCGATCGTTGACCTGCCAGGTGATGGGTGGATTGCCATTGCGCTCGGCGGCGCGCTTTGCAATGGCGATACCGACGCCGAAGCGCTGAACGAAGCCGAGTGTCTTCATTGCATCGGCGATGTTGGGATTGCGATAGTCCGTGACGCCAGGTGTACCGAAGTTGGAAGCGGTCACGAGGCCGAAGGGTCCTCCAGGGCTCAACACCTCGACGCGGTCGTCGAACCAGGTCACACGTATGGGGGCATGGGTCCCCTCGTAAGTCCGGTGCATGACCGCATTGCGGACAAGTTGCTGGAGCGCAACAAATGGATAGTCTGGGGACCGCGCCTCCAGCGAGCCAGAAGTCAAGTCGACAGCAGTTCGCAGGTGGGTCCCCAGCTTGTCATCCAACCGTCGGACAAGCTGCGCGAGAGGGGCGGAGATCCTGTCTTCATCGACGATGGGCCCATCG
Source organism: uncultured delta proteobacterium (assembly GCA_903894755.1). Classification (GTDB taxonomy): domain Bacteria; phylum Myxococcota_A; class Polyangia; order Polyangiales; family Polyangiaceae; genus CAITRH01. The sequence continues at coordinate 11,214 of CAITRH010000566.1, forward strand.
AGCGTGTCACTATGGATCCTGAGAAACTGCACGAACGCGCAAGGTACGAAGTCGATAGCACGCTGCGAGAGGACCAAGAGTCCGAGCAGCGTAGGCGTTGGAACCTCGGAGCTTGCGATCATTCGCAGGGAGGCAAGTCGCTCTTCAAAGGACCGTTTGTTCTGCTCGAGGACATCGACGGCAAAGGCTGCTGGGAGGTACTGGTCCTCGAACAGGGAGCGTTCGAGGTACGACAGGTTGGAAGACGGGATGGACTGCACGTCGAAAGGCAGGTCGCGACTGCGCCGACGCTCTGTGAGAATGCGCTCGTCCTGCGCCGACGCGTAGGCTCTGCGGGGGCCGACACGAATCCAAATGCGTCCCTTGTATCGTACTGGAGGCTGGTCGCTTGGTGCCACCGTGACGACGGCGTATTGGTGGCCTGCAAGCAAGCGCTTCTCGACGGTCATGGTGGGGAGGGGCTGGATGTTCCCATCGGTCTTCATGTCGGCGAGGGCCCGGAGCAAGTCGTCGGTGATCGGGGTCCCGGCGGGGTGACCTTCGTTGGTCGCTCCCACGAACGCGACTCCAGCCGCCCGATGGTTCGGGAGATCGTTAGCGAAGGCGCAGATCGCCTCGCGCAGGGCTGTGGGTGCGTCGCCTGCAAGTCGTTCTTTGCGCTCGGTGCGGTCCGATTCGATGTCCGCGAGGAGCGCGAGGAGTTGGTCGTCTGTTAGCCGTTCCATGTTGTTCACAAGAGCTCCAGTTGAGTCCCCTTGACCCCCGCCTTCACACTCTCTTCCACGATCACGGGCCACGACGCAATAAGCTCGCGGAAGGCGTGATCTAGGGACGTGCGCAGAGCGTCGGCAACGAAGCCGCGGGGCAATGCGATCAGACGTGGAACCGCCGTCCCTTTTTGGCCATGTCGACAAGCACCGGAGCAGGACTCCAACGCCGTCCCAGCCGATCGCAATACCCCTGCACCCGTCGCAACACCTCTTCAGCCCCTAACGTGTCGACATATCGGAACGGTCCGCCGCGAAACCGTGGAAACCCAAGACCAAGCACCGCTCCCAGATCCCCCTCCCGAGCGCTCCGAAGGATCCCGTCCCCAAACGCGTGAAGCGCCTCATTGACCAGCTGCAATCCACAACGCATCTGGATCTCTTCCTGCGGAAGACGCCCATGTGGCTCCACTTCAAGACTCCGGTACACCGTCGTATCCACCCGTCGCTCCGGCGTCGACGGATACCCATAGGAGTAGAACCCCCGGCTGTTCTTCCTCCCCTTTCGATCGTCCCCAATCAGCCGCACCATTGCATCGGGCGGAATCAGACGCTCCCCAAAAGCTCCATGTACCATCTCGGCCACATGCGCCACCAAGTCGAGCCCAAGCTCGTCGACAAGCTGAAATGGACCCACCGCCCATCCCCAGTCCACCAGTGCCTTGTCGATGGCCTCGACCGTGATCCCCTCGCTGAGAAGTTGCACCGCTTCGTTGAGGTACGGCGCCAGGATCCTACTTGTGTAAAACCCCACGCTGTCTTTGACCACAATCACTGTCTTGCCCTGGCGCTTGCCCAGTGCCACCACCGTCGCCACTACATGCGGCGCTGTCTTTTCAGCCCGCACTACCTCGAGAAGCTCCGTGCGTTGCACCGGACTGAAGTAGTGCATCCCCACCACCTGCTCGGGTCGACGTGCAGCCTCGGCTATCCGTCCGATCGGGATCGAGGACGTGTTGGACGCAAAAATGGCCGTTGGCTTGGTCAACGACTCGAATTCCCGTAGGAGCGCCTGCTTGAGAGAGAGGTCCTCGAACACCGCCTCGATGACAACGTCCGCGCCCCCCAGCCCCGTCAGGCCCGAGGTCGCCGACAGAAGCGAAAAAGCGCGATCTCGTTGCATCCATGTCAGCTCGTGGCACGCCACACGCTCGTCGAAAAGACGCTTCACATAACTGAGTGCTCGTCCTACCCCCGCATCGTCGCGCTCCTTCAGACGTACCGGAATGCCCGAGGCCGTTGTCACGTATGCAATGCCGCTTCCCATCACCCCGCCGCCGAGCACCGCCACATGTTCGACTGGATGCGCCTCGACAGTCCCATCGGCAACGTCGACTCCAGAGTCCGCGTGTTGGGCCTCCGCTGCATAAAAGAGCGCGATAAGATGATGCGCAGTCTCGCTTACAACGAGCTCCCCAAAGAACTTGGCTTCAAGCTCCCCAGCAGCGTCAATCCCGCGCTTCATGTAGCGTTCGAGAACGTCGACAATGCGCTCGGGCGCAGGGTAGTGCCCATGGGTCTTCAAGTGGCTCTCGCCTCGTGCTCGCGCGAGAAGCAAACGCCTGCCGATAGGATTGCTCTCGAACAGAAACGATTGGGCATCCTCCCAGCTTGGAAGACGTCGGACTGGGTCCGGTGCAATCCCGAAAGCAAACTGACGAGCCCATCGACTGGCTACATCGAGAAGCACAGACAACGGACAGATCTCGTCCACAAGCCCAAGAACCATGGCACGCGCCGAGGACACGGGTTTGCCCGACAAGCCAAGATCCAGCGCTGCGCCAAGTCCCGCGCGCTCGGCCACTCGAAGAAGACCATGAGCTCCTGGAAGCAATCCGACACAGACTTCGGGAAACCCGAAGGTGGTCGCGTCATTGTTGACTGCAACGATAGCGCGGCAGGCAAGCGCAAGCTCGAACCCGCTTCCAAGGGCCGCACCGTGTACTGCGGCTACCACAGGTTTGCTCAGGGTTCCGAGACGGCGGAACGCGGACGTGATGTCGCGGGAAAAAAGCTCGGCCTCGGAGGCAAACTTGATGGTCTTCAGTGACGCCAGCTGGGTGCCCAGCATGAAGTCTTTCCTGGCGCTGATCAGCACTGCTCCAAGGCACGAGGAATCGGTCTCCAGCCGTCCCAGTACCCCGAGGAGCTCGGCGACAACCTGTCGGTCAAGTCTGTTGTCCTGCTCGAAAGGGGACGCGAGGCTGATCACCGCGACTCCGTCGGCGCGTACGCTGTAGGAAACCGAATGCGTGGTCGCGAGAGCCGTGGTGGTCACCACCGGAGCCGTCAAGACGCCGCCTCCAGGATCACTGCTGCACCAAGACCTCCCGCTGCACTCGTGGTGGCAAGCGCAAACTGTCCCCCCTGTCGTCGAAGCTGCTGAAGTGCGGTCAGCACAAGACGTGCCCCGGTAGCTCCAAACGGATGTCCCATGGCAAGCGAGCCTCCGAGCGCATTGAGCTTCGCGGGATCAAGCTCACCTAGGGGCGTACTTCTTCCCAGTTTGTCTTCGCAGAAGGCGGCCGACGCCATCATCTTCGTATTGCAGAGGACCTGCGCGGCAAAGGCCTCATGCATCTCGACAACGTCCATGTGTTCGAGTCCAAGGCCAGCGCGCTCGAGCGCTTTTGCGGTGGCATGGGTTGGTCCAAGGAGGGCCCATCCCGAGGGATCGACGGCAGCGTAGGCCCAAGCTTTCAGGTATCCAAGGGGCGTAAACCCAAGAGCCTCGGCCTTGTCGCTGGTCATGAGGAGCAGTGCGGCCGCCCCATCGGCCAGCGGTGCTGTATTGCCATCGGTCACGGTTCCGTACTTGGGGTCGAACACGGGAGCAAATTGCGCATAGGCGTCGAGCTGGGAGTCTCTGCGGACCATGTTGTCTTCCCCAAGGACTGCGTCGAAGTTGGGGGGGAGGACCACGTGCATGATCTGGGATTCATAGAGGTGGTCGACGTAGGCTTTGGTGGCTCTCGTGTGGCTCTGGTGTGCAAAGCGGTCTTGGTCGTCGCGGCCGATGGCAGCTTCCTTTGCCATGGTTTCGGCGCTTTCTCCCTGGGTGAGACCTGTGCTCGGCTCGGTCAGGGCGCGGGCCAAGGGGAACACGTCGCGAGAGGAAAGGCGTGTGACGAGGCGAAAGCGTTCGGCCCATGACGACACTTTGGTGACCTCGAGGAGGGTCCTTCCCACGGCCATCGAGAGGACCAAGGGGATATCGCTGACGCTGTCGGCGCCGCCTACGACCGCGAGCGACGCTTGTCCTGCGAGCATCGCCTCGGCGGCGCTTGTCAACGACTGGAACGAGGTCGCGCAGGAGCGGATCACACTGAACGCGTCGACGTCCTTGGGGATGGTGGTTGCGAGGACGATCTCGCGGGCGATGTTGGGTTCGGCGAGGGACGGGATCGCTTGGCCGTAGACACACAGGTCGATCTCGCGGGGCGGGACACTGGTTCGCGCGAGGAGCTCGCTGACCACGATTTTGCCGAGGTCGAGGGCGCTTAGAGTGCGGTAGGCGCTTGCAGGCCTGGCAAAAGGGGTACGAAGTCCCGATACGATGGCCACGCGACGCCCGTCTTTGTTTCCGTTTGCCTGTTTCTTTGCCATTGCCCTTTGTCTCTAACCCATCTTGTGACCGGATGACACGAGAACCCCGAAGACCTCACCCCCCAGCGATTTCGCTCTCTTACAACTTCCCCCTCCCCATCGATGGGGAGGGGGACGCTGTGGAAGTGCCGCGTCGATGGGGGGTGAGGTCCGCGGTTCGGACCTGCGGTTCTCAAAGTGGGTTTGGTTTAGTGCGTGTCGAGCACCCTCAACGCGTTGTCGCGAAGGATCTTCGCAATCACCCGTTCGGGAAGATGCGCCTCCAGCAACGCCTTCACGAGAGACGACAGCCCGCGCGGATCGCGCAGCTCCCACGTAGGCCGAATGAACCCGTCCCAGTCGCTCCCAAGCGCTGGAACGTCCTCCCCCACCACGTCGATCACGTGCTGAAGGTGCCGCACCACGGGCCCGAGCCCTTCGCCGCCTAGAAATCGCGGGCAAAAGATCACGCCAACGCATCCGCCGAGGTCGGCTACGGCTCGAAGTTGGGCGTCGTCGATGTTCCGCCAGTGCGCGTACGCTCCCAGCACACCGGTGTGGCTGACGAGAAGGGGACGGGTCGCGAGGGCGCAGGCATCGAAGAAGCCGCGACGATTGATATGGGCGAGGTCGACCAGCACGTCACACGCTTCGCAGCGTTGCACGAGCTCCATGCCCCAGCGTGTCAAGCCTGCGTCGTGGCGACGTCCCCAGCCCATGGCCGGATACCCGGCCTCGTTGGCCGAAAAGTGCAGCAGTCCCAAGTAGCGGACCCCACGCAACGCGAACCCGTCGAGCAATTCGAGATTCCCGTCGAGCGCGTGGGCCCCCTCGATTCCGAGAAGGGCACCGATGGTCCCTTCGGCCTGGCACGACACGATGGCGGCTCCTGTGCGCACCTTTCGAAGCGCGTGGGGGGCTCGTCTGGTGACGTCATCGAGCAGGTCGATCTGCTCGTTCACGCTCCGCGACAGCTTTCCGTGACCAGGGAAGGGGAGGCTTACGAGACCAAAGCACGACGCTGCCATAGCGGCTTCGTAGAGCCTTGGGACATCGACGTGGCCTCCCAAAGCGGCGCGGGGAAGCGGCGGCTCGTGGGCTCGAAGCAAGTCGTACCCGAGCCAGCGGCTCCACATGAGGGTGTCGGCGTGAAGATCGACGGGGCGATGGCGTTCGAGGAGAGCGCGGGCATCGCTGAGGGAGGAATCTAGAAACATCGTGCGGGTCCTCGGCTTCGGTTCGGAAAGGGGGACGGGCGACTTTAGGTCACGTCGGCATGCGCGACCGTAGCGAATCGATATTGTCAAGGATTGCGACCGCTGCTAGAAGCCGCGCGCTCGCTCCGACTTAGAGGTGTTCTGTCTTTCGCGCGGTTCGCCGGGATGGGGCAAGCACGAGGCGTGCTGAAGCGTCTGCTCCTTGCAGGCGGCCAACCACTCGAGATCGCGGGCGCTCTTATCTAAGCGCCATTTCTCAGGACGAGGTCTCCAAAAATGTCAGGAACATCGATGAGCCCAGGGAACCCTTGGTCGCGCTCATGGGCGACAAGAACGCTCATGGCCTTCACCACGTGGCTCGTGGCCACGCTCGCCACCTCGAGCGCCTTTGCCGAAGGCGCTGGGCATGGGGGCGAGGCCAATCTCAAGGTCCCCGATCTTCACAGCGTTACTTTCTTGTCCGGAACACCAGGAACAACCCTCCTCATAGGGGGCCTCGGGATCTGCATTCTCGGGCTGGTCTTCGGCCTCGTGATTTTCATGCAGCTCAAAAACGCGCCGGTCCACGAGTCCATGCGTGAAGTCAGCGAGCTGATCTACGCCACATGCAAAACCTACCTTGCCACGCAGATGAAGTTCATCGGGATCCTCGAGGTCTTCATCGGCTCCATCATCGTGGTCTACTTCGGCTTCATCCAGAAGCTCGAGGCGTCACGGGTCATCATCATTCTGGCCTTTAGCCTCGTCGGCATCGCGGGCTCCTTGCTCGTCGCTTGGTTCGGCATTCGCGTAAACACGTTTGCCAACTCCCGCACAGCCTTCGCCAGCCTCAAGGGGATGCCATTCCCCGTGTATGCCATCCCGCTCAAAGCCGGCATGAGCATCGGCATGCTCCTTATCAGCATCGAGCTCTTCATCATGCTGTGCATCCTGCTCTTCATTCCAGGAGAGTACGCAGGCCCCTGCTTTATCGGCTTTGCCATCGGCGAGTCCCTCGGCGCTTCTGCGCTCCGCATCGCCGGCGGCATCTTCACCAAGATCGCCGACATCGGCTCGGACCTCATGAAGATCGTCTTCAAGATTAAAGAGGACGACGCCCGCAATCCTGGGGTCATCGCCGACTGCACCGGAGACAACGCCGGCGACTCGGTCGGGCCAAGCGCCGACGGCTTCGAAACCTACGGAGTCACTGGGGTCGCGCTGATCACCTTTATCCTTCTTGCGGTCAAGGACTCCCAGACCCAGGTCAAGCTGCTCGTCTGGATCTTTGTCATGCGCGTTGTCATGATCATCGCGAGCGCGATCTCCTACTTCATCAATGATGCCATTGCCACGGCCAAGTACGGCAACGCGTCCAAGATGAACTTCGAGCATCCACTCACCATGCTCGTCTGGATCACGTCGCTGGTCAGCGTCGCCCTCACCTTTGCGGTCAGCAAGGTCTTGGTCAGCGAGCTGGGCGACGGCACCTTGTGGTGGAAACTGTCCATCATCATCACCTGCGGTACGCTTGCAGGCGCGATCATCCCTGAGCTTATCAAGGTGTTTACCTCCACGGACTCGGCACATGTGCGCGAGGTCGTCACGTCATCGAAGGAAGGGGGCGCGTCCCTCAACGTTCTGTCTGGGCTCACCGCGGGCAACTTCAGCGCAATGTGGATGGGATTTACCCTCATCGCACTCATGGGAATCGCGTACATCGTCAGCGGTTTTGGGCTGGAAAGCCTGATGATGGCACCGGCCGTCTTCGCCTTCGGCCTGGTTGCATTCGGATTCCTTGGGATGGGTCCGGTCACGATTGCAGTGGACTCCTACGGTCCGGTCACCGACAACGCGCAGTCCATCTACGAGCTTTCGATCATCGAGACCATCCCCGGCATCAAAGACCAGCTCAAGAAGACTTATGGGTTCGACGTCGACTTCGAGCACGCCAAAGCGCTTCTCGAGGAGAACGACGGCGCAGGCAACACGTTCAAAGCGACCGCCAAGCCGGTGCTCATCGGCACTGCGGTTGTCGGTGCCACCACGATGATCTTCTCCATCATTGTGATGCTCACGAAAGGGCTCACCGAGGACAAAGACAAGCTGTCGTTGCTCCATCCGCCGTTTCTGCTCGGGCTGATCGCAGGCGGCTCGATGATCTACTGGTTCACGGGGGCGTCGACACAGGCCGTGGTCACCGGGGCGTACCGCGCCGTGGAGTTCATCAAGGCCAACATTCGTCTCGAAGGGGTCGAGAAGGCCTCGATGGAAGACAGCAAGAAGGTCGTGGAGATCTGCACCAAGTACGCGCAAAAGGGGATGTTCAACATTTTCCTTGCCATCTTCTTCGGCACGTTGGCGTTTGCGTTCCTCGAGCCCTTCTTCTTCATCGGGTACCTCATCTCCATCGCACTCTTCGGGCTTTTCCAAGCGCTGTTCATGGCCAACGCAGGCGGCGCCTGGGACAACGCAAAGAAGGTCGTAGAGACCGAGCTCAAAGCCAAAGGGACTCCACTCCACGACGCGTGTGTGGTGGGTGACACCGTAGGTGACCCCTTCAAGGACACCTCGTCGGTGGCCATGAACCCTGTCATCAAGTTCACGACGCTGTTTGGGTTGCTTGCAGTGGAGCTTGCACAAACGCTTCGTGGTAGCGAAGGAAAGGTCCTCCCGCTGATACTGTCGGCAGCGTTCTTTGCCGTCATGCTCGTGTTTGTGCACCGATCGTTCTACGGCATGCGCATCCACTCGGTGAATTAAGTCATGCCCTCGCCCCGTACCGTTGTGCTTTTGGCCAAGGCGTTTCCGCAGGTGGTCCGCAGCAGGCGGACGGGGCGACGCCATCCCCGCTGGTCTTTGTTCTTCGAGACGCTCCGGTTGGCACTTCGTAACTATGCCAGCTGGACCCACTCGCTCGATTGGAAAGGCCAGCGTGAGGCCTGGGACTCCTTGGCGTTGCCCAAGGCTTTTTTCCGACACACACGCATCGAGGCGCTGGTGGCCAACGGGGTTCCTTGCGAGTCCTTTGGTCCTCACGCAGCGCCTTCTTCGCGCGTGCTCCTCTATCTCCACGGTGGGAGCTACATCTACGGCTCCACGACAAGCCATCGCGAGCTCCTGGTCAATCTTGCCGAAGCCTGCGGCGCCAAAGTGTTCGCCCCCAACTACCGTCTCGCCCCCGAACATCCATTTCCAGCAGCACTCGAGGACGCCGTTACTGTCTACCGGTGGCTGCTCGATCAAGGCGTGTCCCCCAAAAACGTGGTCATCGCCGGCGACTCCGCGGGCGCCGGACTCTCCGTCGCTACGCTGCTTTCCCTTCGAGACCAACAGTACGCACTTCCTGCCGCCGCTGCACTCCTTTGCCCTTGGGTCAACCTTGCCGAGCGTGGAGCTAGCTGGGACTCCAACGCTTGCTACGACTGGACGGATCCTGCCCAATTCGACCTTTGGGTAGCTGCCTATGCGGGTGAAAAGAATGCCAGCAGTCCACTCGTCTCCCCGGCGTTGGCAGATCTTCGTGGTCTGCCGCCGCTTCTGATCCAACTTGGGGGCCTCGAAATGGTCTTCGACCAGGCCATGGCCTTCGCCGAGCAAGCCAAGAGCGCTGGAGTCCCCACCACGTTGCATGTCTACGACGACATGATCCACGTCTGGCAAACCTTTGGCGCGGTCTGTCCTGAAGCTGGTCTCGCAATTCAGGAGATCGCTGCGTTTGTCCGGAACCAAACTGCGTGACCAAAGCCGGAACGGGCGCGGGAGTGACCCTTGGGGTCCTTGCGGTTCTGGCCCTTGTGTCTGTCTTGGGAAAAGAACGCGCTCCTGCTCCTTCTCGCTCCACCGAAGTCCCCTCGGTTTCAAGACCCCCATCGCTGACCCTGGTTCCTATGCTGTCGTCGGCTCCGTCCATGGAGCCGCGGGTGGTCCCTTGGGATTCCGGGGTCCTAGGGCGAAGTCGCCCACGCGAGGGGAACCCTGAGGGGCCCACTAGTTTTGCTGTCGTTGCGGATGGATTGCTCGTGCTCGACCGGGTCAACGGCCGTCTGGTCCGACTTGGGCAAACCTCAGGGTCCGTGCTTTTGGACTTGCGCGCTCCCGACGATCTTGCAGTAGCCGCCGACGGGACCCTGGCGGTGCTCGATCGGTTAGGCGATAAAGCCATTGGTCTTTTCGACCCACAGGGGAAGCCTCTTGGAAAGCTGTCGCTTGTGGGGTCGGGTCTTCCCGAGCCCGGCCTGGTGTCTGGGGTGTTTGTCGACGGCAACCGTATTTACGTAGAACGGGAGCACGCAACGTTGGTGCTGGTGGGAACCACGGACGGTCGTCCAGCGGAGAGTCCAGAGACCTTGGTGGGGCGACCGAGCAAAGACGGGACCTTGCTTCTGTCGGCTGGCATTGTGGATCGCGATGCGGGGCGCATGTACGTTGCAGCGGTAGACCGAGCGCGTGGGGAGCATCGGTTCACACGAGAGCTGCGGTTGGGTGGGGCGATCGACACGATTCGAATGCTCGATACAGATCGTCGCGGGATCATTTACACGGCAGCGGAGCTGGAGTTGCCTGGACGAGCCCCAGAGATCCAGGTGCTCTGTCTGGAGCCTGAACGAGGCGCGCTGCTAGGGACTGCGACCTTTGCAGCGAGTACGTCGGCCGAGGAGACCTTTCGCGACTTTGCCGTGACAGACACGGGCGAGGTGGTGTTTGCGTTCCGGAACGACGAGGGGGTTCAGTTTTTGCGGGCGCGCTGTCCTTAGGCCAAGTCTTTGCGGGCGCGCTGTCCTTAGAGCAAAACCATCTTGAAAACCGCAGGTCCAGACCGGGTCCGAACCGGGTCCGACCCACGGTCCGACCCACGACACCACTCACGACACCCACGACACCCGGTACCCAGGGTTACCCACCCTGGGCTGATTTGATTCGCCCCTTCGGGGCTGCCAATCAACGCAAGGGCTTCTCGTTGCATAAGGGGACGTGCTGGAAAGCACCACGTGAGTTGATCG
>CAITRH010000567.1 GCA_903894755.1 uncultured delta proteobacterium
GAGCGTTGATCGGCAGCCCCGAAGGGGCGAGTCAAATCAGCCCAGGGTGGGTAACCCTGGGTAGCGGGTGTCGCGGGCTCGGCTGCTCCGGAGTGTCCAAGGACTTCCGCCGCGAGCTACTAGGAAATAAATACACCAGAGCTACCCCTCCGATCCGTCTCTCCGTTGGGGACACGAATGGGGTGATGTCGACGGTGGCCCAGGTGCCCTGGTTGAATTCGTCGGCGAGTGCTCTATAGCCAGTTTCCGTAACGTGCTTGAACGAGGATTGCTCCATATTTGCAACTCCTTTTGCGTGAGGCTACGCGGTTGGATGCCAGGCGTCGAGGGGTAGCGTCCCTGGCTCTTTCTAGCGTGAGGTGACCACCGCCCTCAAGGACCGCGTCGAAGGGGGACGGATCAAACATCTTTCGCCCCAAAGAAGGGGCCAGACGACGATGTCGCCCCTTTTGCAGGTATGGTAAGCACTACTGCCCATGGATTTCCCTCTCGTACCACCGCTTCGGAACGCTTCCTCGAGCCAACCGGTCCGCACTCGGAGCACGTCGCCAACTTTGCCTCGGCTGTGGCAGTGTCTCGATGGAGGTTCCATGCGTCGTCTACCCTTCGTCTTCGCCTTCTTCGCCGCCTTTGCATGCGGTTGCGAAGCGGGGCCTGTTCGGCCGTCCCTCGCCTACGAAGCCGAGCCCCACCTTTCGCGCGCTGGACTTGCGCTTCCGGTGCTCCTCGGTCCAACCGTGGAGGCTCGGGTCTGGCAGAAAGGCTGCCTGTCAACCTGCGGGACCAAACCCCCCGCCGGCATCGCGAGAGCCGTGTTCGATCCGCGGCTCGACAGAGTCGTGGTACTCGCGGGCTCGACGTATGCGTGGGACGGCGCCTTGTGGTCGACCCTCGCCCCTGCCGAGGGGCCCATGTCGACGCGCTCGAACATGGCTCTCGTCTTCCATGCCTCGGTAGGTTCGATGGTGGCGCAAGGCGGCGACGGCTCCGGCTGCGTCGGTGGCTACTGCAACGACACCTGGACCTGGGACTACACAAGCAACGCATGGACCTCGATGGCGAACCTCACCACACCTGCCGATTTGACGGGCCGAAGGAACGCAGCGACGGCCTACGATGAGGCGCGGCAACAGATGGTCCTGTTCGGGGGCGAAATGGGGACACCGAGCGACGCCGGACTGGTCAACTCGAACCTGCGCGAAACATGGGTGCTCGCATCCGCTGGGGAAAGCGTGTGGGTCTGGACCAAAAAGGCTTCGACGACGTTACCGCCCGCAAGAAACAACGCCCGCATGGTCTACGACTCGAAACGGCAGCGTGTCCTCCTCTTTGGAGGTTGGGGCAGCGATCCGGTGAACTACACCGACGGCGGAGTTCTGAGAGACGGCCCCATGAACGACCTATGGGTCTGGGATGGCACGAGCTGGTCCGAGCTCACTCCCGCTAGCAAGCCACCTCGACGAACGACCTTCGGCTTCACCTACGACGCCCGTCGCGATCGCGCCATCGCGTTTGGGGGCTGGGGCGTGGTTTCCGGCACGCTCACGTATTGCGACGACGTCGCGAAAAACTGCAATCGACTCGGGGACACTTGGGAGTTCGACGGGATCGACTGGGCCCAGGTCGCTACGGCCAGCGCGCCGGAAGCGCGGGTGGGCATGGAGCTCGCGACGGATGCGCTGCGCGGACATGTGGTGGGGTTCGGCGGCTGGGCGGACCCCAACTCGGACGAAACCTGGGAGTACTACACCCGTGGGGCCGCTTGTGACGCCGATGCAGCAAGCTCCTGCCCGTCGGGAACCTGTGTCGATGGGGTATGTTGCGAAGCGACGTCCTGTGGCGAGTGCAAGCGCTGCGACACCCCGACGAACCGAGGAGCCTGCGCGCCTGTTTCGCACAACTCCCCCTGCTCCCATGGGATATGCCAAGCAGGGGTTTGTAGTGCAACGACCGGGGACGCCAGCCCAAACGAAACCGGGCCCGACGCCCCCGACGCCCCCGGTGATGCCGCACCAGCAACGGACGTGATGACCGACATAACGGTGTCGCCCGATGCTGGGCAAACGGCCCCTGCGAGTTCGAGTGGCTGTTCGCTGGGATCGTTCCGCTCGGATCGGCGCGGAGCCACCTGGCAGGTCTGGCTGCTGGGGATCGCGGCCATTGCCTTTGCGCATCGTCGGCGCAGGGGCATCTCATGAAAAAGTGGGCAGTTCTCCTGATCGCTCTCGAGTGGGTCACGCCGAGTGTCGTGCGCGCGCAGGACAAACAGGCCTGCTACAAGTCCCATGAGCAGGCCCAACTCAAGAAGCGGGAGGGGAACCCCCGTGCGGCTCGCGACGTTGCACGGGTCTGTGCCCAAGGCACTTGCCCGCAATTCATCCAGGACGACTGCGTGGTCTGGGCCGAGGAGGCCGAGCGCGCCATTCCCACGGTCGTCCTTCAGGCGATGACCGACGAGGGGGACGCGAGCGAGGCCGTGGTGACCCTCGATGGGGCTCCGATGGCGATACGGCTTGACGGCAAGTCTCTCGAGGTCGACCCGGGCTCGCACGTCATCCGGTTTGTCCTCAAGGGCCAAGAGCGTGAGATGCGTATGGTTGTCAAGGAGGGGGAGAAGAGACGCACTGTAGTTGCCGATTTTCGAACCCCCAAGGCCCAGGCGGCTTCCCCAGTCGTTGCAGCCCCTCGCCATCGGCCCATTTCCGCCATGACCTGGGGCTCTGCGGCCGTCGGCGTCGCGGGCTTCCTTGGCTTCGGCACCCTGGCTATCCTCGGAACCAACAAGTACGCGAGTCTGCGGACAAGCTGCGCCCCTTTTTGCACCGACGCTCAGACCGCTTCGGCGCGTTCCCTCTTCGTTGCAGCGGATGTCTCCCTTGCGGTGGCAATCGTCGGCACCCTCGGTGCATTCGGGTTCTACCTGACACGACCCGAGGTGCCGGAACAGAAAGCCACGTTACGCATTGTGCCCGACTGGTCGGCGGGAGCGCAGAGCGTGCATCTCGTCGGTACGTTCTAACCCATATGTTTCACGGCCTCTTACGACTCAGGTTTCCATGCGAGCAATAAAAGCAGTAGTTTTCGTTGCGCTCGCGGCGTGCACGCTCACCCACTCCTTCGACTCGATGAGCAACGGCGAGTGTGGGGGGCAGCCTTGCCGCATCGACAACGGATTGCCGACGTGTGGCCCCGCAGGCGAATGCCTCGTGGCGTCGTGCAGGGCGGGTTTCGACGACTGCAACCGGGTCCCCGAAGATGGATGCGAAACCAGCCTCAAGACGAACGCTAGCCACTGCGGCCAATGCGACAATGTGTGTTCGTCTCCGGGCACCGAGACGTCCTGTTCCGACGGTCGATGCGTGCGGGGCAAGTGCAGGACGGGGTTCGAGGACTGCAACCACGACCCCAACGATGGATGCGAGGCAGACCTTCGCTCAGACCCCAACAACTGCGGCGTCTGCGGCAATACGTGCAGGAAATGCGAGAACAGTCAGTGCGTGCTAGTTACGGCCATCCAGTCGTCGCAGGAGGCTGCCACCACGTGCGCGTTGCTTCAGACCGGAGTGGTCTACTGCTGGGGAAACGCCAGTTCGAACCAGACCGGCAGTGGCACGGCGTGCGCACAGGCGCCTTGTACGCAAGCTACGCCAGCCCCCGTTGCGAACCTGACGGACGTCAAGAGCCTTGCTGTCGGCTTTGATCACGCGTGTGCCGTGAAAACCGACGGCACCCTCTGGTGCTGGGGGAGCAACGCGTCCGGCCAGCTCGGGCTCGGCGTCGTGCTTCCCGACTTGACCCCGTACCCTGTACCCATGCAGGTCTTGGGTGTAAGCGACGTCGAAGCGGTCTACGCGAGCTATCGCTTCACGTTGGTCCGCACGACGAGGAACGAGCTGTGGGCGTCGGGAACCAACCTTCGAGGTCAGCTCGGTCTAGGCAATAGCGCGGTGCAGGCAAGCCCTCAGCGGATCACCAGCCCGACGGACGTGGCGGTGGCCGGCTTGGGCGAACAACATGGGTGCGTCGCGACGAGCCTGGAAAGACTGTTCTGCACGGGCAACAACGAGAGCTTCGCCCTCGGCATTTCGCAAACCCAGACCACATCGCAATGCGACAACCTTTCCCTGAATCAGTGCACCTACAACTTTGTTGCGCTCTCGCAGGAAACGAGTGTCGCAGCCATCGCGGGGGGGGCCAACCACACGTGCATTGTCAGGCAGCCCAGTCAGATCGCGTGTGTCGGCTCGAACGACAAAGGCCAGCTCGGAACCAATGGGCCAACGGGGGTCGGGCAGGTAGTGCAGGCATTCACGGGCGTCTTCGTGCCTGCGGGCTTCGGAGACATGGTGAGGGTGACGTTGGGGGCCAAACATAGCTGTTCGCTCGCACGCGATGGTCGTGCGTGGTGTTGGGGCAACAACGCGGAGGGGCAACTCGGCAACCCGGTCGGGACCATCAGCGCCAAACCTGTCAACGTGGTCGACGGGCAAGGGACAGCGCTGTCGGCACTGGTGGACCTCGCGGCCGGGCAAGCGCATACCTGCGTTCTAAGCGGATCCCATCGCGTGTTCTGCTTCGGAGCCAACGACAAAGGGCAGCTCGGTCCCGCTGCGGCCACGACGGGGAGCGTCGTGCCGGTCGAGGTCTTGGTACCGTGACTGAGGCCTGTTGCGCGCCCGCCGTATCCGTGATTGACTGCGCGCTCGGTCCGGTGCATCTGGGCAGCACGGTGCGAAGATCAAACAAACGATGCCAGTGACGAAACGATGGAAAGCTCGCTCCGTTCGAGGCAGCCATGGCTGATCGCAGGCAAGACGTGACAGGCACGTGGCTTCGCGGCAAGTACCGAGTCGATCGTGTCTTGGGCACGGGCGGCATGGCGGTCGTCTACCAGGGGGTCCACCGTAACGGCAAACGGGTCGCCATCAAGATGCTGCTCCCCGAATGTGCCGACAAGCCTGAAATCGTTTCGCGTTTTGCCAAGGAGGGATACGTCGCGAACGCTGTGGAACGATGGCGTGGTGCGCGTCGATGACGACGACGTGATGGAGGACGGGCGCCCGTTCGTCGTCATGGAGCTGCTCGATGGGCAGAGTCTGCAAGAACTGCAGGCCTCCCAGCAAGGGCGCATCGCCCCCGGTTGGGCGCTTGCGCTCGGTTGGCAACTCTGCGACGTACTGGCGGCAGCTCACGCGCGTGGGATTATCCACCGCGACATCAAACCCGGAAACCTGTTTCTTACCCGCAAAGGCGAGCTGAAGGTCCTCGATTTCGGCATCGCCCGCTTTCGCGACAGCGACGGCATCAAGACCACCTCACAGATGACCATGGGGAGCCCCGCGTATGCGGCCCCCGAGCAAATTTTCGGACGTCAGGACCTACTCGACCACCGGGCCGACATCTACGCGACGGGAGCAACGTTGTTCCACCTCGTGTCGGGTCAGACTCCGCGTGGCGATGTCGGCTATCTCCGTTCGCTCGCCGAGGTGATGCCCGACGCACCCCCGTCCCTCGTCGCCCTGATCGATCGGGCGCTCCGGGAGCGCACCGAGGAGCGCTGGCCCGACGCGCAAGCCATGAAAAATGCGATTGCGGAAACGTACCAGATCCTCGAAGGCTGCCCCATCACGTCGGAGACAGGTTTCCGCGACGCCATGCGCCGTCGCAACTCGGTGCAACCCGACAAGGGGCTGCCCGCGAGCGTTTCCCTCCCCTTGATGGACGGCATTCCGAGCGATCTGTCGGTGTCCTACAAAGCCCACGCTCTCCTTTGGGCGACGGACCGTTTGGGACTCGACGCCACCCAACTCGTTGAACATGAGGGCCCATCGCCGGGCGAAAACTTGGAAAGAGCGGTTGTTCGCATGCCCATTGGGGGCGTCCCTTCGGAACGTACCTCGGCTCCGTACCCCGCGTCCTCGCACACCAACCAGAACCGCCGACCCAGCGGACTGCGCGGATGGATGCTTGGCGTACTTGGTTGCGCGGCGGTGCTCTGCGTTGGGCTTGGCGTCGTTCTGTGGCCGTCGAGTCGACCCAAACCGGCGGCCTCCAGCTTCGTCCCTCTCGCTTCGTCCAGAGAGCCAAGAATGGTGAGCCTTCGCGTTTCTGCCCTGCCAGTCCATGCTCGGGTGCTTCTTGACGAACAGTCTGTCGGAAACCCTGCAACTGTGCAGATATCCGCCGACGGGACCAAGCACCATCTTCGTGCAGAAGCGCCTGATTACGACCCTGCCACCCGAGAGTTCGATGCAAGCGTCGATGGCCCCATCGAACTGGTACTGCACCGCAGCGCTCCGCAGCCTGCCCCAGCGACACCCATCGTGGCACCAACCGCGTCGGCCCGACGCAAGCCACCCCAGATCCCCGCGCCCATGCCGGCCCCGCCCCCGTCACAGGCGGCTCCCAAGCCAGATTGCTCGCACCCGTTTTACATGGATGATCGCGGCGTCAAGGTCGTCAGGCCCGAGTGCCGGTAAGTCACGACCAGGCGCGGCTCGTGGTCAAAGTACGTGAGCAGGCAACCGCAGGCCAAAACGGAGGTTGGCGGGAATGGCGGGTTTCGAGATGGGCGTGGTTTACCGCCGAGGTCGCACCTCGACGTGGACCGCGACCTCGAGTTGATCGTTGATGGGTTTGGTGATCGTGGTCGCGTCCCGGGAAACTTGGGTCGCGGACGACACGGCCAGCGGCAATGCGGCGGGTGTGTCCATCGCCACCGGGGCGCTTCGAGCGAGTAGCAAGACATGGACGAGGGAGAAGAAAGCTGCGAGTCCAGCCAGGACCGCCACGCCGCCGAGCCCCTTCCGTATCAGTGCGACCATGGCGAAGTATTGCTCCGCTTCGGCCTTCTCCTGCACATCTTGCGTTCTCGCGATCCGTTCGAGCAGCCGCTCTCGAGCCTCTTGACGCTCCCTGCGCAGCGTCTCGAAGAGCGTTTCGCCGGCATTCCCCTCTCGGAGCTCCAGGGTCTTCTGAACCAGTTCGCGCCAACGCCGCAGGTGGACCTCGAGGTCGGCTGCTTCACGTTCCATTATTTGCGAGGAAACGCTGCGCTCCATGGTTTGCATGGCGTGTTCTGTCCGTTCCAGCGACTCCCTGGGTCGAACGAGCTGCGGACTCGAATCCCCGAGCATCAATTCGGTGCGGAACACGCCCCCCTGGAGCTCCAGGGCCCAACGTTCGGTGCCGAGCGCGTCGGGGTCGATCAGCCTGGAGAAGCGGAGCGCAACGACGGCTGCCAGCAGGGCGAGCACTGCGACGAACACGGATGTACCGACGGTGTAGGTTTTCATTGCTTTGCGGCGTCGACATGATGGCCCCATCCCGGCGAAACATCGAGCAGAGTTTTCCTCGCTCGCCCTTCCTAGCTAGCTAGCCCGATGTTCATCGACACTGCGCCCGCAGTGCGCGTTCGGCCCGGTGAACGAAGCTCGTGACTCGAGGGCGGCGGCGAAAACGCCCCCCTGGAATGCCTTGGCTACGCGGAAACGCCACCCCAGATCCCCTGTATCGATGTTCTAGCGGAAACGGCTCCCAAAACTGCTCGCGAGCCACGGAATCAATCCGCTCAAGGCAGCAAACGGCGAGCAAGCACTGGCCGTCATGGAGGAGCACCCCGACGTAGTTCTCGTCGGTGGCCGATAGGTTCGAGGCGGTCGATGACGTTGCCAGGATCTACAAGAAGACGGTCCAGAGGTAGCAGCTTGCCGCGACGGCTGGCCGCAAGGAGCAATCCCCCTCCTGCCTACTTCTGTTCGAGCTCCACCGACCCATCCGCCACTCGGTTGCTGTCGTGGCACTGACGGAGCTGGACAAGCAGTGCCGAATCCGTTGGTAGTGTGTTCACTCCGCGCTCGAGCACCGCAAGGGCCGCAGTCCAATCCCCTTGACGCCGGCAGGCGAGTGCCTCTTGAAGGTACTTTCCCGCCTCCAGCTTGCTCCTGCGCACCGGCTCTGGGTCGCTTGCACAAATCTCGAAAATCCTGACCGGCTCCTTCCTTCCTACGACCCGCACCAAGTCGATCTCCCGAGCGAAGTACTCCTCGACAGACCGCGCCCGATCCAGCGTCTGCCCGCTCACCAAGATGCTCGCGCCATAGCGCTTGGAAAGGCTCTCGAGCCGCGACGCTACATTGACTGCATCGCCCAGCACCGTCGAGTCCATCCGGTCCTGCGCCCCAACGGTCCCAATCACCACGTTTCCCGTGTGGATTCCAATACCGCTCGCAATGGTCCTGTCCTTGTGCTGTACGTTGTACTCTTGTACCGCCTTTTGCATCGCAATGGACGCGCACAGCGCATCTTCCGCATGCAGCACAACTCCTTCAGGGGCGCAACGGTCGAACAGCGCCAGGACGGCGTCCCCTACGAACTTGTCTACGAAGCCATGGCTTTGGCGCACGGCGTGGTTGACGCGCCGGAAATAGGCGTTCAAGAAGTTCAGCAGCTCCTGCGGTGCGAGCAGCTCGGACAGGGCGGTGAACGAGCGCAGGTCTGCAAAGAGCATGGTCAGCTCTTCGGTCTTGGCAACTCCAAGTTCGATGCGTTCGAGGCCGTCTTTCGCCACCCGACGCAGGAACTGACGCGGTACGAACTTCTCGAACGTGCGCGTCATGGCAGCGATCTTCTCCGTCTCCGCCAGCTCCGCACGCGTTGTTCGCAAGGTCTCGTAAAGGCGCGCGTTGTTGACCGCCGTTGCAATCTGCGGAATGTACCTGCGGACCTTCTGAAGCTCGTCGGGGCCAAGCAGCAGCGGTCCCTGGCGCCTTCCGAAGGTGATGCGCCCCACGAGCACGCCGTGCACCTCGAGAGGGCATATCAAGTACCCCTTCGCTTGCAACACCGAATGCACCGGGGGACAGCAGGACAGCGTCCGCCCCTCCAGATCGATTGCTGACGGCGAGGCGGCAGAGGGGGGCGGGCGTGACGTAGAAAGTGCTTCCGACAACGTTGCAGCGCTAATCCGAAGTCGCGACGTCGACGGACGCTGCAGTGTTGCCGAAGACGGGGCACTCGCCACGAGAGACCGCCGAAATACCAACGTCTTCGTGGCCTCGTCGAGGAGCTCCACAGCAAGCTGGTCGAAGGGCAACACCATGTGCAGCGCCTCGGTGATCGTGCCCAAGACTTGCTCCAGATCAAGTGTGGCGTTGACCTTGCGCGCTACCGCATTGAGCTGCTCAAGCTCCTCGGTACGCTCGGCAACGGTCTGTTCCAGGTCCTCGAGGAGTTGCACATGCTTGATCAATGGCGCCAGGTTCACACCGAGACGCTGCAGAAAATCTACCTCCACCCCGTCGTAGAAGCGGCCATCTTTCCTCGGGTTGATCGCGACCAGCGCCACGAGCTGGGTCTTGAAAAAAACAGGAAGAAAACATTCCGTGTGCGTTACCCAGTCGTCCGACGGCAGCGTGATGCGACGGTCGAACAGCGCTTTGGCAAGTTCCTCCTGCCGCATCAACTTGCGCTCCTCCTGCAGCACCCGCACGATGGGATGGGTCCGCGGGAGCACCAGGCTGCGAAACTTGGAGTGCTCTACGTTCGCCAGGGAAAAGTCATGCTCGCTCCGATGCTTGGAAGCGCCGAAGTAGACGTCGGCGGCTGGAACCTCAAGAAGCATGGTCACACTGCGCGCGTCCAGCGACCCAAAGAGGCCCTCCGCAAGCATGTCGACCAAGGTCGTCGCGTTGGTCGCTTGGGAAAGCTGGTCGACGAGCAGCACCATTTCGCCCCGCAGCTCCTCGTCGCGCCTTCCGAAGAAGAGCCCAAGAAGCGCGCGCGAGAAGGTCCCCCACGACAGCAGCCCAATCGGAATGGCGAGCGCGAGGAGAAAAGAGTGTCCATAGCTGCCACGCCGACCGAGCAGCAGGAACGCCAGCACCATCGTACACAGCAGCATCCCCGCCCAATACAGTACCGTTCGGATCAGCCGTAGCGCATCATGAAGATCGCCTCGCAGCAGTCCGTAAGCCATCACCACAAGTGGCATGAAGGCAAAGGTTCCGAGCGGGTAGAGGCCAACCCCGTTCAGGGCCGGGAAGTTGCCAAACATGAGCGCAATGGAAAAAAGCCATCCCCCAAGGTACACGCTCAGACGCCAACGCCGCTCCACGTCATGTGACTGCTGGTACCCACGTACGAGAACGCTGCCTGCGGACACCAGCATCGTCGACCAAAAGATGCCAAGGACTGTGAACAGGCCCCCTCCCTGCGAGAAGTAACCCCAGTAGAAGTGCTGCGAGCTCACGAAATACAGGTCACTGAACGCCACGAAAGGAATGGTGAGCACTGCCAGCCCGTACAGGGCGAAGAGCTGCCGTCGGCGAGGTCCCTGTTGCACGATGGCCCAGACCAGATGCAGTCCCAACGCGGGCTGAAAAGCAACAAAGAGCGCGTTGTCGAGACGTGACAAGGTCAGGCAAATTGTGCCATCGTCGATCAGCATCTGCAGCAGAATGTCCAGGTTCAACGCAGAGAAGATCAGACAGTTGAGGGAGAAGAGCAGGAGCTCGCGCTGCCGCCGAACCATCCGCAACGACACCCAGGCGAGCAGCGCGCTCACCAGCACCGTGAGCAGCGGGGGAAGCCCGTAAGGGTACAGCCCTGTCACGATGCGCTCCATGGGCACCGGCTCGAGCAGGATCACGGTAGCCCCCACCAACAGCGCGTAACCAAGGCCTACGACCCCGGTCACCACCCCCCGAACAAGCATGCTCCGGGTGTACCGGTCGATGCGTACCATGTCGTGGCGCAGCACCGCGTAGCCGATGCCCAGGGACGGCAAGAACAAGAACGCACTCGGCGGGTAGGTCCAGAAGCCATGCAACACACCGAGGTTTCCGGCGAGTAGTGCAGCGGTGATTGGATACACCATGGCCACCCAGAGGAGTCGGGAACGTTGCTCCCCTTCAGGCTCGCGGCGATGGGCGCGCAAGAGAAGAACGGCAAAGTACAGCATGCCCAACACTCCGACGGCGCCGAACAGGGAGAAGGCCCAGCCGCTCTCGGCAAAGTAGCCAATGGGAAGGCTCGCCATGCGCGGAATGTACGCGCTCGTCAGCGTCAGCGGAAGCAACACGATGCTGAAGGCATAGAGCCCAAAGACAGGAACTCCAGGCTTGTTCCCAAGGAGCGCTGTTGCCAAATGGGCTGCAACGGGAAGGAAAAAAACGAACAGAAGGTGGTCCGTACGGCTGATGGCGAGCGCCGTGGAGGCCTGGGCCACCACCATGACCAGGGTGATGTCCAGACTGAGCAGACCCCATAGGGCGCAGAGAATGCCCACCAGAAAGGTCGTGGCCTCCCGGCTTCCGCGAAGATGCAGAAGCTCGCCACGACGAAGCTCACAAGGCAAGACAGCAGTGAGGGAATCCCGAACCGCAGCAAATGGGGCCACCGGTCAGCACGAAACACTTGAGGCCACAAGAGCCAGAGCCCGACAGCCAGCGCCAAGGAGAGCCAGAGCAAGGCCACCAGGCCCCGTGCGAGCGTGCCTTTCTTGACCAGTGCCTGCGTCGTCTGACGCAGCCGATGCTCCAGAATGCCGTAGGCCGCAACACTGAGGGAAATAAAGCCGAAATTGCCAGGGGGATAGAACTCCAGGCCCGCAACGGCCAGCGCGTTGAGGGACGTGAGAAAGGCGCTCGTCACAAGGCCTCCCAGGAGAAACCGCAGATGTCGACGGACCTCCTCCGTGGGTCCTTGTCGCAATCGAAAGACCAGCGCACCGGCGCTGTAGGCAATGGCAGCCACGGCCAACCCGACGAATAGAGGAAACGCTGGACCTGCGGTGGCGGAAAACCCATAGTGGCGCAGTTCGACCCCTGCGAAGTAATAGCGGGTCGGCACGAGCGGCCATACGCATGCCGCGGTGACGTAGAAAAAGCGTTCGACCCATGCGTGGCGGCGCAGCGCAAGTGTCTCGCGGACGAACGCCACGGCCATCGGCATCGCCGGGACGAAGAAGAAGTGACCGACGCGGCACAAGGTCAGCGCCGTCTGCGGCGACGTGACCACTGTGGCGAGGGTCCGATAACCGTAAAGAGCGGAAAAGCCGAGGCAGCAGAGTTTTAGGAGGAAGGTTCCCCGCTGGCGCTCTCCGCGCGTCGTGATGGAAGCTAGAAAAAGTGCCACGAGCAGGCTGAGTAAGGGGGGTACGGCATAGGGTAGCGCACGAGTCCAATCGAACACGGCGCGACTATAAACCAAAACCATCTTGAAAACCGCAGGTTTCCGCTCGCGCAGACCTCACCCCCAACCCCCTCTCCCTCGACATCTTCCTTGCCCATGCGGGCAAGGAAGATCGTCTTCGAGAGAGGGGGCTCGGAACAGTGGTGCACGAGGCTCTCCTCCCCCCTCGCTCGAAGACGA
>CAITRH010000568.1 GCA_903894755.1 uncultured delta proteobacterium
CCGATCGCCGTTCAGAAGTTGACTAATGGATGCGCTTGCGTGTCCAAAAACCTCGGATTAACGGAGCTCAGCGGGCGCGATATGGCCAATTCTGCACCCATCGTCATCGAGCTCACCGTGCTCCGCTACCCGGCCCGCCAGTGGACCGAGAACCGGAACGAGAACATCAAGCTTTGGCTGCGGAAGGGAGTCACTCATGGTCGACCTGACAATAGACACGTTTGGTTGGAGATCACGGAAGCACAATGCGCATTCCCGGCGGAGCGTCAAAGGGTTTGAGCGAGCTAAGAGGTTATTGCGTGTCGGACTTGTTGCGATCCTCGAGGAAAATCATAGCACCGCGCGGCGTTCCGCAGACTACCGGAAGCACCCGTGGCGGCGTATCCCCCTCGGGCCCGGTGAGGAGCAGCCCGTGGAGGTCTTTCTGGAGCTCCATGTAGTGGGCAATGAGCCGAGCGGGATCATTGTCAAACTCCCGTGAGATCTCTCGGCGCGCATCCCGAACCGCCTCGATGGCTTGATCGGTTTTCATTTCACTCTCCTCGCAGTTCGAGCGGCGTGACCAACGCTGGCGTCCACAGGCCAAGAAGGCCATTGACACGACGGATTTGGCCAAACTTGTTGGCGTTGGCCAGGTGTTTGCAATTCCATGTGACCAGAAAGTCGCACCGGTGATACGATGCTAACGCCAGATGCAGCGCATCTCCGACCGGGTCGGCAGGCATGACGCGGCGGGCAATGTACGACTGCACAATCTCGAGGATCGGAGGCTCGACCGCCAGGATTGGGAGGTCGGCGATCAGCGCGAGGCAGTCTTGCCGCGCAGCGAAATCACCTCGCTGGAGCTCCTCCACGACAGCAAGGCTCGTAACCAACTCGCACGTCGCCGAGCATTCGTCCCACCACGCCCGGGTCCAGTCCCGCCGGGCCACCATCTGGGCTTCGGACCTCACTTCAAAGTAGAAACTCGGAATCGACGTCTCAATGTAGATGCGCGCTTTCACGACTGCAGACCTTCTACCACGGAAGACCGCCGCGTCATGGTCGACCTGATAATAGTGCAGAGAGGACCCAGCGAGAGGCAAAGAGTCGAAAAGTCAAACAGTCGAAACAACCCCCCTCCTCAGCGAACACAACGAACGCGATTGATGTCGCCCACGACGACGTCGTCGGAGTAGCCGTAGCCGAAGAAGACGTCCCACGCGCCGCCGGACAAGCCAGCCACCGCGGAAGAAGACCAATAGACGCCGCTATCCATGCCTGGGAATGCAGCGGTACCGAACGACTTGGTCGCGTACAGTGCCAGGAGCTCGTCTTTCGTCGGGAGCCTCCAACCGCCCCCGTCGAGCGCCAACCCCTGGGCATACGCTTTGGCAGACTCCCAAGTCATTTCCCTGTCGGCAGGCTGCGTCTGCCATTCCAGGCCGGCAGCACGGAACGTATTCGGTGTCTTCGACACCCGAACCGTCACGTTCAGGTCTCCCGCTGCGCCTCCACCCGTCCCCGCAGTCCCAAGCCCTGCGTACCGCCACCGGCTCCCATCCTTCGACCCTGCTGGTACCTGTATCCGCAATGGCCCTCCCGCCCCTGCCACCTCTACGTCACCCCCGTGCTCTGCTGCCGCCTCTTCCCCCGTGACGCTCGCCTCAACGTCCGCTCCGCGCTGTTGCACCACGGGCTCAGGCAACGAGACCCATCCCACTGGTTCCACCCAACGGCCGAACACCTCGACCTTCCGCGTCTCGCTCCCCGCACGCAGCGCAATCTCCGTCATCACTGCTTGGCCAGCGCTGCGCCCTGCCACTGTCACCACAACCTCAGTCCACCCTGGACCAAAGCTCCGCGGCGTCACTGAAATCCCATCTGGTGCCTCCAACGTGCCAGGTCCGCCCGCCACCCGCAGCGACACCCTCGCAGCCTGTCCTGACACCAGCTCCCCAAACGCCAGGACCTCTGGTTCCCATTCGATTGGCGCCACCACCGTTCCATAGTCCGCTCTGGGCTCCGCAACGGCCCGGCACACCCGCTCTGCTGCCAGGTGCGCAGAAGCCTCTGGAACCCCACGTCCCCGAAGAGCACGTACCAACTTGTCCTGCTTGCCACCTTGCCCGCGATACCGCACCATGTACGCTGTCCACAACCGCACCTCCTCATTGGCCCACGGGGCCTGTTCGAGTCGGGCCGGTATCAGGAGGTCTGTTAGGTCATCGTCATCAAGCTCACCGTGCTCCGCTACCCGGCCCGCCAGTGGACCCAGGACCGGAACGAGAACATCAAGCTTTGGCTGCGAAAGGGAGTCACTCATGGTCCACCGATCACGGAAGCACAATTCCCATGCGGCCGCCATCGCCGAAGCGCACATAGTGGCCTACGACAAGAGGAAGTCCCTTACCTCGCGTCGCCAAGATGCGGCCCGACCCGTCCGGCGACCGCACTGTCCACTCCGAATCCGTGTCCAGGACAAGCGCATAGCATCCACGCACACCGTCCCACTCCATGTGGCCCGCCGGCGCAACCCCCCTTCGCGACAGTGGGACAGCCTGACCAGCATTCACAACGTCTGGGTAAACGCGGAAGCCATTTCCCAGCACCACACGTCGCTCGATAGCCACGAAGTTCCCACGTCCCCTCTCCTCGTAGAGTTGCAGCACTGCAGGATGCGGTCGCGGAAAGCTCGCCCCGCAGAGCGGACAGCGCCGCTCTTGCGGAGCCTCCCAGCTAGGAAACGGTACAATCTGCTTGCACCGCGAGCAGGGGAACAACTCGTCCAGCGTGTTCCCCAGCGCATCTGCCCACTCACGGCTCGCAGGACGCTGGTTGGGATCCAGAAGTCCCTGTACAAGCGCCTTCTGCGTGAGTGCCTGCAGGCTCAGTGGAAGTGCCCGGTGACTGAGCGCGCCGCGTTCGAAGAGCGGTATCCCCAATGCGCCGGGACGATTGCGC
This sequence comes from uncultured delta proteobacterium, assembly GCA_903894755.1. Taxonomy (GTDB): domain Bacteria; phylum Myxococcota_A; class Polyangia; order Polyangiales; family Polyangiaceae; genus CAITRH01. Next base: position 2,944 of record CAITRH010000568.1, read on the forward strand.
GTGTCCGTCGGGTGCTCGCTGAACACTGCCTGCTCGCCCCAGCCGATGTTGCTGTTCCAGCGTCCGGGCGTTGATTTCAGCGAGTCGCATGTTCATCGCCCGCGCCGATATCGCTATGCTTACTCAATGAACATTGGACATCTTGTGCCAGGCACCATCATGTCCGGCGTTGTTGCGGAACTTGCGCAATTTATAGCACTTATCGACCTCGACGACAGTGTCGGAAGAGCGATCGTGCACATATCGCAACTCTCTGGATCCTTTCTGGCGCCGCCAATTAGCGCTTATCTCGCCGTTGGCGAGCGAGTGACCGGCGCCTTTGTTGGGATGGACCAGCGGACCGGATATCCAGAACTGAGTCCCAGGGCTTTTCGAGTCGCCGACTCTCAATTGAATGGGACTACGCCTGACCGCACAGGACGCGACTATGAGATTGCGAAATCCAACGAGTTCTATGCGCTCGTGGAAACTCCCGTGGGCCTTGGGGTCGTGGAAAACAAGTCTGGACCATGGTCAAGATACGAGATCCTCTTTGCAACCGGGCTACTTGCCGAGGGTAAGGTCGTCGCTCTAATCGCAACACGCGATATGACTTCGAGTGGACACCGTGTCATGCGCTTTCCCGCGTCTCCATTGCCACATACGCCCGATAGCAGCAAAGAAGTACTAGAGGGCACCATTGTTTTTTGGCGTCCAGATTCGACCCGAAAAAAAGATCAGATGCTTCGGAACATCCTCTATGTGCACGTCGGCAGGGGCCACCTGGTGCGTTTGGAATGCAATGACGTGCTCGACATCACTCAGCACTTTTCAATCGGCCAATCGCTCCAGTTGCGGCTCACGACGGAAAGACCTTCGAAAGGTATCCCGGTTGGAAAACTTGAGCCGGAGACGAGTCCGGTTCGCGAGAAGGTTCCAGGAGCCAAAGTTGGGGAGAGGATGGTCGGAAAGGTGGTCCGCCTCCTTCCCGGCGGCGCCATAGTTCTTGTTGCGGACAACTGTGGCGTATATCTGGAGGCACGCTCGGTGATGCCCGGCAAAGGCCACATCGGTTCTGTGCTGAGCGTTGGGGACTGGATCGAAGGGACGATTACATCACTTGTCGACACAGAGTCGCAAAACAAGAGACCGCTGCTCGCGTTTGAACGCCTCGTCCAGCAATCTGCAGTTTCTACCCGACAACGTGATGCGTTGGTCGACGTCGTTGCGGTGCGAAAGAGCGGGACGCGAGGCGGCTTTGGGCGTGATGCCGCCTTCCGGATGCTGACTCTGCTAGCGTACGACCACACTTGTTGCGTCTGCGGCGCAAGCTATAAAGTAGACAACGCAAGTGCTATGGAGGCTGCCCACGTCATCCCGAGGGGCAAACGAGGTGCCGACAGTCTTGCAAATTCCCTCTGCCTATGCCCAGTGCATCACTGGGCCTTTGACAAGGGCCTACTGTGCTTGGATGAGAAGCTGGTCGTTCTTGTCGCCAGGTCCATCCTGCACTCCTCAAGCGCAGCGACAGGTTGGCTCTCAGCTGTTCACGGTAAACATGCGACCTTCCCTCGCGGACCGAAGGTCAGTATCGAAGCGCTTGAGTGGCACCGCCGCAACATGTTCATCGACGCGGACGGCGTTTGAAACGCGGAGGGGGCTAGGTAATCCAATGGCGATCCGCCGTGAACGGAATGTTGCGGCGTCAACGAAATGGGGCCCAGCACTGCGAAACATCGGGCAGAGGTATCGCTTTTCCGAAGGGCGCGGGCAAGGCATATCTTGAACGGTGTCGGGCGCGAAGGCGCGTAGGACGCGGAGATTCCCTATTAATTCGAGGGGTTAGGAGCCGATCGGAGGAACCGAGCGCGGGGACGACGGAGGGGAGATGGATTTGTCGCTTGACATGCGCACCCGGGCGCCAAGCGAGACGATGCGGTGAGCAGACCACGCGCAAACGATCGAGGTGCGCCGAAGCCGTTGCGTCTAAGGCGGAATGGAATTTTGTTTAGTTTACATAATGGTTCTTGGACGAAGCCGCTACGCGGCAGTTGTCGCTTCGCACCGCGTTATCTTTAGCAGAGGCAGCCCCTTTTCGAGCCCTCGACCCCGCGGCCACGGCGGTCACGTAACACCGTAGGCACATTCGAACCGACCGACCCAAGGTTTCC
>CAITRH010000569.1 GCA_903894755.1 uncultured delta proteobacterium
CGCCGCGAGCTACTAGGGGGACTCCTGAAGCGGGTTCGGGTAAGCAAGCTGCGTGCGTTGCGTCTCGAAATGCGTCTGGCCTCGGATGTGGTGGCCTCGCCATAGTCTTGTGATGCTGGCAGCGTGTGGGCTGCTCTCGTGTTCCCGCGGCGGGCCTGCGGAGGCTGGGCCAAGTGCGAGTGCGTCGGTGTCGCGTCCCCTGCCCCGTCCGGTCGCCATCGATGCGATAGGACGTCCCGAGCAATGCACGCTTGGGCATCGAGGGATTCTGCTGGACTTAGGGCATTCAAGCATGCATGCGAGACTCGGGACTCGTCCTGATCAGCCCGAGCCGCAGGCCGTGGAGCATGGTGGTGCGACATGGTCAAGGGTGGCGTCGCGGAGCCTCACGACAAGTTTTTACTGGGCTGGGGACGTGGAGATGACGGGGGATGGGGGGACGTCGGAAGGGAGCGTGTACGTGGAAGCGCGGGTGCGGGCGCTGACGGCGAAGGGGGCGACGGTCACTTTGAACGGCAAGGTGGTGGGGGGGTGGCGTTTGACGCGGGGGCAGACGCGGGTGGTGGTGGCTCGCGGTGGAGGGGCGACGTTGATCCCTGGGCCGAACGAGCTCACGGTGCGTTTGGTGGGGGGGACCGGGGACGCGCTGGCGGAGATCGACTGGATTCACGTAGGCACGGGAGAACCGACGGAGGCGTATGCGGCGCCGACGCGTGAGGATGCGCTGCTCAACGCGACGGTGGGGGGCATCTCACGGCGGGCGTTGGCGATAAGGGCTCCAGGATTTGTACGGTGCAACGGGTGGCTTCCCGCGTCGGCGACGCTTCATGCGTTCGTGGCGTTGGCAGGAAGCGGCGAGGGGGACGTGCAGTTTCGAGTGTTGCGAGACCGGACCCCACCGGATGTCGTCGGGAGCGCGCATTTGACGGCGCACACATGGACCGAGGTATCGGTGCCGGTGCGGAGCGACACGGGCTTTGTGGGGGCGGTGGATCTGGTGGGGGTGAGGGCACCGCGCGGGGCTCGGGTACTTTTTGCCGAGGCGAAGGTACTTGGGACCGCCGTATTGGCGCGGGACGAACCGCTCGTGGCGGCGCGGAGCGTGGTGGTGGTGGTGCTGGGGAGTGTCGCGAGCAGGACACTGGGTCTTTACGGAGGGGCGCGTCCCGTTCCGGAGCTGACGGCGTTAGCGTCGGCGGGGGTTCTATTCGAGGCGCATCGGGCGACCGGTCCCTTTGCAAACGGTGGGGTAGCGTCGATGCTCACGGGGCTTGCGGCGAGGGCGCATGCTGTCGAGGACCCGGACGCACGTCTTCCGAGGCCGGTGAGGACGGTGGTGGATGCAGCGCGCCAGGCGGGGGTGGCGACGGCGATGTTCACGGCGAATCCGACGACGGGGCCGGCCTTTGGGTTTGACCGAGGGTGGGACACGTACCAGGCGCACACGCCCCTCGACGATGGGGCAGCGACGCAGGTATTCGACGACGCGACGCGATGGATCGAAGAGCATCGTGGGGGACGGTTTCTGGTGGTGGTCCATGCTCGTGGGGGACATCCACCGTGGGATGCGACGCCTGACGAGCTTCGGCTGTTGCCTCCAGCGGAGTACACGGGGACACTCGAACCACGGCGAGCCGCGGAGCTGCTAGCGAAAGCGCGGCGGGTGCCACAGCGCTTCACGGATGCGGATAGGACGCGTGCGTGGGCGCTTTATGGAAACGCGGTGGATGCTCACGATGCGGCGTTGGGGCGGCTGTTGACCTATTTACGAGCGACGGGGCGTGAGCGGGATACGGCGGTGGTGGTGGTGGGGGATGTGGGGGTCCAGGAGTCAGCGTTGGCTCCTTTTCTCGAGAGCGAGGCGCTGGACGAGGCGATGCTTGCGACTCCGCTGGTAGTGCGAGCTCCGGGGCTTGTGGCGGGACAGCGGGTGGCGACACCGACGAGTCATGTCGATCTTGGGCGCACGTTTTTGGGGCTTCTGGGACTTACGCCGCCGTCGCAGTTTCAGGGGACCAACGTACTTACGGCGCTGGGATATGGGGCCGGGGCTGGGGAGGCACCGGGTCTGATCGATCGTCCGCTCGTAGCGTCGGGGATGGGGCGGTTTTCGGCGCGTTGGGGGCCTTTTGTGTTGGTGGGGACGGTGGAGAAGTTCGGCAAGCTGTGCGATTTATCGCTCGAGCCGGCGTGTGTGACGGATGTACGTCGGACGTATCCTTTGGCTGTGGACGTACTTCAGGCGGTGGCGGTGGATGCGATGGCGCGTCCGCGGGGACCTCGGCTTTCGCGCGAGCCAGCTTTTCTGGATCCGGGGACGATGGCGGCGTTGACGGCGTGGGGACGTCTTGCAGAGAAGGCGACCAAGGGGAGACATGCAGAGGGGGAACGATGAGCGGGTGCCAGGGACGGGACCCGATAGCGGAGAGCGTGGGATTCGAACCCACGGTGAGCTTACACCCACACCTGATTTCGAATCAGGCTCCTTCGGCCACTCGGACAGCTCTCCGCGGCCCAATATGGTCGATCGGAGCCTCATGTGTCAAGGCCATTGGTAACATTCGACGTTGTTGGCCGGTGACCATCGATCTTCTTGGCGGGCGCCGAACGTGTGCTAGAGAGTACTTCGTTGTCTCGGTGAAGTCAGGGAGAGGTGACCGAGTGGTCGAAGGTGCATGATTGGAAATCATGTGTACCGGCAACGGTACCGCGGGTTCGAATCCCGCCCTCTCCGCAAAATGCGGTGGGTCAGAAAGGCCCTCGCTGAACGCTATATATACTAGACGCGGTGTGGGTCGCTGAGCCACTCTGTCCAGCGGGTCACAAGCCCGTGAATATTCTGGTGCTTGGGGCCCACATGAAGGTGCAGGACACTGGCGGAGTACGTCAGCTGTTGGATGTTTGACAAGGGTCTTAACTTAAGCATCTGGCGGGGTTCTTTTCCGCTGTAGCCCCAAGTACAACAACAGCAAGGCCACGCTCCCACCCGGCGGGGACAAAGCCCGAGCCCTACGTCCAGTCCAGACCGCGTGAGTGAGGGGAGTGAGGGGCCGGGATGGTCGCGACCAACTAGGCCGCTTTTGATAAGGTCCCCCATCATGGCTTCGGATAAGACGGTCTCGCTCAGTCAGCCCACAGGCGACAAACGGCAGGTGCTCATCGTCGACGACGAACCGAACCTCCGCAAAATCCTCCAGGCCCAGCTCACCCGCGACGGTTACGACGTCTTGACCGCCGAAAACGGCGAAAAAGGACTCGCCGCCCTCCGCGAACACCACATCGACCTCGTCATCACCGACCTCAAAATGCCCAAAGTCGACGGCATGACCCTCCTTCGCGAGGCCCTCCGAGAAGACCCTGAGCTGCCCGTCGTCGTGATCACCGCCCACGGCACCGTCGATACCGCCGTCGAAGCCCTCAAAACCGGCGCCTTCGACTACCTCACCAAACCCTTTGACAAAGACGAAGTCCGCCAGATCGTCGCCAAAGCCCTCAAAACACGTGAGCTCCGCGGCGCCGACGCCACCACCGCTGCCCCGGGGGCCCGCTTCGGGATCATCGGCTCCTCCACCGGCATCACCGACCTCTACGCAGTCCTCGAACGCGTCGCCGCTACCCCCACAACCGTCCTCATCACCGGCGAAAGTGGCACCGGCAAGGAACTCGTCGCCCGCGCACTCCACGAACACTCCACCCGCCGTGACCGCCCCCTCATCAAAGTCAACTGCGCCGCAATCCCTAAGGAGCTCATCGAAAGCGAGCTCTTTGGCTACGAACGTGGCGCCTTCACCGGCGCCGTCGCCTCCAAGCCAGGACGGTTCGAGCTCGCGAACAGCGGGACCTTGTTTCTCGATGAAGTGGGCGAGATCCCCATCGAAATGCAGGTCAAGCTCCTTCGAGTCCTCCAGGAGTCGGAGTTCGAGCGCGTCGGCGGCATCAAAACTATCCGCGTCGATGTCCGCCTGGTCGCGGCCACCAACCGCGACCTCAAAAAGCTCATCGCCAACGGCGTGTTTCGTGAGGACCTCTTCTACCGCCTCAACGTGGTCCCCATGCGTATCCCCGCCCTGCGCGAACGCGCCTCGGATATCCCTCTGCTCGTCGACCACTTCGTCCGCAAGTTCAACGAGCGCCTCAAGAAAGGGATCGCCGGAGTCGACCTCGACGCGCTCGACGTGCTCTGCGCCTACTCCTGGCCTGGCAATATCCGCGAGCTCGAAAACGTCATCGAGCGCGCCATCCTGTTTTGCGACACGCTCAAACTTCGACTCGAAGACCTCCCGTCCGAATTGCGCGCCACGCAGCCGCAGGTTTCCGCACCACCGGCCGAACCTGACCTTGCCGTCGCCCTCTCGGTCGAAGGGGGCCTCAAGGAACATGTCAAGGTCGCCATGAGCCGCCTCGAACGGGAGCTTGTGCGACGCGCCCTCGACCAAACCGGCGGCAATGTCACCCACGCCGCACGGCTCCTGAAGATTTCACGCAAAGGGCTGCAGCTCAAAATGAAAGAGCTCGGCCTGCGCGAAGGGACCCCCGAGAAATTCGACCCTTGACACGTCTCTCCCTCCTGCTTCTGTCCCTCCTGATCCACTGCCGTCCAGGAACCTCGGGCCCCGCTCCCGATGCCGACGCGGGCGTGGCTCTGGTGAACCTCCCGAGCGCCACGACCCCGGGGGCTCCTCGTTCCGGCATGGTCTGGATCCCCGCAGGGATGCTCAAGGCAGGTACGGCTGCAAACGTGGTCCCGCGCATCGCCGAAGAGGAGCTCGAAGGGCTCGAGATTCCACTCGGCGGCTTCTACATCGACCTTCTGCCCTTTCCCAACGAACTCGGCGCTATCCCCACCACCAACGTCACGCGGGACGAGGCCCAGCAGCGATGCGTTTCCAAGTCCAAGCGTCTCTGCTCCGAGCTCGAATGGGAACGCGCCTGCAAAGGCCCAAACCAGTATGTCTACGAATACGGCGACACCTACCGCGAGCCCGCATGCGGCACGGGGATCCTTCTCGAGCGCTCCGCGCGACGTCCCGTTGGCGACCGCGACGGATGCCGCAGCGCCTTCGGAGTCCGCGAGCTCCACGGAGGCGTGCTCGAGTGGACCTCGAGTCCCTGGGGACGTGGCACCAAAGGCGATCTCGGCACCACCCGTGGCGGCAACGGCACGCGCGGCGAGATCGTCGCAAGGTGCGCCAACGGCCTGCCCAAGTCGGTCCAAGGACGGTCTCCCAGTCTCGGATTCCGCTGCTGCGCCGGCCCGGTGAACGACGCGTCTGTAGACCTCACGGTCAAGACCGGGCTGCCTCTCGCCACGCTCAATCCAAGCGAGCTGGCCCAGTCCATGGCGACCGTGGGGTGCGACGGCGATGCGGGGGAGCGTTGCCGCCAAGTGCGAACCTGGGTGTGGCATCCCGCGGGCAACGTCGAGGTGTACGTACGCGGGACTTGCCGCGAAACGGACGGGCGAGACCAGGCCAATTGCCAGGTCCTTGTGTTTCGGGTGGCTCCCAACGGCATCGAGACCGTGGCGACGATCGACACGGGACGTCATTTCCCCGAGGTCAGTCTGACGCGGGTCGATGTCCGCACCCGGATCCGGATGCGTGCCGGCCCACTTCACCGCGCCATCTTCCGCGAGGTCACGTATTCGTATGGGCGCTTTGATGTGCGCGACATGAAGTGAGGAGAAGCGCAACGGGCATGACGTTCATTCCGCTCCATCCCGCGCTTGGGCGAGCAAGGATTTGTGGCGCGCAGCAGCTTTGCGGCGAGGCTCGCGCTAGGGTCCTCTCGTGGTTTCTGCCCCTTCTGCCCCAGTGCCTGTCCTCGTTACCGATAGGGAAGGCCCCTCCTGGCTCGCATGGGCGGTTCAAACCACCCTCACGCTCCTCATCCTGCTCGCTATCCTCGCTGGAACGGCCCCCGACCAGGCCCGAGAAGCCCTCTTTGGCCTTTCGACCGCCTCGCTTTTCCTTTGGAAACTCCTCGTGTTTCCCCTTCGACGCCGCCCCGCCCAGCTCGAACTGTTCCCGGGGTACC
>CAITRH010000570.1 GCA_903894755.1 uncultured delta proteobacterium
CCACGCCCCTCCGCTCCTGGAGCCGCGCGCTATGTCGGTGTCGAGGAATGCAAGGCATGCCATGTGGGGTCCTGGAAAGTATGGAAGACCACCCAACACGCTCCCGCCTTCGACACGCTCCAATCGGCCTTCAAAGGACACAATCTCGACTGCTCCTATTCGCGCCCCTTCGGATGGCATGGAAGGCAGAAGCCGACCGGCGCCGCACCTGCAGGATACCTGGAAACGCCCCGGTGCTTTGAATCGATCGCGGGACGTTGGTGGGAGCCAAGATGGCAGTGTATGCAGTCGGTATTTTGACCGCCGGTCCATGGGCCCAGAGCCGCGATATGACAGGAGGTGCACGTGATGCCTGCATTCGCATGCCGTCCGGACGCAATGGGGAACTTTGCTTCCGGATGAAGTCCGGTAGCAGGTTTCCATGCAACTTTCGAGTGGCAATCGTCGCAGGTCTGGGGGAATGTCTGGTGTCCGGGATAGGTGCTACGTTGGAAATCAGCTAGGTGGCAGCCTACGCAGTTCGTAGGGGTCCCCGCCCAGCGCGGGGGATTCCCCGTGTGGCAACCGGCGCAAGCGACGGAGGTATGGGCCCCCTCGAAGGTCCACCAGGTATGGGATCCGGTCCAGGGTTTCCAGGCGACAGGTCCATGGCATGTCTGGCAATTGACGGGCAGGCCGGCGTGGGGAGGTGCAGCGGCCCTTGTGTAATTGGCCAAGTGGCATGAAACACACTCGGTCGGCGTGCCAGCCCACCGCGGCGGATTTCCCGTGTGGCACTTAGGGCAATCTGTGGTCGCGTGAGTCCCCTGGAGAGACCAGGGGTGGTTGAACACGGACGGTTTCCAACCTAACGCGGTGTGACATGTTGCGCATACCGTAGGATATCCCGCGTGCGACGGAGCCGTTGCAGCGTCGTAGGCCGCCCTATGGCAAGAAACGCAATCCGTAGGAGTGCCCGCCCATCGCGGTGGAGTGCCCGTATGGCACGCCGTGCAGTCTGCAGTCGCATGCTTCCCCTGCAGAGGCCACGTGTGATTGAACACGGAGGGCTTCCATCCGGACGGCGTGTGGCATATGTTACACGCTGTGGAATAGCTCGCATGCGGGGGGGATGTCGCCGAGTCGTAAGCCGCCCTGTGGCAAGAAACACAATCGCGTGACGTGCCAGCGTAACGCGGTGGATTGCCTGTATGGCAATTCGAGCATGCCGTTGTCGCGTGGTTCCCCTGGAGAGGCCACGGATGGTTGAACAGGGACGGCTTCCAGCCGGCATCCGTATGGCACGTTTGGCAAGTTGTCGGAAACCCCGTGTGAGGAGGTGCCGTCGCCCCGTCGTAATTGGTCTGGTGGCAGGCTGCGCAGTCGGACGGAGTGGAGCCTGAAACATACCCTCGCGCGTGGCAGGAAACGCACGGGATTGCTGCATGCTTGTTGCGAAGAGGAAACCAATTGTGATGGCTCGCCGAGGCCGGGACCCAAGCACTTGTTGCGTGACATCCCGTGCATTCTGTCGGAAATAGTCCAGTGTGCCGCGGCTGCAGCGCCGCCTCGAAAGCGGCCCGATGGCAATTCACACAAACCTGCTCCCGAACCTGGTCGGACTCATGGAACGTGCTCGTTCGATTGCATGAAACCCCCGCCGTCACGCACAAAAGCAGCGTTGTCGCCGGAACCAAAGCTCGCATGGAAGACCTCATCGGGGAAAACATGACACGCATCGAGGGACGGTCAAGAACAATTCAATCAAAGCCGAGGACGCCACACCGCGCTCGCAAAAACGTAAAGAAACTGGCTGTCGTCTCCGCCAACCCCTTCCCCCTGAAGCGCCAGTGCCACATCGGCACGAGGCCAAACCATCACGGAAGTCCCCAACGCGTGCTGGAGAAGTACCGTGTCGTTCGGTCGGTACCTGAAAATGCCCTGACGGTAATACAGTGCAACGTCCAACTTGTCAGCAAGTAGCGACGCTCCCGGACCCAACGACCAGCCAAATTGATCCACATACGTACCCGTTGCCGCCGAGCCGGTCAAGTCAATCCGCCCGTGCCGAAGCAACCGTAACCATCGCCCCGTCAAGAACCCCCCGAGCTGCGTCGGAAGCCCCTGCGAGGACAAATCTCGGATAAGCGTCGCCCCCGCTGAGAACGCAAACCGCTCGAGCAACAGACTCGCATCCACGCTCGCAAAATACCTGGCGCTCAGCCCCGATGGAGCACACTTGTCGCCCACAGTCGCTCCCGCCACCGGTGTGCAAAACCAAGACGGTCCAAGGAACGACCACAGCCAACGGGACGCCTCCTGCTTGCGCAGGTCCATGCGCGCCCCAATCTGCAAGGGCCCCCAACGCATCGAGCCATCCACCCCCGCCGCGGTCACCTCCAACGGCGACGCACCAAACGCGTTGTCTCGATCGAACGCCGACAGCTCAAAGTGGCCGCCAAAACGCGCGGCTCCTGGAAAGAGAGCCACATAACCTGTTAACCGACGCTCGTCGAACCTCGCATCATAGGTCGATCCGTGCGCTACCAGCGCCGCCTCGGGCCTCAGCTTCGACGTTGGGTCAGCATACCGGGCTTCGACACCAAAACGCTGCGACGCTGTCTCGAACGACCCACTGAGCGGATTGGGAATGGCTCCGCCAAAAGCGCTCACTGTCAGCCCACTCGTCAGCGGCGCTCGAATCCGCGCTCCATCCAGCATCCCCAACGTGCTCGCAGCATAGCGAAGACGCCCCAAAGACCCCCCAAAAGACTGACTGGTCCCATAACTCAACGCAAGCTCCCGTACACGCAGGAGCGGCCGCGCCGAACCGCCGTCTCGGGAAGACAAATCCCCTGCAAACCACCCCTGCAGCGCAAGATCGAGATCCATGGAAAACGGACGGGACATTGGCTCCACATGCAGTCGCGCCCCTACCTCCGCACGCCCGATCGTCACCCCACGCGCCCCAAGAGGCGCTACAACCCCACCTGCAGACCAAAGCAACAGATCCAAACGCCTGTTGCGCTCCTCAGCCCCCAACGGTATTGCCTTGGGAACCTGTCGCAATGCCGGTGCCTCAGGTGCAGGCCAAATGCCCGTAAAGGACGACACCGGCCTCGGCGCCGGTAGCTCCTTCGCCTTGTCCTCCACCACTTCGCCAAGGACCGCGGTCCCCTTGTCTCCTTCGTGCAGCGCGCTCTCCCCAAGCGCTATGACCGCATGCGATGCAGTGGCCGACAACACCGTGTACGACTTCGACCGCAGGGTTACGGTCGCTCCACGACGGACCCCAAAGGTTACCCCGGGCTTGAGGTACGCATGTCCACCCGCCACCTCCACCACCGTAACTTCGACCTTGCTCGCAACAGTCGGCGCCTTCCTCCCTTGTGCCATCGCCCCCAGGGCCAACAGAACCAACGCAACAGGTAAGCCAAGCGTTTGCAGCGTTCTCATCGTCGTGCCCCTCCGACGTGGCATGCCAAACAGGACGGTCCATCTGTCCCAATGGGCGCACGGTGCTGGGCCGCAAGACGCACTGGTTCGTGCGCATGACACCCAATGCACCGCACGGCTCGCGGAACCGCCAGGGACGTGTGGCAGTCGCTGCACGTCGCCACCCGATGCATCCCGAAGGAAATGGGAAAGCGCAGATCATGCCCAGCGGGAGCCGCCTCGAGAGCCGCTACGGCAACTTGTGTCGGGTCAAACATCGCAGGAGCCCAAGCAAGTGGACGATGGCATTGGGCGCAGTCTCGCGAAAATGGAGCCCGCGACGCCGAACCTTGGTGCACCGGCCGCAGGTCGGCACGGCGGTACTCCCGCTCGTGGCAGGCAAAACACTGCACCGGTGCCCCAAACCACTGATTATCCGCCGCGCGCTGATGACACTGGGTGCAATCAGCCAATGCATGCATTCCAGTCAGCGGAAAGCGCGTGAAACGATGGATCTCCAAGGGGCGCGTCACCCTCCATCCCACCGCCGAGTGGCACGTATCGCACGCAGACGACAACTGTCCTCGGTGTTGGTCCTCGTGGCAACTCACACACGCCCGGTGAACCCCTTGGCTGGTGCGATGACACGACGTACACGCCCCCTGCAGGTGTGCCCCCGTTAGCGGAAACCCGGTCGCCGCATGGTCAAAGCCCCCCTTGTCGCCATCATTTCTCACGCGCCATCCTGCGGTCGTGTGACAAGCTGTACAAGGGACCGCCTCCGTGAACGAGTGCCCCCCCGTTGACGCCGCAGTCTTCGAAGGCGCCGGTGGGGTCGGCAAAGGATGGCCGCAGGCGGTTCCAACTGCCACGGTCAACACCAGCGCCTGCAAGCCGCGAAACGGAAGGCTCATCGGGCGCCCCGTGCATGAGGATTGGCGTGGCAATAGGCGCATTCGGTGGAAGGGAGGCGCCAGCGTACAATCTGTGCGCCCCCCCTTAGCGACGTTGTTGGGTGGCACTTGGCACATTGGACCGTGACGTGTTTTCCCGTGAGCGCATAGTGCGTGTTGGCCGCATGGTCGAAGCTCGGAATGGGAAACCTTGTTGTCGAATGGCAACGATCGCACTCGAGCACGGGTTGCGTCAGGCGGAATTGCCCAGCATGAACATCGTCGTGGCACTGGGAACAGGCCCGGGGAACGCCACGAAAACTAGCCCCTCTGCCTGCAGCTCGATCCGACGCGCTAGGTTTGTGACAACTGTCGCAAGCAGCGCCCGCATGCGCCCCCTGCAGTGGCCACGTCGTGTGATCGATCTTGGCCTTGTGCCAGCCAATGGTCTCATGGCAGGACGCGCAACCGCCACGAGCCATTTCTGGTGCAAACTGGTTTCCATGGATGTTTGCGTGGCAATCAACGCACGCAGTCTTGGCAACATGAAGGTCCACACGCGGCCGCGTCCCTCCGTGGCACCCACCGCAAGCCACCGCCGTATGCAGCCCGGTCAGCGGATACTTTGTAGCCCCGTGCGCTTCCCTGCCGAAAAGCGTTGGAAGGTACCCCGCGACCGTGTGGCAACCTTTGCATTCGCCGCCCGCTTGGGAGGCAAACTCGCCGCGATGAAGATCTTTATGGCACGCCATGCACTTGTCGAACTGGAGCTTGCGGTAGCGTGCGTCTTTGGGAACCTCTGGACGATGGCAGGCCGCGCAGGCCACCTGTTCGTGTTTCCCTGCAAGTGGATACACCGTCCGTGCATGCGAGGCCAGCCCGATGGTACGGGGAAGCCCCAGCCAAAGAATGGTTGCATGGCAGCTTGCGCAAACCCTTCCAAACGGCGCCTTGTGCACCACCCGGTGGCAGGCCGCACAGTCGCTCCCCCGCGATGGCAGGGACGTGTTCCCCTTGTCGTGACATTGACGACAAGCAACTGGCGCATGGCCCGCCGCCAAACTTAGGCCCGGGTGCAGCTTTGCATCGACTTGCTTCCAGGTGCTCTCGTTGTGGCACTTGGTACAGGTTGCACCGAGGCGATTGCGGTGCGGGTCTTTGTGGCAACTCGTGCACGACGAGAACTCCACCCCAACGTACTTCGCCGGCTCTCCGTGGCACTTGCCGCACGCTACCGTTGCATGCGCTCCGCGAAGTGGGTACCGCGCCGTGCCATGGTCGAAGCTGTCGAGGGTGACGACATTCCAAGTTGCTTCGCGATGGCATTGGGTGCAGGTCGACGCAAACCGCCCGCCGTGAGGGTCCTGATGGCAGGAAGCGCACGCCGTAGGAAGCCCAATGTACGAGCCTCCCTTGTGGCACTTGTTGCAAGAAACGCTCTTGTGCGTGTTGTCGAGCGGCCAGCCGGTCTGCGCGTGGTCGAGCGCATTGGGACCACCGCCTGGCCAACGCACAATACGTGTCCCCGCGCCAAGGTGCTCCGGATGACAGGCCTGGCACGCTTGACCGCGGTATTGCCTCCCATGAAGTCCCTGGCCAGCGGCAATCCGCGCCCCAAGAACGCCGTGGCAATGAAGGCAGCCCGACGTCGATATTTGCCGTCCCGACGCATGGCATTCGGCGCAATGCTGATCACCCTCCAGGGACGCGTGCGGGCGCGACAGTGGGCCTGGCGACAGGAACTGTGCAGAAACCATGGGCGCGTACGAACCGCACGCAAGAGCGCCCAGCAGTACACCCCAGAGACACCGTCCTGTCACGGTACGGCCCCTTCGGATAGGGAGAAGACCCACCAGTACCCGAACTTCAGAGCCACACCAACATGAACGACGACAGAGAACACAAAGAGCAGCGCCATGAGACGGTGAACGCCTCGCCAGGAGCGGAGCATCGCCTCCCCCATGGAGCGATCTACGTCCCGCCCCGCCTCCCAGGAAATCTCGCGAACAAAACGAGTGACCGCCCTCGGCTCGGTCTCGCGCAACTCCATGAGCTCCGGATGGTCAGCAGCCACGCGCTTCACCACGCCTCGCCTCGCGCGAGCCTGCAGTGCCCACTTCGGAATGGTTGCCAGCGTGCGTAGCAACGACGCGTTGGGAGGCAGGCGCGACGTCGGGCAGGCCAACAGAGCCTCCTGGACCGCCTTGGCAAAATCCGGCAGCGTGGCTCTCATCTCGGCCAGGCGCTGCCCAAGCGACGTCGCCCCAGGCCTGAGAACCACCGCATACAGATACCGTCCCGCAAGCCCCGTCACCACCACTACCGCAAGGCTGACGCTGGTCACCGTCGCAATCGGCGTGCGCAATTGAAACGCAGAGTGGAACAACACAAGTAGGCTCCCCGCAATGCCTGTAAACACGTGGACATCAAGCCAACGGCTCATGGCTCCAAGGGGGAGCCATGCGAGACTCCGTCGCGCTAGGTAAAGCAAATTCGTAAGAATGAGCGCCGTTCCTACAACACCGTAGCCGTGCCCTAGCCATTCATGCGGTCGAAGGAGATGGAAATCCCGGTGGTCCACCCGCGCATCGAGACTCATCATGTAGAATTGCCCCCCTCGCCACAGCAGACCAAGGGTAAGCAATATCAAGCCTGCCAGGATGATCCATGCGGCATAACTGCGGCGCCTTTGGAACGACGGGAGCGAGGCACGGGAGGGACTGGATGGACGGGAGGGGCGCATTGGTTGAACTCTTGCGAAGCGTCAGCTAGCAGCTACGACGGTGAAGAGGAAGACAAAGCGTCCGTACGCCAAACATTGACCTCTCGGAGCACGTCGACGGGCTTAGGGTTCGGTTGGTTTGAAGGGAAAAAGGAAGATGCAAGCAATTCTGGCAGTTCTCGGGATCATGACGCTAGCGGTCCTCGCCAATTGGCTTTGGGGTTTCCTCCAGTCGCGCCGTGAGCAAACCGCACTGGCTACCCTCGAAGACATGTCGGCGCTTGGCGAAGTCGTCCCCGATACGCTCCACCCTATCATCGACCCCAATCGCTGCATGGCATCAGGCGCCTGCGTGCAAGCCTGCCCAGAAAAACGGATCCTCGGCATCGTCCATGGGCGCGCTCTGCTCATCAATCCGCTCGCCTGCGTGGGACACAGTGCCTGTGCCGATGCGTGTCCAGTGGGGGCAGTCCGCCTCGTCTTTGGTACCGCCACCCGAGGTGTCGAACTGCCTCGCATCGACAGGAATTTCCAGACAGCACGTGCCGGGCTCTACGTGATCGGAGAGCTAGGTGGCATGGGGCTCATTCGTAATGCAGTCCGGCAAGGCAAGCAGGCCGCAGCCCACGTCGTCAGTGGGCCCCGTCGCGGCAAGGACGACTGCCTCGACGCCATCGTGGTCGGCGCTGGCCCTGCTGGGATCAGTGCTACGCTCGCCCTGCTCGAAGGGGGACTGCGCGTGGTCCTGCTCGAAGGGGACTCCTTCGGAGGGGCCATCGCACACTACCCAAGAGCCAAAGTCGTCATGACAGGCACACTGGAGCTCGCCCTCTACGGAAACGTCCGGCGCCGCAAGATGAGCAAAGAACAGCTCCTCGGGCTTTGGAACGACATCAAAACAAAAATGAACCTTCCCGTCGTCACCGGTGAGCTGGTCGAAGAGGTGACCGAAGTTGACGACAACAGCTGGCAAGTCCGTGGACCCGCTGGCGTTCGCACTGCCGCAAACGTGCTGCTCGGACTGGGAAGGCGTGGAACCCCGCGCAAGTTAGAGGTCCCCGGGGAAGACCTCCCGAAGGTGCACTACCGACTGCTCGAGCCCAGCGAGTTTCGTGGCAAACATGTCCTTGTCGTCGGAGGGGGCAATAGCGCAGTCGAAAGTGCACTGGCGTTGGCCGACGACGGCGCGTGCGCCTCGGTCCACATAAGCTACCGTCGCCCAACCTTCGCCCGCTGCCGCGCAGAAAACCGTCGCCGCATCGACGAAGCCATCGCTGCACAGCGGGTCATTGCGCTGATGCCAAGCGATGTGGTCGAAATTGGCTCGCACGACATCACGCTAAAGGCCAACGGCCAATCCGTAACGCTGGCCAACGACGCGGTGATCGTGCAGGCCGGTGGCACTGCCCCTGCCGAGCTCCTTGCAAAGTTCGGCATCGGGTTGGTCACTAAGTACGGACAGAGGTGAAACGACGCTTAGGGGGCGCTGCAGCTTGCGCCACACGTGCCGTGTGCAGGGAGGCACTCAGTCGACGTGGTGTTCACACTCGCGTCGCCGATGCTGCCCCCGACAGTGACAGCCACCTGCGCTGTTTGAGGCGTGGTGGTCGCGAACGCAATGGACGTCGTAAGTTCTGCTGTGGCGCTGAGGGAGGCGTCGCGCCGCAAACCGCTTCGTGAGCAAGTGTAGCTCTTGGTCACCTGGACTGTGCCTGCGTCCGCGTAGCACGTCGAGAGGTTACGATGGAGGTTGTTGACGGAAAACGTGGTGGCGCCGCCGCTTGCATTGCAGATCCAGCCGTTCGAGCCGAAGCTGATCGAGCCAGCGTCGATGGCGCCCGTGCTCACGAACGTGCCCGTTCCGTTGAGGGTTGCGCCAACCACAATGCCGCCATCGCGGGTTGCTGCAGCGTTGGCCGTGCCAGTGAAGTTGAGTACGCCGATCCCGTCCACCGTGAGATTGATGATGTCGAGTCGGTACTCGGTGACGCTGACCATCGTGACCGTGACGGCCCCGCTCATGGAGTAGCCGTCGGCCCCGAGGTTGGTGAGGGTGAGGGCTACGGAGACGAGACCCGCGTCTGGACGGGACACGACAAGCGAAACCTGACCGGTGACGACTGTGCCAGAAGATTGAAGCGTACATCCGGCGGTTCCGAAGTTCACACTGAGCGACGCGGCTGCGTTGTCGTGACTGATGACGACATTGGCGCAACCGTTCACCTCTTGAGTGAGGCGGTCGACTATGGCCTGGGTGTTTACTTCCGCAGTTTTGCTCGGGTCGAGCGTCGGGTCGTCCTCCATGAACCCGTAGAGGACGCCCTTGAGGGAGGTGAGCGCCTGCGATGCGGCCCCTTCGTTGCGCACCGTGTCGCGGGCTTGTGCCCGAGGGTCGATGGCCGGATCTTCAGCGTCCGCAGTCGCGGAGTCCTGAAGGCTCGCGTCTTCGGTGGGCGGGGTCGTGCTCGAGGAGCTGGTCGAACACGAGGCGACGGCGAAGGCGATGGGGAGAGAAAGAAGCCAGCGGGTGTCAATCATGAAAGCCTCAATAGGGTTAGAGGGTTAGGAAGCCCAACGCGTGTTGTGGTTCAGGTTCTGCATAGCACCAGCACGCGCGTAGGGCGAGCGTCTCAACGCAATTTGACCCCATCGAACCTCGCACTGGGGGGGAGGTCCGCCGTACCTCCCAGAGACCGCCCCAGCATGCCAAACAACCCTCCTCGCCCCCGGCGGGCCCCCCTTCGGATCCGCACGATCCCCTCCGCAACACGCGACCCCCCACCCAGGAATGCCAAACAACCCTCCGCCGACGTCGCGCTCCCCTCCTCGTCTGCGCAAGGTGCCCTCTGCGACGCGCAGTCAAACCACCCAGGAATGCCAATTCCCCCTCCGCGAGGAACACGCTCTCCC
>CAITRH010000571.1 GCA_903894755.1 uncultured delta proteobacterium
CCGAGGCCGATGGACCACAGTCCCGAGGCCGATGGACCACAGTCCCGAGGCCGATGGACCACAGTCCCGAGGCCGATGGACCACAGTCCCGAGGCCGATGGACCACAGTCCCGAGGCCGATGGACCACAACCCCGAGGCCGATGGACCACAGTCCCGAGGCCGATGGACCACAACCCCGAGGCCGATGGACCACAACCCCGAGGCCGATGGACCACAGTCCCGAGGCCGATGGACCCCTCAACGTCACACGGTTTGCTAAACCATCCTACTTCCTGTCAGGATGCCCGCGACCAGTGACATGTCAGGTTCGGGAGACTGCGGAAACACACTGTTCAGCGTAAGGGAGCCCCGCCCGCAGCCGGCTGAAAGTCCAGATGTCCCAGTGCCCCGCGCACGGTCCACCCGTAAAAGCCGTCCGGACGGCGCCCGATGGACATGATCGGCGGCGCTGTCGATCCAGGTGCTCCGAACAGACTCTTTGCAACCTCGCTCTTGTTGCGATACGAGTCATTTACCTTGAATCGAATCATAATGTCCAAGGCGGACTCACTGGTGATATCCCGAAGCTGGATCTTGCCTTCTCCCAGAAGGTCCAGATCTTTGCCAGTCGCTGCAAACTTGGTGACCTTGAAGAGCCCGTCCTTTGCCTCCGCCACCACCAGCAGGGTCCCAACGGTGAGCTTGGGAAGCCCCAAGGGGCCAAGTGGCGTCTTGACTTTTGCTTTGCCATCCCCCACTGCAACGTCGGTCAGCTCGAGATTCAGGGCACCGGTCCCCTTGGACGCTTTGCCCTCAGGAAAGACCAACTCGATGGTCCCCTCCATGTGCCCCTCCATGGGAAGCCCCAAGGCATGGGTGATCGGCTCCACATCGCCAAGGTTGATGTCCCGAAGATGCACCTCGATGCGACGGTCTTTCCCCTCCTCTAGGTCTCCGTCGATCTTGCCACCAAAAGCTGTAAGAGAAAAAGTAACGTTCTTTCGCCCGAGCAGCAGTCCAAAGAGCGAAACCCGAACCCTTGCCTCGTCTATGCGAAGCTCGGTGAGCTTTCCCGGCTCGGTTCCTGGGCTGACCAGACGCACATCGGTCATCTTCACTCCGGTCAGCCACCATGAGCTCATGGCGCCGATGACCAACTCTTGCTGCCCAGCTTTCTCACGCTGCTGGGCATTGTACGACACCACAATCCGCTCCCGAAGCTTGTCATAGGGAAATGTCAGCACCCCAAACAGGAACAGGCACGCAAAGTAGAATGCCGGATACGCAATCCACGGGAGCAGTTTCTGTAGGCGCTCTTTCACTTCTTGTCCTTGTCCGGGTCGACAGGTTTTTCGTTGCGGTCGAAGGCAGAGAGGCCCAACTCGACGTCATAGGAGTCGACCTCCCCGGCCCGTTTCCGAATGCTCAGACGGCTCAGGATCACCGGATTGCCACTCTTGACCACACTTTCGAGCAGGCGCGCCACTGCCAACATGCCTGCCTTGCGAATCCGAACGGTCGTCGACCGCTCCACATAGCGCTTGCCATGAGCCTGGTCGGGACGATCGACCGAGTCCACCAGTTCGAGCTTCTGCTGTCTTGCGGCTTCGGCTAAAAACCCCGCCAGGGTAGGCGCACGAGCCGAATAGCGTGCCAGGATAGCGTCGCGACGAGCCTGACGGTCCCGAACCTTGCCCCTCGCGTCTTGCACATCGGCCAGCGCCTGTCGAAGCTCGTCGTTGTAGGCCTGCCGAGAACGCAGGAGCAGCGTGGTTCCAATGGGAACCCCCAACACTAAGAGCCCCACCAGCACCAATCCTAGGAGGGCTGCAGTTCGACGGTCTTCCGGGGTTACGACCAGCGCCATGTCACCTGCCCCCGCTGGACGCGCTGCTTGCCGACGCAGCCCCCTTCTTGGGGACCTGCTTATTGTCCTCAGGACACTTCAAGTCAAACTCCATCGCGTACTTCTGCCTGTCTCCCCCCACCACCGCGCTGGTTCGGGTGATCCGAATGTCACTGAGGCACCGCTCGTTTTTCAGGGACCCCACAATGGATTCGGCATCGGGGATAGTCCCGACCACGCCGTGCACTACGACGTGGTTTTTCTGAAAATCGAACTCCTCGATGTCGTGTTTCATGGACTGCGGGATGTCCTCGGAAAGCTTGACCAGCACATCGAACGCGTCGGCATGTGGCATCGGGTCCTCGTCGGCGATGGTCGTTTGCAGTAGTACAAGGTCGGCGGCTCGTGAGGCGCTGGTGGTCTCTTCGCCAAGCACCTCTTTGGTAGCCAAGCCAAGAGCTGCCTCGAGGACCACACGCTCCTTGGCAAGCGCATGGAACTTAGCCCACGACGCAAAGAGGAAACTGACCACGACGACTGCCACGAGCCCAAAGAGCAGTGGCACACGCTCGCGAAGCCAGCCCCACCCACGCTCGTAGATCAGCGGACCACGGCGAAGATCGAGCCCCCTCGAACGTCCCCCCAATCCCACCGCCAGCGATAGTGCCTTGGCGTGCCGCACAAGCTCCCCGTGGAGCTCCGGAGCGATTGCCGAAAGGTCGATACTGGGCAGCGGGAGAAAGTCCACAGGTAGACCGAGCTCGGATTGGAGGAAGTCCTTGGCCCCAGCCACCAGTGCTCCTCCTCCTGCAAGCACCAGACGGGTCGGGGCATTGCCACCTTGCGCTCGATACGCCGCGAGAGTGAGACGCACCTCACGCGCCAGGGACGCTGCAGACTCGGGAAGCCCCGTGGTTCCTAGCGACAAGGTCCGCCCGAACACTGGCTCGCCAGCCTTGAGCACCACGATGTCTGTAGAACGCTCTCCAAGGTCCATGACAGCCAACGGCCCCTCGTCCGCAAGCCCCGGGACATGAAGGCCAAGACTTGCAAGGGCAAACCCTCCGACTTCCACTCGCTCGGGTTCGCTCCCTGCCCCCTGTTCGATCAGCTCGATGACCCGCTTGACCTCGCTAAGGCGCGTGACTGCGGTGGCCACCACGAGGTTTTCGGCACTGGACGCAAGAATCCGATAGTCGAACACGGTGCCATCGAGGTCAAAGGGGAGCTGCGCCTCGAGCTCGTAGGTGAGCACGTCCGCCAACTGCTTTGCTGCGCTTGCGGGAAGCGACAGGATCCGCAGGGATGCAAGGGTGCCAGAGAGGCAGGCTCCAAAGGAATCCCCTGTTCTTGCACCAAGTGCGGTCGCGATGGCGGTCCGCAAGGGCTCGAGGGGCCCGTCCGTGCTGATGTCGGCCGCTCCGAGGCCCACGAGCGCAGTCTTGCGATACGTCATTTCGACCACGGCCACCTTGACCGAGGACGATCCCACATCGATACCAACCAATACGGCCATGGGCTACTCGACCCTGTAGTAAACAATTTGCCCGCCCGTGCTCGGCTGCAGGGCAGCCGCGATGGACGTCACGTCGGACTGTGCCACGGTCGCCGTGGGAGCCGGAGGCGCAGGAGGAACGCCGGTCCCCAACGACACGGGGGCTGTAGCGGTCACCACGGGAGCTGTACGAAAGTCCACCACTGTATGCGTCGCAATCCGCGTCTCCCGTTTGTAGCCCTTCACGACTCCTACGGCATAGATAGAGAAGAACTTGCTCTCTGTCGAGATCGCCCTGGTGAATTCACTCTCGGATTTGAACTTTATGGGTTTCAAGCCCAAGGTTGCTAGCAGAGGTCCGAGCAGTCCTCCACCTTTCATCATGGTCATGAAGTCGCCGGAATTGCCAAAAAGCGGCGCGCCCATACTTATGCCGCGCGCCATGGTGACCCCAGCCAAGAACGTGGCCATCTGGGTTGGGTTGGTACACAGCTCGCTCTCGGGGGCGCCGGAGCCGGAACAAACGAGAGCCAACAAGGTCGAGCCGCTTGCAGTGTTGACGTTGACGGCGCCCTGTCCCCACACGGTCATGTCCCGCTTGCGAGGGTTCTTTGGATCGCGGTTTACGAAGGTGAGCCAGAAGTCATCGGAAATGCCTCGAACAAGACGGAGCTCCTCGAGGGAGTCATACGGCGCGTTCTTGGCTCGATAAGGCTTGGGAAGCATCGAATAGTAGCTGTAGTCTTCGATCACCTGGCCTGTGGGGGCTGTTGTCGCGAGGTCACACGACCAACGCTGCTCGTCCATGTCGGCCCAGTCGATGAGGGAGGAGCAGACCGTCAAGCGGTCATGGAAGTTGCCAGTGGAATCGCGCTGTTCGAAGATCGGGTTGTGTACGGGCGGGCCCATGGCTGCCATGAGCTGCTGCGCCAATCGAATGTGGGCAATCTCATTGGCGGCCCCCATGTTCAAGTTGATCTTCGACTCCTCATCGAGAATCACGACCTCGAAGCGCCCCCCCTTGAGTCCAAGGTTCTTGCCAAGCGACATGTCCAGTCCCGCGGTAGCCGCAAAGTCACCAGCAGCTTCGGAGTCGTTGAAAGCCCCCAGGATGCGGTCGGAAAACTCCCAGACAGGAAGCTGCGGGGGGGTTCTGCGCATAAACATGAAGAGGGGCGCCATGGCAGTTCGCACTGTAGGCTCGCTTGCAATCAGCAAGCGCGATAGATTGGTCGCGCTCTTGGCAAAGTACTCCGCCTGCACGCCATCCCGAACGGTGATAGCTGCCGCCAGCTCGGAGCTCGCATCCTCCTGAACCTCGGCGAGAAGCACAGTCAGGATCGCCAGGGTGGCCATGACCATGACCAACGCCACACCACGCTCGGGAGACTTCTGATGTTTCATCTTGGAATTCCAAAGGACAGAGGACGTTGGATCGGGAGCATCACCTTGGTCACGAACACGTAAGGCTTGCCGTTGGGAACCCCCTTGAGCACGAGACGGATATGGACGGCAAGTGGGATCCGAGCGGGCTGCCCGGTGGTTCGGGTCGAATCCCAATTGTCTGTCCACTGCGCGGTGGTGGCGTCCAAGTAGCGAAGCTCGAAGGTTTCGATGTCCTCAGCGAGGATCTGAACGATCCCGCCCTTTTGAGGCTCGAGATCGATGGGAGTCTGCTCCCTGCGCACCAGATCGTACTTGCCGTGCACCACGGGATCTCGCACCACGAAGTACCCCAGCTCCGCCTGGTCCGACTCCCTTGCGTCGCGCTCGATGCGACGATGGGAAAAGGCGGCAAAGTCCACCCGGGCATGGGGAGAGCCCCGCAGTCCTACAAAGAGAGTGGTGCGGGTCAGCAGCGA
>CAITRH010000572.1 GCA_903894755.1 uncultured delta proteobacterium
CCCCCTTCTCGCGGTTTCGCCAGTCCTCGGCAGTGATCTTGAACTGCTTGAAGTCCGTTTGTTCGCGTTCCTGGAACCTTCGGAGCTGCTCTTCTTTACTGATGGTCAGCCAGAACTTGACCACCGCGGCGCCATGGCGAGCAATTTGCTCTTCGAAGTCGTTGATCTCAGCGTAGGCCCTCATCCAATCGGCCTCGGCGCAGAAGCCCTCGACCCGTTCCACCAACACGCGTCCGTACCAAGAGCGGTCGAAGATCGTGATCTTGCCTTGGCGGGGCAGATGCCTCCAGAAACGCCACAAGTAGGGCTGCGCTCGTTCGTCTTCCGTAGGAGCGCCGACAGGAATCACCTGGTACTGGCGCGCGTCGAGAGACCTCGTGATACGTCGAATGGCTCCGCCTTTACCGGCCGCGTCCATGCCTTCGAACACGGCGACGACCCCGGTCTTTTGGAACCGAGGTTGGCGGGCCAGGAGGTTCAGACGCGCCTCGAGTTTCAGCATGGCCTCTTCGTAGGCGTTCTTGTCCATGCTCTGGCTTAGGTCGAGGGCGCGCAGCACATTGTGCTGGTCGATGGGGCGAATGATGGGAGGGGCGTTGACGAACGGCGGAATGACGACTTGGGTCAGACGGTGGCTCATCGCGTCCTGCAACACCGTGCCGACGGTGAGGCTTCGATAGCGAGCGTCGGCTCCTGCGACCACAATCCAAGGAGCTTCCGCAGTGCTCGTAGCGCGCAGTGCCTTCTCGCTGATCTTTCGGAACTTGTCGTAGATCTCGAAGCGCTCCCAGTCTTCGTTGGTGACGCGCCATCGGGTGAGCGGATCCTTTTCGAGCGTCCGCAGGCGCTTTCGCTGCTGCTTTTTCGAGAGGTGAAACCAAAGCTTGACAAGAAGCGTCCCCTCGTTGGCGAGCATCCGCTCGAACCGCAGGATCTGGTCAAGGCTCGCCTCGAATTCGGCCTTCGTACTGATCTTGAGCACCCGGTCGACAATGGGAGCCGTGTACCAGGAGCCAAAAAACACCCCCGTCTTGCCTTTGGGAGGAAGCGCCCGCCAGAAACGCCACATGGGTGGACGTTGCCGTTCTTCGTCGGACGCCGCTCCCATGCCGTGCGTCTGGATATGCCTTGGGTCCATCCATTCGTTTAGTAGATTTACCGTCTCTCCTTTTCCAGCGCCGTCCACCCCGCCGATGAGGACCACGACGGGGAACTTGCGGGCTTCGACGATCTCGAGTTGCGTCTCGAGAAGCTGGCGTCGAAGGGCGGGGACCGCCTGTTCATAGGTTTCTTTGTCAACTGTGTGGGGGAGTTCCGCGGATTCGAACATGGGCACGACTATAGACCGCGTTGGCAGAGCGCGGTGGACCAATTCGCGCGGCGCGTAGCTCCCGGTCTGGGCCGATGGACGTATGGCCTCGTAGCTCGCGGTCGGGGCCGATGGACGTATGGTCTGGTTGGTGCTCGATACTGGTGTCTCCATCGAAACATCCGAGCACATCGTGTTCCGATACAAGGTCATCGAGGCAAGCTGCTGCTCGCTCATCGCGCTCGTGCCACCGTCGGTCAGCATCTCGAGGAAAACATCCCGCGAACGCAAAAGGAAGGCGTTGTAAGCGGCCTCCTCGATGGCTCGTAGACTCGCCTCCGAGGTCGGCAGCGACGTCTGGTCGACTCCGCTAGGCTTTGGCATTTCGAGGGGAATGTCGGTTCCGTTGGTGAGCTTCACGGGCATGTTCTCGAACTCCCCTCGATGCGCTTGGATGGTTTGACCGTGGCTTCCGAGGTTAGCGTCCGCCGGCCCCTTCCGGAAGATCTGTTGGTGGGAGAGCTTCTCGTCGACGCCTTTTTGAGCGCCCTCACCGATTCGAGCATGGCGACGAGTATAGACCGCACGAGAAGGTCGTGGTGGCGCAATCCGCGCCTTCGTGACTCGCCCCCTTCGTAACTCGCCCGATGGGCGTATGGTCTCGTGCGTGCCGCTTGATACCGACATCGCCATCGAAACCCCCGAGCACATCGTCTTCCGCTACAAAGTCGCCGGGCCTGGACGGCGCTTCTTTGCCTACGTCATCGATCTCCTCCTCTGTTACGCCGCTATCATCGTGATCGGCGTCGCCATCGCGTTGGCCGCGATCGGCGCGGGCTCCTTGGTCGGCGCGATGCAAGACGCGCTGCAGGCGGGCGCAGGACTTGTCCTGGTCGTTCTCTTTGCGGCGCAGTGGCTCTACTTCGCCGTCCTCGAGGGGTGGCGCGGTACCACTCCTGGGAAACGCGCGTTCGGACTGCGCGTCGTGACGACAACAGGACGTCCCATCGGCGTTCGCGAGGCGGCCCTTCGCAATATCCTTCGTGCTGCAGATGCCCTTCCCGCAACCCAACTCCTAGGGATCTTCTCCGCCGTGGGGTTGGTTTCCATCGCGCTCACCAAGCGGTTTCAGCGCCTCGGGGACCTCGTTGCCGGCACCATGGTCGTGGTAAACGAGCGCGCACGTGCGGTGCCGCCGCTCCTCCTATGGCCCCCTGCCACCCCCGCCGAGCTCGGTCCCCTTCCCGACGTGGTCCTCTTAGACGCCGATGAACGTCTTGCCATCGAGCTTTTCTTGCGTCGCCGGCCTCGCCTTGGACGAGCCCGGGAGCTCGAGTTGGCACAGATGCTCGCCCCGTCGTTGAGCCGTCGAACAGGCTTTTATGCTGCCGACCCGTCCAGAACCCTCGCACTGCTCTACGACCGCGCCGCGAACGCTGGACGGGGTGAAGCCCCCCCGTCGTCTCGCCTGTCGCTTCCATCCGGAGGATCCAACCCATGGCCATGATGTCGGCTCTGACCGAGGCGGCGTTTGTAGGGCGACGTCAACCCGACTGGGCCTTGCTCGATCAGCTCACGCAGCGCGCGACACTTCGAGGACTGCGCAGCCTGCAACCCACGGAAATTGCCGCTCTCCCTCGTCTCTACGGCGATCTTTGCGCCGACCTGGCCCGCGCCGAAGGGGCACGTTACAGCGGGCCACTGGTGGACTACCTCACCGGTCTAACCGCAGCAGCGCACGGGGTCCTTTACGGAGCGCCTGGGCGTGGACGAGGCGCGCCGGGGTTCTGGCGCGGCTTCGTGGCCGCTTTCGAGGAATTCCCACGGGCCGTGCGACGTCACCCGCGCGCCATGCTCCTTGCTTTTGTCCTGTTTTTTGTCCCGTTTTTTGCGGGACTTGGCGCCACTCTCGTGAATCCGGAGTTTGCCTACCGCATTGTTCCCGAGGCCATGCTTCGTCCCCTGACCGAGGTCTACGCGCGCGGGTTTGCCAATGGACGGGCCGTAGGAGCGGACACGTTGATGGCAGGGTTCTATATTCAGAACAACGTGGGGATCGCACTGCGCTGTTTTGCCCTGGGCATCTTCTTTGGCCTTGGGTCTGCGTTTTACCTGGTGCAAAACGGACTATCTATCGGAGCGGTCCTTGGCTACGTCGCCGCACGCGGCGCGGGGGACAATATCCTTACGTTCGTGGTGAGCCACGGGTCGCTGGAGCTCGGTGCCATTGTTCTTGCCGGTGGAGCGGGACTTGCGCTGGGGTGGTCGCTGGTGAGCCCCGGAGAGCAGTCGCGCATCACGTCGCTGCAGCGGGTGGCACGCGATCTCGCGACCATCGTGTTTGGCGCGGCGGTGATGCTGCTTCTTGCTGCAGGGATCGAGGGGTTCTGGAGCGGCTCGAACCTGCCGTCGTTGGTCAAGCGTGGTGTCGGCATGGCGCTCTTCGTGCTGGTGCTGCTGTACTTTGGCTTGGTCGGTCGAGGGACACATGGACCTAAAACGATCTAGGGTGGTCCTTCGGGAGCGCACCCACCTCGATGTGCTCGACTTGAGCGTGCGGTTTCTCGTGGTGCAGGGGTGGTCGTACGCCAAGCTGACGGTGGTGGTGCTGGTGCCATCGTATGCGGCGTCTTTTGCGATCGTGGAAACCGGAGGGTGGCTTCTTGGGTGGCTTGCAGCGTTGGCGATGGCGTCGTTGGCGCAGGCGCCGTTTACGTTGCTTGCGTCGAGGCTGGTATTCGAGGACCGCGTTCGTGTGCGCGACGTGCTTTTGCCATCGCTGCGTAGGTTGCCTGCTCTGTTATTGCTGCGTGGGATCCAATGGACTGCTGTGGGCATGGGGTTTCTGTTTCTTCTGGTGCCGGGGCTTTGGCTGGGTGCCATCACGCTGTTCGTGGTGGAGGCTCTGATCCTGGAGCAGGCGACGGTGACCGGGGCGTTTGGACGATCCCAGCGCATGACTGTGGAATTCGGCGAGGCGCTGTCGACCTTGCTGCTCGTACTTTGCGTCGGTGGTTTCTTTGTGGTGGGAGCCGACGTGGCAGGGCGCATGCTGTTAGAAACGCTATTTTTGGTACGGCCGCCTCCCGCCGTTTGGACCACCGGAGGCAGTGCGCTGGCACTGATGGGGTTTTGGCTATTCGTGCCGGTGGGGGCGACCCTACGGTTCTTTGCGTATCTGAACTCCCGGACACGCCGCGAGGGATGGGACATTCAGACCCGTTTTGCGGCGCTCGCGGCTCGTCCCGAAGAAGATAGAGAGGAACGATGAGCGCGTTGGTCGTGGTTGCGTGGCTTCTGGTGGCCGGTCCTGGTCCGGTGAGCCCGCATGCAAGGTCGGACCGCATCGATCCCGGGCGTGCGCAGAGCGACGCTCGAGCGGAGGTTTCGGCGGCGGCGTTTTGCAAGAACCCGTCCCGTCCCTTGTCGCAGCGAGCCCGGATGTTGTGTCCTCACGCAGCGGCCATCGCCAACTGCGAGGGCTTTGCGAAGGCGTGCGCGGAGGCTGACGAGCCGATCAAAGCGCCGCGGCTCCTGTCCATGGCGTGGCTTGGTACGGCGTTTGTTTGGCTAGCGCGCGCAGTGCTATGGCTTCTGATCCTAGGGCTGGTGGTGGCGCTGGCGGTTCCGATCGTTCTGGCGCTGCTGCGGCGACGTCGGCAGCCTGTGGAACCTGGGGCGCTCACTGTGTCGGCAGCGGCGGTTCCGACGGTGGTCGACCTAGGACTTGGGTCGAACGCCGAGGAGCTCTTGCAACGGGCGCACGAGACGGCGCGGCGGGGGGAGCTTGGGGTTGCGTTGGAGCTTTACTTGGCGTCGTCGTTGGTGGCGCTGGACGGGCGACGGGTGCTTCGAATTTCCAAGGACAAGACCAATGGCGAGTACGTACGAGGGTGCGTCGATGAGGAGGCACGTGGGCCACTTCGCGAGCTTGTGTCGTGGGTGGAGCGGGTCAAGTTTGGTGGAGAGGCGCCGACCGTTGGCATGGTGGACGAGGCGGGGCGATACGCGATGGCACTGGTACGGTCGGCGGTCGTAGCGGTGGCGTGTCTCTGTTTTTTTGGCTGCGGTGGGGCGTCGTCGTTGACGTCAGAGGGGCGGGATCCTGCGGGTGACGAAGTGCTTCTAGGGGTACTTCGACGGCAGGGGATCGAGGTCTTGGGGCTCGATCGGTCGCTTGCGTCGCTTGCGCCGCCCAAGTCGGGGGATGCGGCGGTGCTGGTGGATGTGGACAAGACGCCGCTCGATGACGAGACGCGGTCGCATTTAGCGCATTGGGTTGAGGGGGGCGGGGTGTTGATTCTTGCGGGCGATGTGGGCGGGTGGCCGAAGGATTTCGGGGCAAGTCCGACGTTTGGGACAGGGGAAGTTCAAGGGGAGCGGGGGCGAGCTTTTTTGGTCGAGCCCGGGGGACTCAAGTGGGACGCGTTGCCGGTAGCGGAGCGAGGAGACGTACTTTACGCGGGGTTTCGGCGGGTGGGCGATGGGGAGGTACTGGGGCTTGCGACGTCGGAGCTGTTGACCAATGCGGGACTTGCGCGGGGGGAAAATGCGACGGTGTTGGTAGCGATTTTGGAGGTGCTCGAGGCGAGGTCGGTTCGGGTGGCGACGTCGGGTGACGGGATTTCTCCGCCCGCGAATCCGGTAGCCGGGCTGGTACGAGCAGGGCTAGGGATTGCGCTTTTGCAAGCGGTTCCGTTCGTTGCGTTGTTGTTTTTGGCGTATGGGGTTCGGATGGCGTCGGCTCGTGTGGAGGGGGCTCCGGCGCGACGGGCGTTTGCGGAGCACATCGAGGCAACGGGGACCCTTTACGCGAGGAGCCACGCGGCTAGCCACGCGCTGGCGGTCTACGGGCGTTTTGCGAAGGAGCGGTTGCGAGGGCGGATGCCGCGTGGGCAGACGGATGTAGCGTTGTTTTTGGCGTCGCGGTCGGGGGTAGAACGAGGGATATGCGACGTGGTGTGGTCACGGGCGCAGAGTGTTCGCACAGGCGATGCGCCGCGGGGAGATGAGCTGGAAATATTAGGGAATCTTCAGGCCCTAGTTGCTACGGCGAGCGCCGCTGGACCGAGGAAATAGAACCGCCAGTTACCAGCGTTCGCGTTTGCCCCCGCCGCGTCCGCCGCCCCCTCCGCCGCGTCCACCGCCACCCCCGCCGCCACCGCCACCGCCACCGCCACCGCCCCCGCCGCGGTTGGGACGTTCTTCGGCCTCGTTGACGCGCAGGGAGCGTCCGTCGAGGAGTTGGCCATTCATGTCGGTGATGGCTTTTTGGGCGGCCTGTGCGGAGCCCATGGTGACGAAGGCGAAGCCGCGCGATTGGCCGGTTTCGCGGTCTTGCGCGACGTGGACATCTGTGACCTCGCCGAACTGCGAGAACGCGTTGCGGACCGAGTCGGAGGTGGTCTGGAAGGAGAGATTGCCGACATAGAGACGATTACCCATGATTTAGCTCGTACTTGCGACTCGGCAGAGAGACAAAAACCATCCATCCAAGGAGTCGCTCGAATCGGAGGGAGGGTCGCGAAACCGCCCACGTGTCGTCGCCGTTTCGAAGCGTGTTCGCGATCCCGTAAGTCGAGAGAGCGTCATCGTACGCGGGTAACGTGCTCGTGAGTGGCGCGACTATACGCGGCCCTGCGCGAGACGCAAGTTTCTGCGTCAGGGCATTTGACGATGGGCTCGATGGAGGCTTCAGAAGCGGCGTGAACACCGCCATTGGCTCGGACGGCCTCCACGTTCCATGGTGTGTGGCTCGGGTGACCTACCGCACCGGTCGAAAAAAATGTTTCTAGGGATGGAACAAACCCCGGGAGTGGCACGTCTGTCTGACCCGGGAAGAGGAGAGACGCGATGAAGATTTGTGAATCCCCGTTTGTCACGCTGTTCGGTTTTGCGGCCGTCACCCTTGCAGCCACGCTCACCGTATGCTGGCCAGGCACCACCCAAGCGGAACGTTCCGAGCCTGTCCTCGAATACGTGGGGGAAGGCGCCAAGCTTGGCTCGGTGATCTTCAAAGGGCAGCTTGTCCACGACAGCTCGGTCAAGAGCGGCTGGGCCGTGTTGCTCACCGCTGACAACACGGGAGAAGCCCCCGAGAGCTGTTCCATCGAAACCGACGTCACCCGGGCGGTCGTAAACCCCATGGCCCGTGTCGGCGGGACAAGCACGGTGGCGTGGAAACGCGTCGAGCGGGTGACCGTGGCCGCCCGCGAGCAAACCACTCGTAGGCTCGCCCTTCCCGAAGCCCTTGGCGTGCAGATCACCGCCGCCGAAAAGGCCGAACTGGCCCGCCAAAAGGCCGAAGGATCCCCTTCCCCCGTCGGCATGCGTCCCTTCACCACCTTCTCTGTCGAGTTCCGGAAAGGCAACGGGTGACACGGTCATCGTCACATCGTACCTTGTGTGTACCGTTGTTTTCGGCTGGGGGGGTGGGGTGGAGCGGCCGCGCTCCCCCACATGTGACTAAGACCAGTGACACGACCTAAGGTCCTCGTTCCACTCGCCGGCATCACTCTAGGTCTAGCCCTCGCCTTTCTCGTGCTTCGCCTGATCCCTCGCAGCTCCTCACCTCCTCCAGTTTCTCAGCGCATCGACGGCGAGCTCCTGTCGGAAGACCAAGGGGCTCTCGCCGAAGTGCTTCTGCACTATGTCCCCGAGCTCGAAGCCTTCGTCGCCGAGACCTATCGGGATTTCCTTCACGCCCTCCCCGTCGACACCACGCTCGTTATCGTGGTGCCTCGTGTCGAGTCTCCAAGAAAGAGCGCCGTCGACGCGTTCCGCGACTTCCTTGCCGGCATCGACCGCTCTCTCGTCTCGAGAACACGTTTTGTCGAAGTGCCCGGGCCCATCTCGGTCTGGTCCAAAGACCGCGCCTTGGTGGCGTCTTCGCGGACGGCGCGGACGGCACTTCTGGTCCCCACGCCGCCCGACCCGCGATGGATCGAGCGCTCCAACGACTGGCGCACCCTTCGGTTCGTGGCCCAGGCGTTTCCCGACCGCTACTACGTCCGGGAGCTTCCCCTTGCCTTTGACGCAGGCGACTTTGCCGTCACGGCGGGACGTATCCTGGTGGACCCGAATCTGTTGGCACGAAACGCGTCGAAGCTCGACTCGACGGAGGCGCTAGCGAGGGTCCTTCGGGAGCTCTTTACGGCTTCGGTGGACGTGGTGGGGGAAGCCGAAGGGGACGTCCCCAGGCATCACATGAGCATGTACATGACTCCCCTGGGGACGACTGACGGGACTCCTGTGGCGTTGGTGGGCGACGCGAGGCGTGGGCGTGCGGTGGTGGGGGGCGAGTATGTACCCGGGGAGGTGAATCCGGACACTGGGGAGCCGCTACGCGCTGACTTTTCCGAGGCGACGGTGGCTCGCTTCGACCGGGCGGCGGAGGCGCTGGGACGTCTTGGGTTCCGCGTGGTTCGGGTGCCGACGATCCCGTTCGACGACAAAACCTATGTTGCGTACACCAACGGCGTCTACGAAGTGCGCGACGGCAAACGTACGGCGTGGGTCCCCAGCTACGGGATCGCTCGGCTCGACGACGAGGCACGGGGTGTGTACGAAGTGCTCGGATGGAACGTGAGTCCTGTACGGGTCAAACGTGTCTACGCATTTCACGGCACCATCGGCTGCCTCGTGAATGTCCTGCGCCGCCGCTGACAATAACTTGACCAAGTCGAGCGGTCCTCGGTAATCTCAACAAAAGGAGCGTACCTTGCGCGAACGACAACAGCTGACGTTGTTTTCGCGCCAAGATCTCGACGAGCGATGCAAGACCCCGCACCGAAGGCAACATTGTCCCCTGCCACGCGATCGGGACGCTCCTATTTGCTTCGCTTCATCAGCGGCAAGTACCAAGGGGGCGAATTCCCGGTAGTCGCAGATAAACAGATCTTCGTTGGCCGCTCCAGCGAGCTCGACATGGTCCTGGTCGAGGACATGGTGAGCCGCAAGCACGCACGCATCACCGTGCAGACCGATCAGATCTGGATCGAAGATCTCGGCTCCACCAACGGCACCTTTGTCAACGGCGAGAAAATCAAGAAGGCGCGCCTCAAGGAAGGCGATCGAATCCTCATCGGCACGAGCATCCTCAAGCTCATCGCCGGCGACGCCACCCAAAACAACATGGACGCCAAACGGGAGCTCGAAAACGTTGCCTCCCAGCGACGTACGAGCCAGGCCCGCACCATGTCGGGAAGCATCGAAGAGGTCCCTATTCCCGACCTTCTTCAGCTCTTCGGAACCTCGAAGAAAAACGGCACCTTGGTCATTCGCACAGAAGACCGCAACGTCGGCCGGATCTATCTGAAGAAGGGGATCATCGTATACTCGGTTATCAACGATCTCGAGCTACCGCCAGTCAAGTGCGTCTACCGCATGCTGACCTGGGAGAAGGGCATGTTCGATTTCGAGCCGCCCGAAGACCGCGAGTTCCCGAACGAAGTGAGCCTCGGCGTGCAGGAGATGCTCATGGAGGGAATCCATCAGCTCGACGAGTTCAATCGCATCCGCGCCGAGCTTCCCGATCTGCACGCCAAGATCCAGATTCCGCTCCCTTTGGAGCCGTCGCTCCGTGCCCTCGGGCCCGCCGAACTCGACATGCTCCAACTGGTCCACAACACGGGGACCATCGAGGCCGCGATGAACAAGAGTCCTCTCACCGATTTCGAGTCCGCCGAGCTCGTCTTGAAACTTCTCAAAGCGCATTACCTTCGGTCCGACTGATGAAGGCCCTCACCCATCTCGACGAGGCGGGCCACGCACGCGTGGTCGATGTGGGCGACAAAGAAGAAACGCGTCGTGTCGCCGTCGCCCGCGCACGGGTAGCCACCACGGCCGAGACCATCGCAGCGATCCGCGACGGGACGGTTCCCAAGGGAGACGTGGTCGCGGTCGTTCGCGTCGCGTCCATCACGGGGGCCAAGCGCACGAGCGAGCTGATCCCGCTCTGCCACCCACTGGCGCTCACCCACGTGGCTGTCGACGTGGTCCTCGACCCTCGCGGCGTCATCGAGATCGTGGTGCGCGCCGAATGCGTGGGACGCACCGGGGTCGAAATGGAAGCCATGACGGGCGCTTCCGTCGGGGCGCTTGCCGCCTACGACATGATCAAGGGCGTCGACCGGACCGCCCGCGTGTTGTCAATCGAGCTGCTCGAAAAGAGCGGCGGGCGATCAGGACACTTCGTGCGCGAGCGGTCCCAGGTGATGCTCGTGAGCCATCGGCTTTGCGTGGACGACGTACTGGAGGCTGTCGCGCGCGATCAGGCGGGGGCGACGGTGGTGTTTCTGGGGACCGTGCGCGATCATGCCGAGGGCCATGCTGTCACCCTTCTCGAGTACGAGGCGTATGGCTCGATGGCGCTCGCCGAGATGCAGCGTTGCGTCGACGAAATCGAGGCGGGGGACGTGCGCCTTGCCGTCGCTCACCGCACCGGTCCTCTTCATGTTGGCGAGCTTGCCGTCGTGTGTGCCGCGAGCGCGCCTCATCGACAGGACGCGTTCGCCGCAGCACGGGCGTTGATCGACGCGATCAAACATCGGGTGCCTATCTGGAAGCGCGAACACGGTGTGGAGGGGCCCAGGTGGGTCGACTGGAAGGAACAACCGTCATGACTTGCGTCCATCTGCTGGCGTTTGCAGGGGTGCGCGAGGTCCTTGGGACTGTTGACCTCGAGTTCCCAGTGGAGGCAACGACGGCGCGTGGTCTACTTGACGCGGTCTGCGAGCGTTACCCGAAGCTTGCCCCGTATGCGTCGTCGCTGCGGGTGGCGGTCAACGGCACCTATGCGGCTTGGGATGATCCGGTGGGTCCTGGGGATGAAGTGGCGCTGATCCCTCCGGTTGCAGGGGGTTGACGGACCGATGGGGATCCCGGTGGTTGTAATCCACGGTGCACTTCGCAGTAGGCTAGGGATGTTGCCTGCGGTGTTGTACCTTCGTCAGTGCGGTTTGGACGCGCGCCCTTTTGGGTACCGCACGCGGAGCGAGTCCCTGGAGACGCACGGGGAGCGTCTCGAGGGTTTCCTGCAGGATTGGCTTGGTTCGTATCAAGGGCCTCTTGGGTTTCTCACGCACAGCATGGGGGGACTGGTGGCACGTGCCTACTTGGCTCGTCCAGGAGCTTGCAAGCGTTGGACAGAGGTACGTCTTGCGATGCTAGCGCCGCCCAATCGAGGGAGCGTGTTGGCGGATCGACAACGTGGGTGGACAAGGGCGATTTACGGGACGGCGCTAACAGAGCTTTGTCCTGGGCGCGTGGCTCGCCTTCCAGGGCTCGAGGCGAACGCAACGGCGATGGTGTTTGCGGGGGGACGAGGGGAAAGTCGCGGGTATCATCGCGGGATACCTGGCGACAACGATGGTCTGGTGGGCGTCGCGGAGACGGAGCTCGAGGGGGCCGAGGCGGTGTTCGTGGGTGGGCTGCACAGTTTCTTGCCGTGGCGTCCTCGGGTGCTGGCGTTGGCGGCGGAGTTTCTTGCGCGTTCGTAGGACCCGGTAAGTCTCGGAGCAGACCGGTTCCCCATCCGCAGCGCTCCGGAGGCCATCCGCAGCGCTCCGGAGACCATCCGCAGCGCTCCGGGGACCATCCGCAGCGCTCCGGAGGCCATCCGCAGCGCTCCGGAGGCCATCCGCAGCGCTCCGGAGGCCATCCGCAGCGGTCGCCCCTCAGAGTGTCCGAGGACTTACGGCCCAAGCTCCTAAACCAAACCCATCTTGAAAACCGCAGGTCCGATCTACCGCTTTCGCGCCCCAATGTCGCGTAGACC
>CAITRH010000573.1 GCA_903894755.1 uncultured delta proteobacterium
CCTCCCTGATTCTGTCGTTGCCACGCAGCCTTGATGGGGTCTTCAGTTCCATCGTCCACCATATTAAATCTCGAAAAGAGAAGTCTCGTCCCCGGCAGCTCGACGTCCTGCCGTTCCGAAGTTAGTTGGTTAACGCCTATGAGGGACACCTGAGGTGAGGCGGCTATACCCTGTTTGCAAAAACGCGGTCGAGATGAACGCACACTTTCGAGAAACAAACGGGAAACATACGACGCACTACAGCATTGGGTGTCGAAGCCGGACACAAGAACGTCGGCCTCAGGAGAGCGGCATCACCCAAGAGGAGATTTCCATGGAACGAGCTTTTATGACGCGTCGGATTGTATCGGTCGTGTTTGGATTCGGTGTGGCGCTTCCCGCCCTGATGGCGCGGGCGCAGGTCCCTGATGCGGCTCCTGCGGTCGGGTCATCAGCAGCCCCTGCGCCTTCGGCGTCCGGGCCCAAACCGGAGGTCACGGTCGCGGGGTATGCAGAAGCCTACTATTCGTACAATTTCAACCAGCCCTCCAACGGGCTTACAGCGCAACGGTGGAAGGACGATCTCCACAATACGTTCACGCTTGCGACGGCGGTGCTGGACGTCACGGGCAAGATGGGACCTGTGCTCACCCGGATCGCACTTCAGGCGGGGCCCACGGCCGATGGCTGGTACGCGGAGGACCGACGAGGGCTGAACAATGATACCTGGAAACATATCCAGCAGGCCTACGCGAGCTACACGGCGCCTATTGGAAACGGGTTGACCGTGTCGGCCGGACTCTTTCTCACGCCGGTCGGCTTCGAGACGGCTGCGGTAAAGGACAACTGGAACTGGTCTCGTTCCAACATGTTCCTCTACCTGCCGTTCTACCATGCGGGAGTCCAGGCAAGTTATCCTGTCAGTGACAAGCTCACGGTCAACGCCATGGTCTGGAACGGTTGGAACTCGGCGGTGGATGCCAACAACGGCAAAACCGGGGGTCTGCAGGCGTTGTACACCATTGCGGACAAGCTGTCGGCATCGGTTCACTACATGGGAGGCGACGAACGTCCGACGGGAGACACGGTGCACGGGTCGGCGTCGACGAGGCACCTTCTCGACGCTTGGGTGAAGGTGGCGGTGACTCCGAAGGTGTCTTTGGCGGCGCACGGGAATGTGGGACTCGAGTTCAATCGCATCGGAACCCAGTCATGGCAGGGAGCGGCTGTTTACGCTCGATTCCAGCCGAAGGAATGGTTTGCTTTTGCGGTCCGCGGCGATGCGGTCTGGGAAGCCCCGCCGACCAAGGACGGGGTTACGGCGACCGCCATTGTGGCGCCGACGAAGTCCATTTACTCGGGCACGGCGACGCTGGAGTTCAAACCGGTGTCCAACCTATCGGCGCGTCTCGAGTACCGTCACGACACGGCGAGCTCGGCGCTCTACTTTTCGGCCCCTGCGCTCGACGCCAATGGCGCTTGGGTAGCGGACCAGAGGTCCCAAGACACGCTGACGCTCGGTCTTACGACCTGGTTTGACGTTCCGCTTCGGTGAGGAACACCCACGAGGACAGCTACGGATCAACCGCTGGACGATGAAAAGGCCGCGCGAGGGATGCGAATGCAAACCCCATTGTGGTCCCTGTCGATGCTGCCGCCGATCGCGAGAGCGGCGGCCTCGGCGACTCCTGGACTTGGCCCCACCGCGCGGGCTTGCGGAATGCGCAGCCGGATCCCTTCGGCTGCTCCGCAGTGGGCTTCGAGCCGCACGGTCCCGTGGGTCGCTGTCCAACCGCAGCGCACGACGCCCGAAGAAGGGAAGTCACTTGCGGAAATGGCCAGAATCCTCGCTACGGTGCAAGGATCGGTGATCACGAGCCCGTCGGACACGCACTCGAAGGTTGCGGTGTGATCTCCGACGCGAGTGGAGCCCGCGAGCAAAACGGCCTCGCGCACGAGCCCTCCGAGCGAGACCTCGGTGAGACGTGGTTGCGAGGCGCGCTGGAGAAGCTCGAGGAGCTCCACGGCCACGACGATGTTATCGCGGGTCACGGCCAGCCGGTCGTGCAGTGCTACGCGGTCGGTCGATGCGACGCGAACTCCCTCGAGCGCCTTTTCAAACTCGGACAACGCACCGATGGCGAAGCGATCGAGATCGGGGGACGCATTGTGGGAGGGGTCGCCTGCTCCAGCGAACGCCCAGGCGAGCGCGGCAACGCTTGCGTCGATCTCAGGAAGGAGATCGACGATGACGGCGAGGGTCACGCGGGACGAACGAAGCAGAGTGAGCAGATTGTGAAACGCGGCCAGCGCGTCGCGCAGCGACCCGGGTTTGAAGGGGGGGACGCTTTGACGGGGCACGGCTAGGCGGAGGGAGAGACCTCAGAGGCGGGGAAGAAGTACGCGATCTCTGTCTTGGCGTTTTCGACCGAGTCGGAGCCGTGGGTGGCGTTCTCGCCCTTGTTGGCGCCAAACAGTTTGCGAATGGTTCCACCGTCGGCCTCGGCGGGGTCGGTCGCCCCCATGAGCGTGCGCCAGGCCGATACGGCACTTTCTTTCTCGAGAACGGCCACGACCACGGGAGAGCGGATCATGAATTGGACCAGCTCGCCGAAGAACTTGCGCTCCCGATGGACCGCATAGAACCCTTCGGCCACGTCCATGGACAACTTGACCCGTCGAAGCGCGAGGATCGCAAAGCCGGCGTCTTCAATCTTGGCAAGGATAGCTCCGACCTTCTTCTTCTCGACGGCGTCTGGTTTGAGGATACAAAGGGTACGTTCAAGGGCCATGGCGAAAACTCCGAGGTGACGCTCCGCCCATTCGCGGGCTGGCAAGCGAGCGCGCATTTAGAGGCGCGCGGTGGGGAGCGCAAGCACGTTTGGAACCACAGCTTCGAGGTCGCGGCGTTGCGGACATGCGCCGCGATGAACTCGCCGTCATGATCTCGCAACTGCAAGCCCCTCGCCCGTTTTTGAAAGGAGTCGTCGTGTTCGCATGGCTTGTTGGTGATTTCGACGACCCGCGCTAGAGAGCGGAGCTTGATCGAAACCCTAGTGCTCGTTTGACGCATCCAAGGCCCCGTGAACAAGTCCTCGCCCCCGGCTCCTATCCTCCGCTACGACGATCTTCTGGCTCTGTTCGTCGAATCTTGTAAGCCCCGCGCCAACTGGCGCATCGGTCCCGAGATCGAAAAGCATGGAGTCGACCAGAGCACGCTTCGACCTGTCCTTTACGGGAGCGATCGGGGGGTGCTTCGAATCCTCGAGGAGCTTGCCGCCAAACACGGTTGGACCGCCGAAGTGGAGCGCGAGGGGGGCCCTATCGTCTCGTTGAAGCGCGGGGGGGGGTCCATCACCCTCGAACCTGGCGCGCAGCTCGAGTTGAGCGGACGGGCCGCGGAGAACGTGCACGAGATCCGCGACGAGCTCTACGACCACATGCGCGAGATCGGTCCCATTTCACGCGAGCTGGGGATCGTGTGGCTCGGTCTCGGGTTCCATCCGTTTGCGCAGCGGAGCGAGTTCGAGTGGGTGCCCAAGGCGCGCTATCCGATCATGCGGGAGTACCTTCCAACCAAGGGCGCCTACGCGCTCGACATGATGCTTCGTACGTGCACCGTGCAAGCTAATTACGACTACGGCAGCGAGGACGACGCGATGCGCAAGATGCGGGTTGCGTTGGCCCTGGCTCCGCTCACGACGGCGCTGTTTGCGAACAGTCCGTGGCGCGAGGGCAAGTCGGCGGGAGCCGTGAGCTGGCGGGCGAGGATCTGGCTCGAGGTCGACCCGGATCGCTCGGGGCTCTTGCCTATGCTGTGGAAGAAGAACGCGGCCTTTCGAGATTACGTCGAGTGGGCACTTGACGCGCCCATGTTCCTTTTCAAGCGCGGCGATCGGATCGTGGCGAACACCGGGCAGCCTTTCAGGAGTTTCATGAAGGACGGGTTCGAGGGGGCGTTCCCGACGCGGGCCGACTGGCAGCTCCACATCAACACGCTTTTTCCTGAGGTGCGTCTCAAGAACACCCTGGAGATCCGCGGGGCTGACGCGCAAAGTCTAGCGTTGGCTCCCGCGTTGCCGGCGCTCTTCACCGGGATTTTCTACGACGACCGCGCGCTCGACGGCGCCAGTGCGCTCATCGAGAGCTGGACCTACGACGAAGTGGTGAGCCTGCGGCAGCAAATCTGGAAAACAGGGCTGCGCACCACGTTTCGAGGCGAGCCGCTCGCGCGTGTTGCGGAGCAAGTGCTGGCCCTTGCGATGGACGGGCTGGCGAGGCGGGGCTGCGTCAGAAAGGCGCTGGGCGACGAGCGGGTGTACTTGGCGCCGCTCGCGGCGTTGGCGGAGCGGGGACTGTGTCCGGCGGACGAACTTTTGAAGGGGCTCGACAGCAGCTTGGAGCTTGCTCCTCAGGTGATCGAGCGCGCGGCAATTGAAGAGTCGGAGTAGGGTTGGCGTCGAGCGATGAGCGAAGCAAGGGCGGTGCGGGTGACGCGGGTGACTGATGCGGCGTCGCCGCTGCTTCGGGGGATTGCGTTCGTGGCGGTGGTGGCGTCCGCGGTGGGCGTCATCGTGGCGCCCGGCGTGAAGTCGGTGGCGTCGCAGCGGGTGGTGGAGGCCATGGACCGTACGGGAGCGACGCTGGGGTATTTCCTGTTTGTGGGCCTGCTTGTCCTTGCAGTGCGTGGGGTTTACGAGCTGGTGCGGACGTCGGAGTTGTCCGTTCCGCTGCGCATCGTGCTTCTCGGAGGCACCGGGCTCGTGATGGCCGTGGCGGTCCCTGGGGTTTCGACGCGTTTGCCGAATGTGGCGTCGTTGGTGCTGGCGGTGGCGACAGGCGGGTTGGTGCTGACGTCATCGGTGCGTTCCGCGGTGAGCCCATCGACCCGTGCTGTGGCGCTTGTTTTGGGACTGACGAGTCTTGCGGCGTTGGCGCGTGCGGGGGTTTGGGTTCTGGCGGACGTGGCGTTGACGCGCGCGAGCGTACAGTTTTTTTCCATGGCGTCTCTGGTGGCTTCGCTAGGGGTAGTGCTCGAGGCGGCGGGGCAGGCGGTGACTGCGGCGTGGCTTGGGACCCGGCGGCGATGGGGGGTCGTGCTGGCGGTGGCCGGGGTGACCGCGGCTTTTTTGCTTACGTGGGGAGTGGTACGGGGCGACCAGGCTGATCCTGGGTTTTTGTCGACGGTGCTTCATCGTGCGCTTGCCGATGCAGCGGGACTTCCTGAGCCTCTGGGGCTTAGGTCTCTGGCGGTATTCGTTGCGACGGGGGCCACGCCGTTAGCGCTCGTAGTGGCCTTGCAGGGGGCGCGTTCCGAGCGAGGGGTGGAAACCGCGGTGGCAACGTCGCTTGCCCTGGCGCTTCTGGCGAGGGGACGGTTTGACGCACCGCTGCGCGCGATGGTGGCGCTCGTGGCGTCGCTCTGGCTGTTGGTCGCGCTCGTTGATGGGGCGTCGTCACGCGAGGAGCGCGAGGCTGGACGGTAAGCGTGGTGCGCTAACGGGGAGGTGGTTGCACGGCGCCTTATTGGCGTGTGGGGTTTTGGTTGTCGCGGGGGGCGCGGGAGCGGTGGTGCGTCTGCTACCGTGGTTTTTTGCCGTTCCAGTCCATGTTGCGGTGCCGTTTGCGCGTGGGCTTGTGTCGTTGGCGTTCGAGGTGTCGTTGTGCGTGGGGTGGCCCGTGGGGTGGGCACTTGCGACGCTTGGTTTCGTCGAGAGTGGCGAGGCTCGCGTACTTGCGCTTCTTGGCGAAAGGCCGTTGCGGACGCTGCTGCGGTTGGTGCCGCAGGCGCTCGGGTTCGCGGTGGTGGTGGTGCTCGCGTCGTTTCCCTGGGAATCACGGATGCCCGGGCGGCTGGTGGGCGAGCTGATGGCTCGGGGCAGGTCGGGCTGCGCGGAGGTGACGATCGCGTCAAGTCTTCCCATTCCGTTTACCGAACTCGCGTGGGTATGCGCTCCTGGACGCACGCCGCGTCTTGTTGGAAAAGTGCCCCGTGGGGTGTTCACAGCGAGGTCGGCTCGTGTGGCCGATGATCTCGGCTGGGTGGAGCTGACCGAGGTGCGCCTGCAGCTCTCGGGCGAGGTGCCGGTGCGGGTTGGTGCGAGTCGAGTGCGGATCGGCGGAATTTCTCCATGGCCTACGTCGCTTGCGCCGTGGGTGCACGCGGGGATCTCGGCGAGTTCGGCGATCGCGGCGGCTTTCGTTTCGGTGCTCGTGGTGCTTCGAGGGGGAGCGCGAGGACGGGCCTGGGCGCTTCTCGTGGGGGCCTCCGGACCGCTAGCTGCGCTTGGAGTCTTGCGCGGTCTGGAACGTGTCGAGGCGTTGTCTTGGATGGCGACTGCGGCGGCGGTTCTGGTGTGTGGAGCGATGGCGCCGTTGGTGGTGGGATGGGCCCTTGGCAGCTTGCGGGCATGGGGGACCGCTGCTAGCACTGCGCGCAGAACGTAGCCGCATGCACGGTTGCCTTCGAGGAGTCCATGGGAAGCCTTGGCGTACCGGAAATACTCATCATCGCGCTCGTGGCCCTTCTGCTTTTTGGCGCCGGCCGAATTGCCGACATCGGCAAAGGGCTTGGCCAGGGGATCAAGAACTTCAAACAAGGCCTTCGCGAGGCCGACGAGATGGACAACGAAGACACCGCCAAGACCGACAAGCCGGCCAGGTTCGGACCGACCCCACCGGCCGAGGGCGATGCCAAAACAAAACAAGCGTAGCGTCCCCGTTTGCACTCTCTTGGGATGCGCCGTTCGCACATCAACGTAGTGCTTCGGGATGCCATGCGCTCCCAAGGAGAACCGCGTGCCTCGAGTCATCCTTGCTGATGACAGTCCATCGATACGGTCGTATCTATCAGCAAAGTTACGTCAGCACGGTTGGGACGTAGAGGATTTCCCCGACGGGGCTTCGGCCGCCGAGCGTGCCCTCGTCGATCCGCCCGATGTGGTCGTGACCGACCTCCTGATGCCGGGCATGTCGGGGGTGCAGCTGTGTCGTTTCTTGCACGCTGAAAGAGCAACGTCCCACGTGCCCGTGGTGCTGTTGACCGCGAGGGCGGACCGCAAGTCCCGCTACTGGGCTCGTTGTGCGGGGGCCGTAGCGTATGTGGCGAAAGCCGATGCCGACACGCTTGTTGACATGCTGCCCACGTTGAAACCCAACACACCTGCGCAGGTCCCTCCGGAGACATCGGCGCACAAAGGCTTCACACTCGAACGTTTGTCGGCGCTCCTCGACGCCGAGCTTTTCGAGTCGGTGATCGCAGGGGAGCTCCGCGGACTCGCGCGCACTACGGACCTCGAGGAGCTCTTTCGCGAGCTTGTCGCGCTCGTCTCCGATGTCATCAGTTACCGCTGGTTTGCCGTTGGCCTCGAAGGGACCCCTCCGCGGATTCTCTTGCATTCGAGCCCCCGCGACCCTGCTGCCAGTGAACACGAGGCGCGTGCGGTCCTTGGGGAGCGTGCGGTGCTGAGTGTGTCGCTCCACGATGATCGACCGCTTGGAGGTTTGGGTGGTGCACCGCCGGTGTTGTCTCCGGTGCTGATGGGGCCCGTGCGTCTGGGAGCCGTCGCGTTGGCGCCCGAGGCGCGTGGCCTTGCGAGTGACGACAAGCGCATCGTGACGATCATTGCGCGTGAGTTGGGGATCCCACTTCGGATTGCTCTCCTCGTGGAAGACACACGTCGGCTAGCGTCAACTGACGCGCTGACAGGGATCCTGAACCGTCGGGCCATGATGGAGATGCTCGAACGGGAACGCTCTCGATCCTCGCGCTATGGGTTCCCGATCTCGCTTCTGCTGCTGGACATCGATCACTTCAAGCGGGTCAACGACACCTATGGGCATCCGGGGGGCGACGCCGTTCTGCAGGGAGTCAGTCGTCTTCTTCGCTCCCTCGCCCGTCTGAGCGACATCGTGACCCGGTGGGGTGGTGAGGAGTTCGTTGTGGCATTGCCGCAAACCGGCGCTGCGGGGGCGCGGATTGTAGCGGAGCGCCTTCGAAGGACCCTCGCCGACACCCGCCATGTGTTGCCAGACGGCGTCGAGTTGATCGTGACGGCGTCCATAGGCGTCGCAAGTATGGATGCCCCATGGAACATCGAGACCCTCATTCACGAGGCCGACACAGCGATGTACGCGGCCAAAGCGCGCGGGCGAAACCGCGTCGAGGTCGCGTCGATTGAACCGCCCCCTACGCTTCGTACGCCCTAAGGCGCTCACTGAACAGAAGACGACGGCCGCGGCGGAAACATAAACGGGAACGGGATGGGAACCACCACGCTTGGCAACATCGGAATCCCTCCGCCGTCGGGGAAAACCAGGCGAGGAAATCTTGGTGCGGACGCGTCGGCAGTCGTCGGTACGGGAGGTGTGGTCGGAGCCGAACGTGGTGGCGTCGGTGCGGTGGGCGGATGGGTCGGGCCTGTCGGACCTGTGGGCACGGGACCGAGTGGATTCAACGAGGGAGCCTCAGGAGCCCCCGTCGGGACCGTGTCCGGCGCAGGAGGCAAAGGGGTCGGCGAGGTGGTTGTGGACGTGTGCTGAGGAGGTGTGGGATCGCCCGGCCCCGTCACAGCTACGAGCACCACAACTACCGTGGCTCCGAGCAGCAGCGGCACGGTGACGAGCCACACAAGCCCGCTCTTCTTCTTCCTTCGTGCGGGAGGCGCACCGTGACCCGGCGATGGACCGTAGTTCCCTGCCGAAGCACCGTAGTGGCCCGCGGCCTGAGTACCGTAGTTGCCTGGCGGTGGACCGTAGTTGCCTGGCGGTGGACCGTAGTTGCCTGGCGGTGGACCGTAGTTGCCCGCGGACTGCGCATTGTATCCGACAGGAGGAGCCCTGACCGTATCCACCTTCGGCTCGTCGGCCTGCGCGCCCGGCGCTTGTAAAAAGGCCTCGATAGGCGGCCCGGCAAACTGCATGGTCCGCACCGCCGAAGGCTGCGCCTCGGCCAAACCCATCATCTGCACCGCTGGCGCCAACGATGTCGCTGCAAATGCAGCAGCATTGGAGACGCCCACGGCCGCAAGAGGCGCGGTGGCCACCCGCGCGTCCGGCCCCTGCGGAGTCGAATGTCGACCGCTCATGATCGCGGTCACCGCAAGGCGCATTTCAGTTGCGGAGCCAAAACGGAGTTCGGGACGTGGCGCCATGGCGCGATGCACCAGCCCTGCGATCTCGGGGGGGACATCCGGCGCGATCTGGATGAGTGGACGCACCTCGCCGCGTTCGACCTTGAGCGCCACCACCCGAGCGTCATCGCCCACCACGGGGCGTACGCCGCTGATCATTT
This sequence comes from uncultured delta proteobacterium, assembly GCA_903894755.1. Taxonomy (GTDB): domain Bacteria; phylum Myxococcota_A; class Polyangia; order Polyangiales; family Polyangiaceae; genus CAITRH01. The sequence continues at coordinate 9,272 of CAITRH010000573.1, forward strand.
CGTAGAGCATCACGCCAACGGCATAGATATCCGCGCGTGCGTCGACCCGGTCTGCAGAACGTGCCTGTTCGGGGGCCATGTACTCGGCGGTCCCCATGATCACGCCCGCAACGGTCAGGTTCTTCTGGCCCTCGGCGCGCTTTGCCTTGGCGATGCCGAAGTCAATGAGCTTGAGGACCGGCTTTTTGGCCACAAATGTGACGAAAACGTTCTCCGGTTTGAGATCGCGATGAATGACGCCGAAGGCATGCGCCGCCTCGAGCCCTTCGAGCATCTGAACGATGTAGTCGCAGGCGATGGACACGGGGAACCGACGCTCCCGGTCGAGTGCGGCCGAAAGCGGCTCGCCTTCCAGCAGTTCCATCACGATGAACGCTCGCCCGTCCGCAGTGCGGTCGACATCGATGACCTGAACCACATGAGCACTGCGGATCTGCGCCGAGACCTTCGCCTCTTGAAGGAATCGCTCCACCAGGCCCGCCCGATGACTGAGCTCGGGGTGCAGAAGCTTCAACGCCACCCGGGTCCCCAGCATCTCGTGCTGGGCCTCGTAAACAGAGCCCATGCCGCCGTCGCCAAGAAGGCGCAGAAGACGATATTTCCCGCTGAGAACCTCTCCGATACCGCTCACTTGGACGCCACCTTACGCGACATCGGGGTCAGGCGCCATCTAACGAGTGACGGGTCGCGTCGCGCCGCCAATCGTGCCTTGCTTGCCGCGAGACCGATGGAACAGCACTACGTGACCCTACAAAGTGCACCGAGAGGTCCCTGGACCACCCCCGCGAGACCGACAGAACAGCACTACGTGACCCTACAAAGTGCACCGAGAGGTCCCTGGACCACCCCCGCGAGACCGACAGAACAGCACTACGTGACCCTACAAAGTGCACCGAGAGGTCCCTGGACCTCAGGACGTCGGCAGCACCATGCGAAAGCG
>CAITRH010000574.1 GCA_903894755.1 uncultured delta proteobacterium
CACCCGCGATGCCCGCAAAAAAGAACGAAAGAAGTACGGTCAGGCCGGCGCCCGCAAGCGCTTTCAGTACTCAAAACGCTAACAGTTTTTTCAGGCCCGCGCGCTTGGCGACCTTGCACAAGCGCGCGTTGTCAAAGCAACTCGGCCCCGCGACGCGTGGCGCCTGCAGGAGATTTGGACAACGTGAGCGACATCCCTAAAGACTTGCCATCATGCGTACAGTTGTCGCGAAAGTCATTGACAGCAGCGTGGACGATCTAACCGCGAGATTTGGCGAACTGACTCAGTCACTCATGGTCCTTGCAGGCAGCCCCTCCTTTGGGGTGAGAGAGCTAGAACGACGACTCGGTGAGCAGATGATGACACTCAGCCACTGAAACGCTGATGAACGCAGCGCTTTTTGCGGCAGTCCACGCTCTATGGACGGATCATGTTGATAGAGGGAGTCGAGAAAGCGCATCAAGAAGCGGCTGATGCACTGTGTGGGCATGCTCGACGGGTGTTTATGGCTCGTACGGTCAAGCAAGTCTTTGACGGGGTCATCTACCGAGTGGAACTAGTAGCTCGCGGCGGAAATCCTTGGACACTTACGACACCCGCTACCCAGGGTTGCCCACCCTGGGCTGATTTGACTCGCCCCTTCGGGGCTGACGATCAACGCACGGGCAGCTCGTTGCGTAAGGGCCCCCGCTGGAAAGGACCACGAGTGTTGATTGGCAGCCCCGAAGGGGCGAATCAGAACAGCCCAGGGTGGGCAACCCTGTATTTTGAGCGACCCCGACCGACGATTTGTGGCGCGCAGCAGCTTTACGGCGAGGCTCGAGCTTTGGGGTTCCGTGGACACGCGGTACCGTGCTAACGAGGCCGCCATGGGATTCCCTTTGATCCGTCCGCGTCGCCTTCGGGCCACCCCTGCCTTGCGCGCCCTGGTGCGCGAGACCGCCCTTGAGCCTGGCGATCTTGTCTACCCGCTTTTTTTCAACGCGGCGCTCGACGAGCCTCACGCCATTGGCACCATGCCTGGCATTTTTCAGCTCCCTGTGTCTGCCGCCGCCGAACAGGCGCGTCTTGCGCTGCGTGCCGGTCTTGGAGGCGTGCTCCTTTTTGGCCTTCCCATCACTAAGGACCCCTCGGGGGCGAGTGGACGGGATCCCCAGGGTCCGGTCCCTCGCGCTGTGGAGGCCATGAAGAACGCAGCTCCCGGCCTGGTGGTGATCACGGATGTCTGCGTTGACGAGTACACGGACCATGGGCATTGCGGGGTGTTGCATAAGCGACGCGACGGTGCACTGGAGGTCGACAACGATGCGACCCTGGAGATCCTTGCGGAGATGGCGCTCGTGCATGCGCGTGCTGGGGCCGACGTCGTGGCGCCGAGCGACATGATGGATGGACGTGTGGGGCGCATTCGACGGGCGCTGGATGAATCCGGGTTTTCCGACACGCCGATCTTGAGTTATGCGGTCAAGTACGCGAGTGCCTTCTACGGGCCGTTTCGCGAGGCTGCCGATTGTGCTCCCAAGTTCGGCGACCGGGCGGGCTACCAGATGGATCCAAGCAACGCCCGCGAAGCGCTCCGCGAGGCCCTGCTCGACGAACAAGAGGGGGCGGACATGCTCATGGTGAAACCCGCTCTTGGGTACCTGGACATTGTCCGAGAGCTTCGACGCGCCAGCTCGTTGCCACTGGCTGCCTACAATGTATCTGGTGAATACGCCATGCTCCACGCTGCGGCCGCCGCAGGTATGCTGGATCTTCCCAGGGCGATGATGGAGGTGTTGACGTCGATCCGAAGGGCTGGGGCCGACATGATCTTGACCTACCACGCGCATGCAGCAGCGGAGATCCTTCGTGGGTAGGCTCACCGCTCTGGAGCCCCCCGGGTCCAGTCGATGAGCTCCGCCATGGCCGACGCAGTTTCTACGGGGAGGAAGTGCCCGACCGGCCCCAGCGACACGAAGCGCGCCTCGACCCCTGCGCGTTGCAGCGAATGCACGGTCGAGCGCATGGCCGACGCAGCCCCGTCGAGCTCCCCGGCCGCCATGCCCACCCGTGCTCCAAGACGTCGCACGTCGCCTGGCACCAGCGTCACGGCCGCTCCGTGAAAGACAATGCCCTTCAGGTGCCACGACGGCGCCTCTTGCCGAGCTAGCACAGAAACGAGCTGGGCCACCGCAAAGGCCCCTTGCGACATGCCAACAAACACCATTGTATCGTCGCGAACGTGCTCGCCATGGCGCTCCTTGACCGCGTTCACCGAGAGTTGCACCAGCCTGAGCGTGTCATCCTTCGAGCCGGTCCATTGATACCCGTTGCCGCCGCAATACACCGGAGCGCGAGGACAAACCTGCCATTGGGGGGCGAGGTCCGAGTACTGGAGCCAGTCGCAGATCCAGACCGGCTCGGAGCACACAGCGTGGAAAAGTAGGGTGATAGGACGCGGCTCCGTGTCGGGGACTACAAACGGTGCAGTCTCGCGCAGAAGCCAGTCCTCTTTGGGGTTTTGCGTGACCAGCCGAACGCTCACACCATCGTGACGCACCCGCTTGGGAGCAGGCGGAGCCACACTGGCAGCCACGGGCTCGGGCACCATGGCTACTGCAGGCTGCCAGGGGGACGGGGACGGGGACGGAATTGTCCCAACGGTCTTCCAGCTCCCCTGACGCGTGTAGAGAAAGACCACCGGGATCCCGACGGTCAGCACGATTCCGGTGGCCCAGACCTTCCAAGAGGAGCTCATCGCGTCGCGGAGTGTGCGCTACCGACGGCGAAGGGGCAAAGAGCGTCAAAGCTTGGCAGCCGGGGCGGGCCCCGTTAGTCTGCGAACCATGGACCGCGTAGGCTCGTTTCTAGCAGAAAAAACCCCTCGGCGTTTCTTGGCCCTCACCGTATTCTTGACGCTGCTCTATCTCTTTCGAGGCTTCGCCGCCTTGATCGTCTTCTTCGTGGCCATCGAACGTTCCATGTCCTTCGTGGCCGGTGAGCTGCAAAAGCGTTCCAAGCTAGGCCACCAGTCCAGTGTGCTCGTCACGATCCTTGCGCTCACGACCTTGTTGGGCTTGTTCACCGCGCTCGGCATAGGACGGGCCGTGGGGGCGTACGAACGGCTTCATGCCGCCTTGCCTCAACTTGTCTCGGAGCTCCGGGAGAACCGACTGATCCAGCGGATCCACGACGACACAGGCGACCGGCTCATCGACGGGTTCAAGCACTTCTCCGGACAGGCCCTACGGGCAGCCACGGAGGTCGGTCACTGGGTCTTCGCGGCTATCCTCGCCTATATCCTCGCCGCCGTGTTTCTCCTTCAGCGCGACGAGCTCCAGGAGTTCTACAACAAGCTCCGAGGTCCTTCCTTCCAGGGGACTCTCCTGCGTTGGCTTGTGCATGTGGCCGATGCAACGGTGCTGACCGTGCAGCTGCAGGTCATTGGTGCTCTCTGCAGTACCGTGATGATCCTGCCGGTGCTGCTGCTCTTGGGGATTCCACACATCGGGACATTGATGGTCTTGATCTTCGTCTCGGGGCTGATCCCCGTGGTCGGCAACTTGGTCAGCGGGGTGGTGCTTGCGGTGCTGGCCTACCAAACGCACGGCGGGATCGGTGTCGGCGTCGTGCTCGCGATCACGTTGGTCGTGCACAAGATCGAGGAGTACTACCTCAAACCCAGGATCACGGCGCGCCACGTAAACCTGCCAGGGTTTCTCCTGATCCTGAGCTTGCTCGCGTGCGAGGAGCTGCTCGGGTTTGTCGGCCTCTTCTTGTCGTTTCCCATTCTGTTCGTGACAGGCCGCATTCGTCAGGAGTTTGCCGAAGAGACCCGACTGGAAAGACTCGAGACGGGCCGTAAAGGCGGATGATACAGGATGCCCAGGGGCGCGGTCCCCGCTACGCTCACGGAAGCTCCATGTCCTGTCATGTCAGACGTTTTGTTCTCCTGGGCCTCGTTCTAGCCGCCTGTGGGCTTTCCCGTGACGTCGAACCGCGCTGGGTTGCGGTCCACAACACCCTCGTAGCTCTTGGCCTTTCCCAGGTCGGACCGCTCCGGGACGGGTCCCTCGCCGAGGGGAAAGAACTGCGCTTCGCCGCCGAGCTCCCCGCCGGCTGCACCACCTTCGTCGCCATCGGCGGCGCCGGCGTACGCGACATCGATCTGTCGATCGCCGATCCCGCCAACGCCCCCGTGGCGCACGACACCCAGCACGAGCCCCAAGCCATTGTCCAGGCCTGCGTCGAAACCCCAGGAACCTATTCGTTTACCGTCAAAATGGCAGGCGGCTCGGGGACGTTCCTGGCCGCAACCTGGAACGGTCGTCCCACAGCCATCGCCTCGTCGAGTGGCTCGGCGGCGCTCCTATCGTCAACGCCCCCCGCAGCGGGAACCTGCGAGTCGCCGATCCTGCTTTCGGCCGGCACGGTCAGCGGCACGACGGTCCACGGCGAGAGCAACCTCGAAGGCTCCTGCGGACGAACCGAGTCGAAGGAGATCGTTTACAAGCTCGAACTTCGCGACCGCAAACGCGTCGTGGTCGACGTCGCCCCGCGCTTCGATGCGGTCCTCTATATCCGCAAGGAAGACTGCGAGGCCACCTCCGCCGAGGTCGCCTGCAACGACGACGCGCCCAATCAAGATCGCTCCAAGGTCGACGTGATCCTCGATCCGGGAACGTACTTCGTCGTGGTCGACGGCTTCGGGAGCGAGTCCGGGTCGTACCGAATGATCACCACCCTCACCGATATCCCGTCCGTCTCCAACGTCTGCCGAAGCGCCCGAACGCTTGCTTTTGCGTCTCCTCAGAGCGGCACCACGGCGGGGTCGTACGACCATGCCAACGCAAGCTGCGGCGGCGGAGCCAAAGGAATGGACGCTCCCTACCGTTTGGATCTCGGTGGAAGGGCCCGGGTGCGCGTCACCGAGCGCTCCGACGAAATGCCCCCCGTGGTGCATCTGCGCCGGGTGTGCGCCGACGAAGCCAGCGAGATCGGCTGCGCGGATTCCGGGGCGGTCTCTGAGGAGGCCACCTGGGTCGGGGTACTTGGCGCAGGTTCGTACGCCGTCTTCGCCGACGCCAAAGAGACCGACCAACATGGACGCTTCACGTTGCGGGCCGAGACGGCTCCCGAGGCTGGATCGGGCGTCACCGGCGACACGTGCGCGGATGCCATTGCCATCGGCGTCACCGAGCGGACCGTATCGGGCGACACGTTTGCGGCGCGAGACGACGGAGCCGCACGTTGTGGAGGCGCGGGGGCACCTGACGTGTACTACCGGCTCGATCTGCTTCGCCGTTCGCGCGTCGGGGTGCGGGTGGGCAACGAAGAGGGCAAGCACATCGTGTCGCTGGCCCGCTCTTGTGGGGACCGCGCCACTGAAATCGCCTGTGCCAACCGCGTCGACGAGGTCTTGGCTGCCGGGGTCTACTGGGTGGCTGTCGACGGTGCGACGCCCGATAGCTTCGGTCGCTTCGACCTGGACGTGCGCGTCACGGATGTCGGCGGACAGGAAACGGCCTGCCAGGCGCCACCGCTGCTGGTCGACGGGCGGACTGTACATGGCACGACGGTTGGAGCAGGCGACCGCTTTCGCACGTCGTGCGGGGGACGTGAAGACACGCAATCGAGTCCCGATCGCATGTACAAGCTGGTGGTCGCAGCTCGAAGCAAGGTGCGGCTGGTGTTGGTCACTCCCACCTGGGATGGGGTCCTCACGCTTCGCCGGTCGTGCGTGGACACGTCGGCATCGGCGTCGGCAGTGGAGGTCCGGTGCAACAACGACGCTGAGGACGTGCATCACGCGCGCATCGAGGCTCCGCTTGATCCTGGGACCTACTGGGTCTTGGTCGACGGGCATGCCTCGGGCAACGAGGGGGCGTTTACGCTGGAGTACAAGACTGTGCGCTAAACCATGCCCATCTCGAAACCCGCCGTTCCCGCCATACTCCGTTCTCGTCTGGCAGAAACGGCGGGTCTCGATCTGGACGTGGTTTAAGGCGATCGTACGGCGCCTTGGAGCCGCTCTACGGTGTCCTCGAACGACGCAGGTTCGTCGGCCTCCTGGGCAACAAAAGCTTCGAGCCTTGGCAACTTGACCAGCGCAAGGTCCACCTCGGGCTCGCTTCCTTTGGCATACGCCCCCATGGCAATGAGCTCGCGTTTGCTCTCATAAGACGACACCAGCGATCGAAAGCGTCTTGCAGCCTTCATGTGTTCGAGCGACACGACCCGATCCATCACCCGCGACAACGACCCGACGACATCCACCGCCGGAAACCTCCCACGCGCCGCCAGTCCTCGATCGAGCAGCACGTGCCCGTCGAGAAGCCCCCGCGCTTCGTCCGCGATGGGCTCGTCCAAGTCGCCCCCCTCGACCAGCACGGCGTACACGGCCGTGATCGAGCCATGCGACCCCTGTCCAGCGCGCTCGAGAAGCCTTGGAAGCACCGCGAACACGCTCGGTGGATACCCTCGTCGCGTCGGAGGCTCCCCTGCTGCAAGTCCGACCTCCCGTTGCGCGCGCGCCACTCTGGTCAGCGAATCCATCAGCAGCAACACCCGCGCCCCTTCCTCTCGAAAGTACTCCGCATACGCCGTTGCAACCTCCGCCGCCCGCACGCGTCCAAGCGCCGGCTCGTCGCTCGTCGACACCACCACCACACTCCGACGACGCCCCTTGTCTCCAAGCGCGTGCTCCAGGAACTCTCCCACCTCACGTCCCCGCTCCCCCACGAGCGCCACTACGACAGCATCCACATCTGCGCCTCGTGCAAGGGCGCCAAGAAGCGTGCTCTTGCCGACTCCTGCGGGCGAAAACAGACCGATGCGTTGCCCTTCTCCCAAGGTCACCAGTCCATCGAGCACCCGCACCCCTGTCGAAAACACGCGGGTGATGGGACGTCGTGCAAGCGGCGAGGGAGGCTCCCGTTGCACGGGAATCTCATTTCCTCCTGTCAGCTCCCCAAGTCCGTCCAAGGGCCTGCCGAGCCAGTCCAGTACGCGTCCCAAGAGAGCCGGGCTCGCCCGGAGGGAAATCGATCCTCCCATTGCCTCGACTTCGTCATCGGGGCCCACCCCATCGAGCCGTCCCAGCGCCATGGCGACGGCCTGACCGCTGTCGAATCCGACGACCTCGCAGAGGAGCGGCTCACCGCGTCGCAAGACCCGCACGCCGTCGCCCACGCGCACCCCTGGCATGGTGAAGCGCAGGGCAAGGCCGGTGACGGACACAACGTGTCCTGATCGTCGCATGGTGGGGACCGTTGCAAGATGCGCCCGGAGCGCTTCGAGGTTTGCGGGAGGCATGGCGGCATCCTAGGCGGATAACCGCGTCCAGATCGAGACCCGCCATTTCTGCCAGACGAGGCTTTGGCCGAGGAGCCCGCGCAGCGTATTTAAAGTTTAAAGTACGTGAGCAGGCACCCGCTGGCCAAAACGGAGGATGGCGGGGATGGCGGGTTTCGAGATGGGCGTGGTTTAGCTCACAGCAGTCGTATCGGACCAAACGAAGGTCCCCCACGAAGATCGTGTAAAGCACACAGTACCCAATAGTTCAGAGGTCCTCCCTTGCTTATCGTCTTGAATGCCACTCCATGAAATCCCCTCCATGCACGACAAGCAGATCCATTGCCCGCAAAAGCTCCACAAGCTGTCCGTGGGCGCACGCCGAGCGAAGTCACCACCGGGTCTCATGGCAACAGCTGTCCAGTTGAAGAAGGCTCCCTTTGTCGTATTGATTCTCTCCATTCTGACAGCAACCCTCCTAGTAGCTCGCGGCGGAAGTCCTTGGACACTCTGGAGCAGCCGAGCCCGCGACACCCGCTACCCAGGGTTACCCACCCTGGGCTGATTTGACTCGCCCCTTCGGGGCTGCCGATCAACGCTCGTGGTCCTTTCCAGCGGGC
>CAITRH010000575.1 GCA_903894755.1 uncultured delta proteobacterium
AGCCCAGGGTGGGTAACCCTGGGTCGAGGGTGTCACGGCTCGGACCCGGTTCGGACCTGCGGTTTTCAAGATGGGCTTGGTTTAAGGAGTAAAAAGGCTCACTTGGAACGACCCGCCATCCGTCGCGTCACCCACCGGAGCGCCGACGGCATCAGCCGTGACGCAAACGACGCCGCCTTGACAAAGGCGCTGGTTTCTAGCACCGCATCTCCCCGCACCACCGCTCGAATCACAAGCTCCGCGACTTCATCGGCCGACTGCACCCGAGCTCCCGGCGGACGTACCCCCGGTTGACCATCGGTTGTCGTCGCTCGCGCCCGAAACGGCGTGTCGACAGGACCTGGACGCACAACAAGCACGCGGATCCCCGACGCGGCGATCTCGGCACGAAGCGCCGCCGACAGCGCCTCCAGGGCAAACTTCGATGCGGCGTACGCTCCAAGTCGAGGTGCGGCCACCACTCCCGTGACCGAAGAAATCATGACGACGGTGGCATGTCCCGACGCCACGGCGGCGTGTCCTAATCCTTCGAGCGCAAGCTGCGTGAGACGAAGCGGCGCCACGGTATTTAGCGCAAACAGCCCCTCGAGATCGGCCGGCACGATGGTGCGTGCGCTCCCGTAGTAGCCCCTCCCCGCGTTGTTCACGAGCACGTCGAGGCGACCCGTTGGTGCGAGTGCTCGCGCCACGATGCGAACCCGATCGGCCTCGCAAGTCATGTCCCCAGCCTCGCAAAGCACTTCGCCGCCAACCCCGCGCACCTCGCCGACCACCGCGTCGAGCGCTTCGACGTGTCGCCCGGTCAGCACCGTGATGGCCCCTCGGCGCGCCCATCCAACCGCAAGGGCCCGTCCAATGCCGCTCGACGCACCGGTGATGAGCACGACCTGGCGGGATGTCTCTGTCATCGGGACGCCTCGGCGAGCTTTAGGTAGTTGGCCTTGAGCAGCTTGAGCACGGCTTGGACGGTCTCGAAGTCGGTGAGCGCGCTCTTGTTCATCACGGCCTCGACGTCTGTTGCGTTGTGCGCGATCTGCAAGATGTCGAGATCGGACGGGGCCAGAGCGCGAAGCGGTGGTCCCATTGGGAACGCGAGCTCGAGTCGCGCGTGCAGGTCGGGAAGCTCGTCGTGAATTCGATTGAGCTCGTCGAGCTGACGGATCCCCTCCATCAGGATCTCCTGCACCCCCATGTCTACTTCGTTGGAAAACTCGCAGTCTACAGGAGGCTCGAACTCGAAGAGCGCCTTTTGCCAGGTGAGCATCCTGTAGACGCTCTTGAGCGGCGCCACTTCGTCGAGGTCGTTGATGATGGCGTAGGAGATGTTGCCTTTTTTCAGGTAGATCCGGCCGATGTCCTGGTCTTCGGTGCGAATGACCAGGACCCCGCTTTTCTTAGAAGTTCCGAAGAGCTGCAGGAGGTCGGGAAGCGGGACTTCTTCGATGCTTCCCGACATCGTGCGCGCCTGGCTCGTTCGCCGGCGCGATGCGACGTTTTCGAGCTCCCGTTTGGCGTCCATGTTGTCGCGGGTCGCGTCGCCCGCAACGAGCTTGAGGATGCTTGTACCGATGAGGATGCGGTCGCCTTCTTTGAGGCGGGCTCGCTTGATCTTTTCGCCGTTGACAAAGGTCCCGTTGGTGGAGCCGAGGTCCTCGATCCAGATTTGATCGGTCTGCATCGCGATGCGCGCGTGCTTGCGGCTCACCATGTCTTCGACAAGGACCATGTCGAGCTCGCTCGATCGCCCGACCATGATCTGCTTCTCGGTGACCACGGGAAACTCGCCGCCTTGGTACTTGCCACTGATGAAGCGCAACACGAACGAATCACCCGGTCGCGAAACACCAGGAGGCCGCGAAGCGGCAGGAGGCAGAGGAGGCGGTCCTGTCTTCGGTGCAGGCGCTTGCGTCGCTCGTCGCGGGTCGGGCGCGGAGGGAGGGGGCATAGGTCGTAATCCTTCGCGCGGGGAACGCTCCACGTTGGGAGGCTTCTTAGCACCGTTCGGATGGGTCAAGTCAACGCTAACGGGAGCGGGGCATTTGACGTAGCCGTCGACACGCCCTAAGACCGCCGTGTTTTGGCTCTCATCGTCCAGAAGTACGGCGGCACGTCCGTCGGTTCCATCGAACGCATTCGCAACGTCGCCCGCCGCTGTCTCGCCGCCCAAAGGGAAGGCAACGACGTGGTGGTGATCGTCAGCGCCATGAGCGGCGAAACCAATCGCCTCCTCGGGCTCGCCCACTCAGTGACCCCAATCCCCGACGCCCGCGAAATGGACGCCATCGCCGCCACCGGCGAACAGGTCTGCGCGGCCCTCACCGCCCTCGCCATCCACAACGAAGGAGGACGCGCCCGCTCCCTCCTGGGTCATCAAATCAAGGTGGTCACCGACGACGCGTTCACCAAGGCGCGCATCAAGACCATCGACGGGTCGAAGATCTTCGCCACCCTAAAGAACGGAGAGATCGCCGTCGTCGCCGGCTTTCAAGGGGTCGACCGCGACGGAAACATCACGACCCTGGGACGAGGCGGATCGGATACTTCCGCCGTCGCGATCGCCGCCGCCATCAAAGCCGACGCGTGTGAAATCTATACGGACGTCGACGGCGTCTACACCACTGACCCCACGATCTGTCCCTCCGCGCGCAAGATCGACAAGATTTCGTTTGAAGAAATGTTGGAGCTCGCCTCCCTCGGCGCCAAAGTCCTCCAAATTCGAAGTGTGGAGATTGCCATGAAGTACGAAGTCCCGGTCCATGTGCGCTCGGCGTTCTCCGATGTTCCCGGAACCTGGGTCACCAACGAAGATAGCTCCCTGGAAGAAGTCGTCGTCGCCGGCGTCGCCTACGAAAAGAATGACGCGCGCGTACACATCGTCGGCATCGACGATCGCCCGGGCGTCGTGGCCGACCTCTTTGGACAAATCGCCGAGAAGAACATTTCCGTCGACATGATCATCCAGAGCGCGACCACCGAGTCCCGCGCGAATGTGACCTTCACGGTGCCCAAGACGGACCTTGCCCGCGCCAAGCCGTTCCTCGAAGAGATCGGAAAAGCCCTAGGAGCCCGCGAGGTCCGTTACGACGAGGACGTGGTCAAAGTGTCTATCGTTGGCTTGGGAATGCGCTCCCACGCCGGCGTTGCGGCCAAAGCGTTCCGCTTCCTCGCCAACGAGGGGATCAATATCCAGGCCATTTCGACAAGCGAGATCAAAATTAGCTGCCTCATTGCAGCCAAATACACCGAGCTTGCAGTCCGCGCATTGCACGACGGGTTTGGTCTGCATCGGGCCAAGGGCTGCACGCCGTAGGCACCAAGGCCGTACGGCGCGGGGCTGAATTGAGTCGCCCCTTCGGGGCTGCCAAGCCCTGTTTCCGTTGTTTTGGACGTGGGGAGTGCTGCCTGGCCAGAACAGGGCATTGTTTGTCCTGGACAGTCTTGATGTGGAAAAACCCGTTACGTTTCGAGGGGAGAGCGATGGCACCTGACGTGCTTTTGGTTGGCCTGATTCGCGCGATCTCTCCTGCTAGCGGTTTGGTTTCGCGATGTCGTTTCTCGGGCTGCCCATCGGGATAGGACGGGTGAGGGCAGGCTCGTCGGATCGGGTTTTTGACGGTCCGACGGGTTTGGGTTCGCGGCGGGAGCGAACGGAGGCGTGGCGTGAAGTAAGGGCGCCGTCTCCGGGAGTGCAGTTTTGAGGACCGGTTCTGAAGAAGGGAGCCGCGTTATCAAATGCCGCAA
>CAITRH010000576.1 GCA_903894755.1 uncultured delta proteobacterium
CAGCGTCAGCGTCAGCGTCAGCGTCAGCGTCCACGTCCACGTCCACGTCAGCGTCAGCGTCAGCGTCCACGTCCACGTCAGCGTCAGCGTCAGCGTCCACGTCAGCGTCAGCGTCATCCGCATTGCAACCGTGCGATATCGTTTAGGGTCTCACGGGATGGACGCGACCACGTAGGCCCGAGAGCCCGCCCACCAGCAAGAGGGGTAGCGACCAACGGGAGCGTAGGGGCGAAGCCCCTGTTTTGCCCCCCCGCAGGGGGCGTTGACCGATTGCGAACGGCGAAGGTAGCATTTCGATCGCCCCCTTCGGGCTTGGAACGACTCCCCCATGAGCGCGCTCACTTTCGTCGCTGCCCAGCTCCTTCGCGCCCTTCCGCGGGCTCGTGTGAGCCATACCGTTGGTCGTCTCGCGGAACACCGCTGGTCGGAGCCCGTCGGCCGCATCGCCGTTGGGCTCTATGCAAGCGCCTACGGGGTCAATCTCGCCGAATGTCACGACCAGCCCTGGGAAAGCTTCGACGCGTTTTTCACTAGACCCCTGCGGCCTGGCGCCCGCCCCATCGTGTCGCCTCCCAATGTCCTCGTGTCTCCGGCCGATGGACGGCTCGACGCCCTTGAACGCATCGACAGCACCCTCTCGCTCTCCATCAAGGGGAACACCTATTCGGTCGGCGAGCTGCTCGACCACCAGGATGAAGCCAGGCGCTTTGAGGGCGGTGCCGCCGCCGTCGTGTACCTCTCGCCGCGCGACTACCACCGAGTCCATGCCCCCGTCTCCGGAACCCTCCACACCATCCGCTCCCTCCCAGGCGACTACTTTCCCGTCAACGCCATCGGTATCCGTCACGTCCCAAAGCTGCTCGCCCGCAATCGCAGGGTCGCGTTTTCCATCGATACCGAACGAGGACGGGTCACCGTCGTGATGGTGGCGGCCATCGTCGTGGGACGCATCACCGCCGCGGGCATCGACGCCCCTGACGTTCCGTTAGGCGAGCACTCCATGGGCTGTCCCATCGCCCGCGGCGACGAACTCGGAGTGTTTCATCTTGGCTCGACGTCAGTTCTGCTCATTGAAGCTCCCGTGTTCGAGGCGTGGCTCGAGGAGGGACCTGCGATCCAAATGGGGATGCCGCTGGCGCGCGTGCGACCCACGAGGACTTCATGAAGCAACACCGGGCCGACTCGTTTCCGCCAGCCGAAACCTCGACTCGTGCCTCCGAGGCTCTTCGCGCCGTATCGGGCCCGTCCGATGAAAAACGTCCCACAGTCCCCCGTCCCAGCCCCCGCATGGATGGCCCGCGGCGCGAAGGCGACGAAATCGGTACCGACCCGAGGCGCCCCCGAATGGCGTCCCAGCCCCCGTTCCGCCCGCCTCAGCAGGCACCTGTCGAGAGTGCGGGCAAGCTGACCCCCATGCGGATCATCACCATCGAGCCTCCATCCATGAGTGCGTCCAGGTTTGCCGAAGATGACGAAACTCCTGTCGCCGCCAAGGTCTCTCCGCGGTCTCGACGTGACTCCGAACCGGTGCTCGATTTCGGTCCGCCCCACTCGGAGCTCATCGATCTGGACGACCTCGAGCCACGGTTCCCCCCAGACGACCTTCTCCGCGCGATCGACGCCTCGGCTCGGGCCCAAATCCCATTACCCGTAGAGTCCTCACCCGCGCCGGAGCTCGAGAACTATGATCTCAACGTCGAGGTCGAGATGGACGAACCGATCCACAACCCGCGCCTCTCGGAGCCCGCGGCCGAAGTTGCCCCGGAAGACTTCGTCGCCGTCGAGCATCACCCGCCAGCCCTTCAAGCGCCCGCAGTCCCGGCGATCGCGCCGCCGCCCCTCGAGCCAATGCGCACTCATCCTGCCTCCGTACCGCCCGCATTGCCGCCGCAGGTTCCACCGGTCTCCTCGGCGGGGCCGGCGTTCAAACCCGCGCGCTCGCCGCTTGCCATCGTTCCGCCCCACGCAGGCCTCGCCCCCCCTGAGCCCTCGTCGCGTCGCAAACCCCGTCCATGGTGGGACGAACTCTTCAACGACGACTTTGCCAGGACCCTCACCAAGTTCACCGACTCCCAGGTGACTGACGAAGCTGACTTCATCGAAGAAAGCCTTGGAGTGGAAAAAGGAGGGACCATTCTCGACCTCGGGTGCGGCACGGGACGTCTCGGTGTCGAGCTTGCCCTTCGTGGGTTCGAGGTCGTCGCCTTCGACTTGAGTCTTCCCATGCTGGCCCGCACCGCTGACGACGCCCGTGCTCGTGGCGCGTCGCTCCACATCCTTCAAGGCGACATGCGGGACATGGCCTTTGAGGACACCTTCGACGGGGTCTTCTGTTGGAGCACCACGTGGGGGTATTTCGATGACGAGACCAACGGCAAGGTGATTGGAAGGGTCCACCGGGCGCTCAAGAAGGGCGGGCAGTTTCTCCTCGACGTTGCCAACCGCGACTTCGTCGCACGCAACACGCCATCACTGGCCTGGTTCGACGGTGACGGGTGCGTCTGCATGGATGAAACCCAGTTCGACTGGATCATGAGCCGCATCAAGGTGAAACGAACCCTGATGTTCGAGGACGGCCGCTCACGCGAAATCGAATATGCCATCCGCCTCTACTCCCTCCATGAGCTGGGACGGATCCTTCACGAGCAGGGGTTCCGTGTCTGCGAGGTGAGTGGACGGGTCTCGACACCGGGGGTGTTTTTTGGCGACGACTCACCTCGGACCCTCGTGTTGGCCGAAAAGCGCTGACCGCGTGACCCAGGAGCCAGGACTTCGGCGTTGTCTATTGAGGCCGCCACGGAAAGCAGGGATGGGAGCGCGTCGCACGGCAAGATCGTCCGCAGGAGAAGTCGCAGCAGGACCTGCCGGGACGACTTCTGTCGGCGAAGTCGCCACAGAGGGCCGCTACGCGAGAGGGGCCTTTCAGGAAACCGCTGCCTCAGGGGATGACGCGTCGACTTCCGCGGCCGCCGTCGTCGCGCAAGCGTTTGCGAGGCGATTTCCGCGGCCGCCGTCGTCGCGCAAGCGCTTGCGAGGCGATTTCCGTGGCCGCCGTCGTCGCGCAAGCGCTTGCGAGGCAACTTCCGCCGCAGATCTCGGGGTTGCAAGCGCTTGCGAGGCGACTTCCGCCGCAGATCTCGGGATTGCAAGCGATCCCGCGGCGACTTCCTCGGGAGATCTCGGTGCGCCGTCTCCGTGACGCAGGCCGAAGATTTCCACCGCGAGCTACTAAACCAACCCCATCTTGAGAACCGCAGGTTTCCGCTCGCGCAGACCTCACC
>CAITRH010000577.1 GCA_903894755.1 uncultured delta proteobacterium
AAGGCCCCAAGAAGGGGCCGCCCACGGGGGCTCAACGGAGCCGCTCATGGGTGACCGAAAAAGGCGCAACTGGGGCCTTTGCCATCCCATTGTCGGGCGTGGGACGCGGCTGTTTTGTTTCGCTCTTCAGGGCTGCTAGGCGGTGAGGGGTCGGGGCGTTTCAACGCAGAGACGGTACGACCGGTCAAAATACACAGGAGTCAGTGGCCGGTCTGAATGCCCAAGAACGGCCCTATCAGCACGCTCGTTTGCGTCGCCATTTGAGCGGGACGGCTCCCGAGGGGATCGTCCATCTTGCCCGCCCAAGCGCTTGCCCCTCCCGCGAACTCAATGAGCGACATGATGCCGAGGGAAAACTTGGCCCCAGGAGTCGACCCAAGCAGAATCCCCGCATCGAGCAGAAGCCCCGGGGATCCATAAACCGCCCAGTTTGCGCCCTGATCGGTCTTGAGCACCACACTGCGTATGGCCAGGCCTAAGTCGGCCGACGCCGTAAACCGCACAATGCTCCCCGGACTGAGAAACCGCGGCCCGATCCCCACGAACGAGCTCGGAGACACCCCTGTGACACTCACCGACTTCGTGTCGGTAAGTTTCCGCTCGATGGCAAGCCCCCCGAAAGCAAGAGCGACATCGATGCCCACCCAGTTGAAATTGTGCCCGAAGTGAAAGGTCATCGCCCCGCCCAGTGGGTTCGGCGTGTCGCACTTGACCCCGACATTCGAACAGGTCGTAAAGTAGTTCTCGCTGGCGGTTTGTACGTTGAAGGCGAGATCCCAACGGAAGAAAAACCCTCGGAAGGCATCATCGGGGTCTTCCTCGCGTTTTGCCGGCACTGAAGCCTTGAGAGGAATATCGATCATGACGGACCTCCCCTCGACCACCTCGAGAGCCGCATCGTGGGTCGCGAACCCGGGCGCCGTAATGCGCAGACGATGCGTGCCGATGGCGAGCTTGCCTTCGTAGGTTCCCGTACCCACCAGCGCGCCATCCACTGAAATCTGCGCCTCCGGTATCCCCGAACGCACCGTGACGGACTCCGTCGGAACCGCTGCAACAAGAACGATTTCAGTTGCCTTACCGAGCACAACGTCCACGGCCTGTTTGGGTGCAACGATCTTGTCGCCCCGTCCCTCGACCTCGTGACGTCCTGGAAGAAGCTCGCCTGACCAGGGCGCAGGGCCGCGCTCTTCTCCATCGACCACGACCTTGATCGCCTGACCGGTTTTTTCACGGACCTCCAGTTTCCCAGTCTTGACCTCCGGTGCGAGCTTCGGTTCCACGACGGCGGCCTGCTGACCAGCCACCACGATGTCCGCTTCAAACGGAATACGTGCGGGTTTTTCGAGACGGATCTTGTGGCTTCCTAGGTCCACGCGCAGAGGCGCTGCAAGTGGAGTGGTCCCGACACGGATGCCATCCAAGAACACCACCGCGTCGGCTTCCGTCGTGCGGACCTCGAGGGTCCCCGTGACAAGAGCAAGATCGGCAAGGACCCGCTGAATTTCTGTCTTCTCTTTTGGCTTGAGGACCGCGTCGTGCTCCTTTAGAAGCAACTCGAAAGAGCCATAGGCAGCCGCGAAGCGTTTCAGCTCGCGTTGGCACTGCGCAACGTTCTTGAGCGCACTGTGACGACGGCCAAGACGGTAGGACTCCTGGAATTCGACCAGCGCTCCTTCGAAGGCTTTTTCCCTGTAAAGCTTCATGCCGACATCGAAGTGTCGCTTGCCGGCAGCCGCATCGACCTGGGGCGCCGGGGGAGTAGGACGGGGTTGGGCAAAGGAAGGTGTGGAAATCGCCAGCCCTGTCAAGAGGACCAGAGGAGAGAATAACCGTCGACGCAGCATCATCCGCGCGAGCCTAGCAGCTTCTTGCGCATCGTTAAACCACGTCCATCTCGAAACCCGCCATTCCCGCCATACTCCGTTTTGGCCTGCGGTGCCTGATCACGTACTTTGAGTACGCTGCGCGGGCTCCTCGGCCAAAGCCTCGTCTGGCAGAAATAGCGGGTCTCGATCTGGACGTGGTTTATGCGTAGTTTCCTATGGACCCGCGTCGGTTTCCGGAGGTTCCTCGAACACCACTTCGTCGGGCTCCGAGCCCGCGTCTTTTGCGATGCGCTGCGGTAGTGCGACGTGGTCCAGGGACACGTCGAGTTGTGCCTTTCGTGCGAAAAACGCGCTGCGGTACTTGGCGGGGAGCGCGCGAATTCCATCGAGCTTGAGCGTCATCGGGTCCACGAACACGTTGCCGCGTTTGATCGCAAAGTGCAGATGTGGCCCGGTAACCCGTCCCGTTTGCCCTACGTACCCGAGCAACTGACGGGTTTCTACGCGCTGTCCGGCATGCAGCTTCGCGGCAAACTTCGACAGGTGACAGTACACACTCGTAAGTCCGTTGGCGTGCTGCACCTGCACCATGTTTCCACATGGCCCCCCGTCCCCCACCACGCCCACTACCCCCGACGCGGTCGCGTAGACCGGAGTCCCTGCCGACGCCGCGAAATCGATCCCGTTGTGGGGCATCACCACATGAAGCACCGGGTGCAACCGCTTCGGATTGAACCGTGACGAAATCCGCGCGAACGGGACCGGCTTGCGCCATCCTCCGTGGTGCGGCTGCTGCCCTTTCGAGTCGAAGAACCCAGATTCCTTTTTGTGGCGCCTCGCTCCGTCCGAGTCCGGGTCGAACCAGTACACACGCAACGGCGTCGCCGACGGGGTCGCCGCCCAGTACTCGACGGCATCCACCGTTTGGTAGCGCGAAAAGATCCCCTCGACATGCTCCTCGGTCGCCACGATTCGAAGCCTTGCCCCCCCGCGCAGTGAGGTGAGGTCGGCCCTCCCATCGAGTGCATCGTCGAGAAGCCGCAACACGTCCGCATCGAGCCCCGCTTGGGCCACCGACGTCGGCAGGTCGTCGCCCACGGTCACTGCCGCTCCAATAGGGGCGCGCTCGACGTGCAACTCGAGTTTCTTGCCTCCAAGTGCCCCCGCGTCGCTCTGTCGCACCTGCCACACGTCCATGGGGGACGTCGCAAGCTCGAACCCCACGACCCGTCCGCTCGCGATGTCGGTCGCTACGGCAAAGCGGTCTTTCGCGTTCAGGTGGTCGAGGCGACGGAGCCCTTCGAACGCCTTGAGGATCCGGTGCGCTTCTTTCAACGCGATGCCTGCATCCACGAGAGCGGCAAGAAGCGCGTGTCGGCCCACGGTCCCCTCGATCACTTCGAGGTCCGGGTCGGAGGTCAGGTCGGCGATGCGCCAGGGCGACGACGCCGCGGGGCGGGACTGCGAAACCGAAACGACAGGCGGCGGCGGCGGGACCGTAGACGACGCGACAGCTGGGGCCGAGGCCGATGGCGCAGTCGACCCGATCGGTCGGGGCGCCCGAGGGATCGCAAGAGGCGTGTGGAGCGCAAGGAGCGCCAGGGTTCCCAGGCCCATGGCTCGGAGGGCGCGGAGGTTCGCGGAAGGGGCGGGCAGGGTTACGGCAGTGCGAGCAATCGGGCTCTGGTCGGGTTCCTTCGGCTCCACCAGCGACGGTGCTTAGCAGGGATCGGTAAGCGGCTCCGAAACTCCCCTCCCCTCCCCCCATACGCGTTCACCAAGTGCTTGCCCGCGTTCCTGCGCGACCCAGGATGGGTAACCCTGGGTAAGGTGTGATCTCGCGGAGGTGGGGCTCGTGTCGGTTGAAGCGCTGGGAGGACTCTTGCTCGGTCGGGTGCGTGTGGTGGTGCCGACCTGGCTTCTGCGGGTCTGGCGCTGGTATCAAGACTTGACCCGTCTTGGAGTTCGGCCGCCGTTCTACGTGGTCCATGACATCGGCCTTCTGTTTGCCGCCCCTCGAGAGCAGTTCAGCGTCGGTCCGCGACCGGGGCTCGCTGACGCGACGGGCCCGGGACGTCTGGCGGAGCTCGCAGCGGCCTACGGAGCTCTGATCGCGGAACTCGACGAAAGCGATACGAGTGCACGGGCGCGAAGCCTGCGTCTGAGTGACGATCTGGTGGTGGTCCTGTTGGCACGTCTTCTTGGTCCCGTGCCTGGGTTCAGCGGCGTGTTTGCCGAGCCGCCTCCTCTTGATCCTGGAGTTCTTTCCGCGCTCGAAAGCGATGTGCCACGTCTTTGGGGCATGGTTTCTCGGGCCGCCGAGTGGGGAGCTCTCGAAGCGCTTCTGGGCCACCGGCTGCATCTCTTGACCCGGGCCGACGCCCTCGATGTTGACACTCTTCGTCTGATGGGCCTATTCGTTCCTGACAGTGCGGCCTCCCTCGCCCATGCCGATATGCTCGCTGCTCTAGGCTCCCCGGAAACCAATGACATCGTGAGCTTCTCGCTGGAACTCCTTCCGACTCTGCTCGAAGCTCGACGCAAAGGGGCGCAGGGGACCTGGTCGATGGATGGCTACGCGGGGCTTGGGACCCGAGGCTCGCTTGACTCGCTCGTCCCCACCGAGCTTGCGTGGGATGAAACCGAGCTGACGCGACGAATGCTCGAGGGGGAGCTCCTTTACTACACCCGAGAGCAGGCGCTGGAACCGGGGCGTCGCCTGCACATGGTTCTCATTGACGGGTCGGCTTCCATGCGGGGGGACCGGTCGGTGTTTGCGCGCGGACTCGCGTTGGCATTGGGAGCGAGGCTGACGTTGGGGGGCGAAGAGGTTTGGTTTCGTTTTTTCGATTCGCGTCTGTACGAGGTGCACCGAGCGCGAGCGCGAACGCTACCTGCGGCGTATCTGTTGGCGTTTAGGGGCGAGCGTGGTCGCAATCCGTCCCGGGTGTTTGCGGAGCTAGCGACCGAGTTGGGCCTACGTTGCCGGGCCGGGCAAGCGACGAGAGAGAGCGACGTGGTGTTGCACATTCTGACGCATGCAGCGTTTTCGATTCCTCGCGCGCTGGTCGAAGAGCTACGGACCCGCGCCCGCGTGTTCGCCGTGTTTCTGCAGCCAAGCGGAGGGGCCTTAGACCTTGACTACTTGGATCTCCTCGACGGTCACGTGGTGGTGGACCACGGGGCATTGCAGGAAAAGGGGGCACGTATCGCGGCAGCTTCCAAGATTGTGGACGCCGCGACGCAGCTCCGGCACTTGAAGGGTTGACATGGCTGCACGGCGCCGTCCTCCTCTGGTAAAGTTGGTCCCCATGGCCGAAACCGCGGACCCACCGGGTGAAGAGGGCGTTAG
This sequence comes from uncultured delta proteobacterium, assembly GCA_903894755.1. Lineage (GTDB taxonomy): Bacteria > Myxococcota_A > Polyangia > Polyangiales > Polyangiaceae > CAITRH01. Next base: position 5,182 of record CAITRH010000577.1, read on the forward strand.
CGAGGAAGTCCAAGCCGACCAGGCGGTGGTGAAGGTACGTCGGATCCACCGTCGCGACTTGAACCGGGCCTGGGAGTTCCTGAAGCTGGTGTTTCGCGATGTCAACCGCGAGACCGTCGAGTACCAACGTCCGCGGACCAAGCAGCGCTTTCTAGAGACTTACGAGGAGTCTGGCGTCGAGCAGCTTTTGTTCGAGACTCCCGACGAGCACGGCAAGGAATGCCTAGTGGGTTATGCGGAGTGTGCGTTCGAGGTCGTGGGGACCGACAGTTGGGTAAACGAGAGGTACTTTGCCAAGCGCGATATGCGTCCTCTGTTTGTCGAGGAGCTCGCGGTCCATCCGGACTATCACAGTCGGGGCATAGGGAGGTTTATCCTCGAGCAGATCGAGCACCTGGCACGTCTGCGAGGATGCACGCACTTAGTTCTCGAGGTCGCGCAGAACAACGATCGGGCACTGAAGTTTTACCGTTCGAAGAACTTCTATCAGCTCGACGCGGCGATTTTCCTTGCGAAGAAGCTTCCTGTAGAAGCGGAGTTACTTCCTCCAAGGCGGCTTCGTCGGTCGTGACAGTGCTGCGGGCGGCGGTTGCAGCGGTCCTAGTGTTGTCGTGTGAGGCGAGGACAGCGGGGACGAGGGCAAGTCCACCGGCGTCGGAGTTGCCCGTGTCGGAGTTGACAACGTCGTCGACGTTGGCGGCTGTCGAGGCGTCGTCGTTGGGGGCCGAGTGTGTGGTACCGAGCCTTGGTTTGGGCGGGGTTGACGATGTCCGGGGGCTGACGGAGTCAGGTCCGTGTGGAGTGGAGATCTGGGATACGGAGCAGCCGGTAGCGCACCGATGCGGGCAGGGGGGGGTGACGAAGCCACTGCAATTGGGGCGTCTTCTTGCGGGGGTATTGCCCCTTGACGAGGCAACGACGTCGCATGTGAAGAAGATCTTCGAGCATGGCAAGGGGCGTGGGCGTCGAGCGGATGTCGTGGGACTTGTGGGCGACAGCATCACGGTGGATGTGGGGTTTCTGGGGCCGTTCAGTGCGAGGGCGGCGCGTGGTCGTGCGGTGTTGACTCCGGAGGTACGCGAGGCACTTACGTTGGAGGGAACGACGACCATTATTGAATGGTTTCAAGCTCCAGTGGACTCGTTCTGTTGCGTCTATCGTGCCGCGAGGGTTGGTGCGGATGTTGGCTGGGTATTGGGGACGAGGGCAGGGGCGAGGGAGCGGCCGCTGGACGTTTTGATTGAGTCGTTTGGGCCAGCTTTTGCGGTTATTTTGCTGGGGACCAACGACGCGTTGGGGTTGGGAGATGCGCAAGGGATTGTCAAGCAGTTCCGGGCGAACCTTGGGGTGTTGTTGGCGACGCTCGAGGGGCGGGGGGTGATTCCGATACTCACGACGCTTCCCAAGCATCTTCGGGATCGACGGATGCCGGACTGCGGGGCTCAGTCGAACGGGCGGGCGGTGGCGATGACCAACGCGGTGAGTGCGGCTGTGGCGGAAATAGCCTGCGAGCGGCACTTGCCGCTCATCGATTTGCGCTATGCTCTCGAAGTACTTTGGGCTCACGGAGTGGGGCCCGACGGGGTGCACCCGACGGTGTACGAGCTTGGCGGCGGGGGAACGCTAAATGAAGTGGGGCTTCAATGCGGAATGAACGTGCGCAATCTAGTGACGTTACGAATGCTCAAAGTGGTCCGGGACGTGGTGATGCGGTAAACCGCGTCCAGATCGAGCCCCGCCATTTCTGCCAGACGAGTATTTGGCCGAGCAGCCCGCGCAGCGTACTAAAAGTACGTGAGCAGGCACCGCAGGCCAAAACGGAGCATGGCGGGAATGGCGGGGCTCAAGATGGATGCGGTTTAGCGTGGCGGAGGTCCCAGTGTTGGTGCCCGCAGGACGCTGCTTCGGGAGCGTGTTGGGCGAAGGAGTCGCGAGCATGAGCGCAATGAGGATGAAGTCCGCGGGGTTGTTGAAGTCAGGGCGGGGACGGCCGGCGAGTGCAAGGCGAAGTCGCAAGTCGGTTACCAGGTTGAAGCTTGGGGGAGAGCGCGAGGTGGCGGCGGCGATGGCGGACGCACTCGAGGATATCCTGCGGGCCGAGCGAAGTTACGCTTGAGGGTTGACGGGCGCCAGCCCCCAAGTTGCGTCCTTAGCCCCTTGGGGCGCATCATCGCAACGCTTTGATCGAGCTCCAACAGTCGACCCGCTTCAAGATCATCCGCCGCCTCGGCGAAGGAGGAATGGGGGTCGTCTACGAAGTCGACGACCTTGAACGTGGCCAACGCGTGGCCCTCAAGACCCTCAAAAAACCCGACCCCGAAACCATGTTCCGCCTGAAACGTGAGTTTCGCGCCATGGCCGAACTCCGCCATAATAACCTCCTCGCACTCGGCGACCTCGTGGTCGAAGACGACGCCTGTTTCCTCACCATGGAGCTCGTCGAAGGGGTCGACCTCCTCTCCTACGTCTGGCGCACCACCGAAGAAACCACCTCGCCCACAGGCACCCAACGCTTCGTCCCAAGTGTCATCCCGGGCGTCCGCTCGTTCCCCTCTCGTCCTCCTCCTTCGCCCAAGCTCGATGAAACCCGCCTGAGAAACTCCCTCGCACAGCTCGCCGTCGGCCTCAGCGTCCTCCATGCCGCAGGACGCGTTCATCGCGACGTCAAACCCGATAACGTCCTCGTCACCCGCGATGGACGCGTCATCTTGCTCGACTTCGGCTTGGTGGCCGACCTCGACGGCGGCGACCTGGCCCGCTCCGAAATCATGGGGACGGTCGAATACATGGCCCCAGAGCAGGGCCTCCCAGACTCCCCTGTCACCCCCGCAGCCGATTGGTACGCGTTCGGCGTCCTGCTCTTCCAAGCCCTCACCGGAAGGGTCCCCTTCACCGGATCCATCACGCAGGTCCTGACGGAAAAACTTACCGTCGACGCTCCCCGGGCTTCCGGGCTTGCGCCCAACGCTCCACAAGACCTCGTCGAGCTCTGCGCAGCGCTCCTCAACATGGAGCCCGAAGACCGTCCGTCCGATGACGACGTCATGGCGCGCCTCCATGTTTCATCGTCTCAGTCGCGTATCTCCCGAGCGTTCTCCGTCGTGACCGACCTGCTCGGCCGCGACCGCGAACTTGCCGTGCTCGACGACCTCCTCGCCTACGTCGAGACCGGCCGCGCCGCGGCAGTAACGCTCACGGGAGCTTCCGGCCTTGGCAAAACCACCCTCGTTCGCGCGTTTCTTTCCGGTGTGCGGCACCGCGACCTGCCCCCGTTGGTCCTCGAGGGAAAGTGCTACGCGCGGGAGGCGGTCCCGTTCAAGGCCATGGACAGCCTCATCGACCACCTCTCGAGCCAATGGATGGAGCTCGGAGAAAGCGGCGAAGCCCTCTTGCCGCGCGAGGCGGCTCTCTTGCCCCGTCTATTTCCAGTGCTCGCCCGGGTCCCCGCTATCGCCATGGCGTCGCGCGTAGAGGCCGTCGAGGACCCCCAGCTTCTGCGAACCCGAGCTTTCGCCGCCTTGCGCGAGCTCTTGAAAAACTTCGCCGCTCGCCAGCCGCTCGTATTGGTCCTCGACGACCTCCAGTGGGTCGACGACAACACCACGCTCCTTCTGAGCGACTTGATGCGTCCCCCCGACCCTCCGGCCCTCTTGCTGCTTCTCTCGTGCCGTCCTGAAGGCATCGAGCGCCTCCAGCGCCTGGTCGCGCAAATGGCTGTCCGTTCCGCCCATCTCGAGCTGGGTCCGCTGGGCGAGGAGGAAGCCGCGGCGCTGGCCGCTCGTCTCTTGACCGAGCCATCGACCGCCTTGGCGCGTCGGATTGCCGAAGAAGCGGGGGGTAATCCCTTCTTCGTCGCCGAGCTGGCCGAACACGTGAACGTCGTAGGGGTGACCGACGTGCGCGGGCTACGTCTCGACGATGTCCTTGGGGAACGCTTTGGACGACTTCCGGAACGAGCCCGCTGTCTCCTCGAGGTTCTGGTGGTGGCTGGAGAGCCGATCAGTCGAAGGGCGGCGACCGACGCCACAGCGCTCGAGGCGGTATTGGTCCACGAGCAGGTCGATACGCTTCGTGCCCAACGGATCCTGCAGGCGACCGGCGAGGCGGCGACCGATCGTCTCGAATTGGGTCAAGAGCGCTTGCGTGGCGCCGTGAGCTCACGTCTTTCCGACGAGCGTCGGCGTAGCTTGCATCGCGGCCTGGTTTCGGCGCTCGAGCGGTGGGGGGAAGCCAACGAGGAACGTCTTGCACGCCATTGGCTTGGTGCTGGCGAGCCCGCACGTGCGGCGGTCCATGCGCGCAAGGCAGCCGAGCAGGCGGCCGCGTCCTTCGACTTCGACCGCGCAGCTAGGCTCTACGAGTTCGCTCTTGACACGGCAATCCTCGACGGACCGGAGCGAACGGCGCTGACCACCGCGAGGGCCAATGCGCTTTCGTACGCTGGACGTCCGCCCGAAGCGGCTCACGCGTTTGGTCAGGCCGCCGAAGGGGCAGACGCGTCGACGAGCTTGGAGCTGCGACGGCGTGCCGCTGAGGAGCTGCTTCACGGGGGGTACGCGGCCGAGGGCTTTGCAGCCACGCGAACGCTCCTGGCGGAACACGGACTTTCCATCTCGCGCTTTGCGTTCCTGACGCTGTTCCGGGTGCTCTGGCTTCGGATGGTCCTCTTCGTCCGCGGGTTCGGGTTTCGGGAGCGTCCCGTCGAAGCCCTGGGTTCGCGCGAGCTCGTTCGAAGCGACATCGTGTGGACCGTCGCCTTCGGCATTCTCACCCTCGATACCCTTGTGGCGACCGAGTACAACACCCGCTTCGTACTGGAGTCGCTTCGTCTCGGGGAGCCTCGGCGTATCGCTCGCGCCCTTGCCGTCGAGGCTCTCTATCTGACCCGGATCGACAAGGTGCCCCGTACCCTGAGGTTGCTCGTCTTGATTCGTCCCCTGCTCGAGCGCACCGCCGACCCGATTGCGACGCTTCTGTCCGCGGCTGCGTTGGGGTCCATCGAGTACTACTCGACCAACATGTGGCGTCGAGCGGTCACCTACGTGAACCTCGCCGAGGCCGAGTTCCGAGCGGCGCGAGGCGGGGCTGGCTTTGAAATCGATTCGTGCCGCATGCTCGCTTCCTGGGCGCGTCTTTACCTGGGCGAGATCGCCGAGCTTGGACGCCTGGTCCCTCAAATCGTCCGCGAGGCCCAACGTCGTGGCGACCGCTGCACCGAGGTGACCTTTCGAAGCCGCTTCATCATGGTGTTTCTAGCTGCGGACGACCCCCGTGGAGCACGACGGGACGTGGACCAAGCTCTCTCCATCTGGCGCACTGCGCGCTTCTCTCCCCAGGAGTTCTACGCCCTGCACTCGCGCTGCGAGCTTGCGCTCTACGAAGGCGATCCAGAGCGTGCGCACGACGAGCTCGAACGCTATCGCGCTCCGCTTTTCTGGTCGCTGCTGCTGACCGTGACCATGGTCCGCCTCGAAGTCAGCTTTCTCGACGCGCGCATCCAGGTGGCGCTCGCAGCCAGACACCAGGGGACCGCCCGCAAGAAGGCCCTCGAGCAAGCAAAGAAACTCTCACGTCGTCTCGCCTTTGAGATCCCCATCGGCAAGCCGTTTGGACGCATGATCGACGGCGCATGTGCCTACATCGCGGCAGACCGCGACCAGGCCATCCAGAGCTTGCGAGACGCTCTTGTGCTGCTCGAGCCGCACGAGTCCAGGCTGCACATGGCGGTCACCCGTCGACGGCTCGGGCAGACCCTCGGTGGAGACCAGGGGGCAGCGATGATCGAGGAAGCCGAAGGCTGGATGCGTGGCCAGACCATTACGCATCCAGGGCGGGTATCCGCGATGCACCTGCCTGGCTGGGACAACTGAGCACGCACGGCCTGTCTCCTTTTCAATGCCCTGCTTATGTTGCGAGGCGGTCGCTGGGGTATTTTCGGTGCTCGCGACTTTGGCTGCAGCCGGACGGCACCCTCCTTTGCCCCAATGACAAGGTGCTGCGTCCCTTTGAGCTGCGAAGCGGCAGTAAGGTCGAAACTGTACGTTGTTCCGCCAAAGTGGCTGACTGTCGTGGCAGCTCGAAGCTCGCTCAATGCATGGGGCGGCGCCCAGTGCACACGGACGCCGCATTGATCTGCCACTGCGCCCGTCCTGACAACCATGGATTCGCCTTCGCTGCAGTCCGTTCCGGTTGCTGTCACGCACCCCTTCGAAGCTCAGCGACCTGCTCTTCGAGGTCCGCCGAACGGTGAATGGCTGCAGGTCCCGCCATGCGCGCTGGTCCTCTTGTTTTCCCAAGTCCCATCGCCTAAAGCGCCCGAACCATGGCCGCCCTGTCCTCCCCTGCCCTTCTCGAGGGAAACCCATACAAGATCATCCTCCACCTCGCGATGCCGACCGTCATCGCCATGCTTTCCCAGAGCGTCGTCAACGAGGTCGATGTCATCTTCTTTGCCCACCTCCCGTGCCCGGAGTCGTCCAATGGACAAGCCGCCCTCCTGCCGTCGCTCATCCTCGTGTGGGCTTTCGGTGGAAGCCTCGCCGCTATCAGCGTCGGCACCCAAGCCCTCGTCGCCCGTCGCTACGCCGAACACAACATCCATGCGTCCGGTGCGGTCTTGGCAAACGCCATGGCCTTCTCCTTGGTCGCAGGAGCCTGCCTTTCACTGATCGGACTCGCGCTCCTTCCCACCCTCGTGCGGGCGATGCACGACAATCCGGAGGTGCAAGACGTTATCCTTCAGTACTCCCGCTTTCGGCTGGGAGGAGTCATCTCCATGGGGATGACCATGGGGGTCAAGGCGTTCTTCGACGGCCTCGGAAGGCCTAGGGTCCATCTCTGGTCGGCGCTTCTCATGAACATGGCCAATGTGTTCCTCTGCTGGATGTTTATCTACGGCAATCTCGGAGCGCCTCGCATGGGAGCGCCAGGAGCAGGACTCGCAGCGTTCGTGGCCACCTGGATTGGCCTTGCCATCATGCTTCTGTTCACCTTTTCCATTCGTCGCGAGTACAAACCGTTCCGGTGGGGCAACCTGTCGGGCAAGCTGACATGGGACATTTTGAAGCTGTCCATTCCTGCGGCCGTGGCCACGCTGACCATGATGATTGGCTTTGGGCTTTTCTCCAAGATCGTAAGCAAGCTCGATTCGGCTGATGTGGCACGGGCAACCACCAACCTAGCGCGCGTGGTGGGCAAATGCGGCGACTCGGAGGCGGTCAATAGTGCGGCGACCACCAACATCGTCGCGGTCCTGAAGCTGACATTTACCGCGTGCATCGCCTTTGGCACGGCCACAGCAACGTTGGTGGGGCAGTCGCTTGGGGCAAAGAGGCCTGCGGATGCTGTGAAGTTTGGTTGGGCGAGTGTCCGTTTGGGGCTGGTGATATTTGGTGTGGTGGGACTTTGCGAGGGGGTGTTGTTCACTCCTCAAATTGTGCGGTTCATCACCCACTCCGAGGCAGTGCAGGCGGCGGTGATGCTTCCCTTGCGGATGATGGGGATCGCGACACCGGTCATTGCGGTGGCGATGATATTGAGCGAGGCGCTGTTTGGTGCAGGCAACCCGAAGTTCGTGGCGCTTGCGCAGCTATGTCTGGTGTTCTTGCTCCTAGTGCCAGGCGCCTACGTGCTTGCCGTGGTGTTTCACCTTGGGCTCATCGGCATCTGGACCGCCGCGTGTGTGTACGTGACCCTTGCGGCGTGTGCGATGACCATCAAGTTCGCGCTCGGGGGATGGAAGACGATCCGGCTCTAAGGGTCGAGCAAGCTCCCGCGTGAACCTTGACCCTGGCCCGCGCCCCCGCTACCCGGGGACCGGTGGTTTCTCCCCGCGTGCGCGTCCTCGGCGCCTTCGGTTCCCTCGGCCTGCTCGCCACCCTCTCCCAGGGCGCTCCGCTCGCCCATGACCCGTCCGACCTCGCCCGCGCCCTCTCCCAAGCCACTGCGTTCTCCGTCGCCCCCGAAGACCTCCGCTGGGAACCCTCGCGCGGGTTCCTCTCCGACGCCTTCTGCGGACGATGGCTGCTCTTTCTCGCCCGCGACCCGACCACCAACTCCCGCGACGTCTGGCGTGCCAGGGTACGCCTCGCCCCCTCGGGTCGTCCCGTCGCAATCTCCGACGCCTACAACCTGACGTCTACCCCCCTCGGCGACGACCATGCGCTCGTCACCCTCGGCCCCTTCGCCGCCTTCGCCACCCGCGCCGAAGGCTCCGTCCAGAGCGTCACCCTCCTCGACCTCTCAGGCGAAGGGGCCCAAAGCAAAGCCGTCACCCTCGTCGAGCAGCTCACGTCCCGCCTGACCAACCTCCAGCAGTCCGGACAAAGCGCCGGGCTAGGACGGTTCGACCTCACCTGGGACCAACCCACGTCCGCAGTCGGTCTCGCCCTGACGCCAAGCAGCCTCGCGCTCGACCTGGCCCGTCCTGCGCGCATCGATCACGCCCGCTTCGACCTCGCCCGCCAGGAGGCCAACGGCGTCCATGTCCAAGCCGCGATGCATCTGCCCAAGCGCCTTTCGCACTGGGCGGTCGACACGGTCCGGGCGGTCCCCTGGATCGGCCCCGCCCCCATCGTTTGGCTCGAGGACAACGTCTTCGCCCTCCGAGATCGCGCCCGCATCACCCGCTTCAAGCTGTCTGGCGCCTCCGGCCAAGAACTCGCTGTCGGGAGCGCCGAGCCCCCCGCACCTCTCCTAGATACATCCGAGGCTTCCATCGAAGCGGCCCATTGGCCTCCGCCTGCGATCGCCCCCATCTGGAAAACTCCTGAAGCTGGAGAAGGCGCCTGGGTCTTGCCTGGACTGTCGTGGCTGCAACGCCCTCCAGGACTCGACCCGACCGCTCCCTCCGCGTTTTTCAGAACGTTCCTGCGTCCCGACGAAGAGCGTCCCTACGCCAAGGTGCTCCTGGTCGCCATGGATCTGCGCCAGCTCGATCTCGAAATGGAGGCCGGCACCGAGGATCCCCAGCCGCTCACGGGCCCGCATGGCCCAGGACGTCTCCCGCGCGACCCGGCCATCTTCACCCGGGTCGTTGCCTGTTTCAACGGCGCGTTCAAGTCCGAGCACGGCCACTACGGCATGGTAGTAAGAAAACGCCTGCTGCTTCCTCCGCAACCTGGCGCCGCTACTGTGATCACGCTCAAAGATGGACGTGTGGGACTCGGTTCCTGGGGGACCAACAAGACTGTGGGCTCCCTGCGCGACGTACCCGATGACGACATTGTCTCGCTACGTCAGAACCTTGATTCGCTGCTCGACCGAGGCCAGGTCAATCCGAGCGGAAGGTCGCTCTGGGGGTTTCCTGCACCTGGCAAGGGGGTCCAGACAGAGCGCTCGGGCATCTGTGTGACAACTTCAGGACATCTCATGTACGCCTGGGGCGACGACGTCAGCGCCACGACCCTTGGCAAAGCCATGAAGATGGCGGGCTGCGAGTACGGGATGCACCTCGACATGAACCCGTACCACACGGGCTTCATGTTTACGAATATCCAGGACCTGAAGGGGAAGAAGTACAAGAGCGAGCTTCTTTCGACAGGGATGGAGATCCCAGCAGAGCGTTACATCGAGTGGGCGCCCAAGGACTTTTTCTATGTTCTAGTGCGCGACCCACGTCCGCTTTCCGTCGATGGTGGCAGCGATTGGGAACCGGACCCAGGGCTTCAGCCTGCACCCGCGTGGATGCCAGCACTTTGGAGGACCCGTCTAGAAGGATCGCAGGGCTCAGTGGAGCTGTTCGATGTGGAGGCAGGACGGGTGTCATGGCGCATACGGGCAGGGACCAAGGATCCTCCAGGGGGGCTGAGGGACCTCTCAGGCGATGAGGCCAAGCGGGTGTTATTGACTGTGGGGCTTGGGGCCACGGACCGAGGAGGACTTGGTTTTGATGGGCGGGGTCTTGTGCCAGTACGAGGAGGGGACGATCGGTTGCTTCTCGTTGCAAGGGCGGATGGGCGTGTGAGCTTAGAAACCACGGTGCCGTCGGGAGGGGACTATGTGGAACTTCCGCTGCTTCTTGATGCGACCAAGGTACGGGTAGCGACGGGGGGGGTGGGATCTCGAGTGGCGCTGGGGGTGACTGCGGAAGGGCGGCTGCTAGTAGCGCGAGGTACATTGGGGAGCCACGAGCCACTGGCGGAGGCGCTGAAGCAAGCGGGATGCAACCGGGTGGTGGCACTGGAGCCAGGGGTATGGGAGCGGGCTGGGACGCAGGAAGCGCCACGGGGGCGGCACGACGAGGCGGTGTTGTACGCGGTGGCCCGTCCGCTGCGTCCGCGGGGGTTTCGCTTCGAGGCGAAGAAGTAGCTATACCAACCCCATCTTCGTCGCGGGCGATCCCGAGGACC
>CAITRH010000578.1 GCA_903894755.1 uncultured delta proteobacterium
CCTCTGGGCCATCCCACTCGTCGCTGCCGAGTTTGATCCTCTTCATTCGGTCAGTGAGTGAGTCCGTTCTTCCGCCACCAAGTACCGGGAGTGTCCAAGGACTTCCGCCGCGAGCTACTAGCTGATAATATTGGACTTCAGATCCATCCTTATTGGATCGCTTAGTGCTGCGCAGGTACATGCCCAGCTACTACACACGCCGCGCGGAAAACTCATGGCCTGCGGCGTGGGTCGTGTGCCTATGAACTTCGACCCCGGACGAGGCCCGGCACCCAGGATCTCCCGCAGATCTCGCATCTCGTGTGCCTCCGGAAGACGACATCTCTTCAAAGTCGGGTTCGGGGCTGCCAATCAACGCGTGGGGGCCATTCCATCAAAGGGAAAAACAGGGGCCTCGCATCGATGACGGGTTGACGTCGTTCTTATCGAAGCGAGCCTCAGGACTTGTGGCACGATCAAGGAACGACACTATCGTTGCCATTTCCGAGCAACGCGCCTTGCGCCTGCCGCGGAACAACGCAGCTGCACCAAACGCAAGAAGCGCGAACCCGGAACCAGACACTGGCTGCGACCCAGTGTGGCATCCGCAGCTGTCCACTTTGCCCGTCCCCGTATCAGGCGTGCCTGTGTCCACCGCGGTCGCATCACTAGCCGCATCACGCCCCGCGTCCGACGTGCTCGCACCTGCGTCCGCCGCACCCGTGACCGTAATGGTGACCGGTGCCGACTGGTCATGTCGCTGTATCTGTGCACGCGACACGAGCGCATGGCGATTGCGGAGGAAACAGAGATAGGCGGTCGTGTGTTCGAGCGCCAGAGCACTATCGCTCGAAATCTCCACAACATCTTGGGCGTGCTTCGCTATTGGAATACCTATCTGCGAACGAAGGGGGAACAGGGCAAGCCAGACCGTGGAGGCTTCTAACCCTTGTACGTGGCGCTGGGACTATTGTAGGATCGCTTCAGCATGCAAGTGTTGAGTCTGGCTGCGCGACTTGCCACGAAGCTTTCGGTTGCCCAAGCCCATGTGACACTGTGCTGGTTCCTCACGGAGGCCCCCTCAACAGAAGTCATCAAAAATACAGCGTTGGGATTGGGGCGGTACACCCAGGAGTGGTTCGCGTCTGCTCCGGCTCCAAAGAACGATGGAGAAGTCCATGTGATCCAGATCGATGGCAAGGCCGTTCCGTCCGACAGCGACGGACAATGCACGCTTCAAGCACCTCAAATAAAAAAACCTGACTTGACGCAGAATACTAGCTCGCATTTCGCAGGCGGCCCCGTGTTGGCAGCTATTTTCGATGGCGGCCCTCTGTAGAATCACGGTTGTGTTGCCTACGGCAAAGGCAACAGACCCCCTCACGTTTGTCAGTAGCTGTCGATCTGGACACAAACAAGGACACTTCCACACGCCTACACTCCTACGCACAGTCAGCGCGCATCTGCAATTGCCTGAGTACTGCCTTGGACTCTCCTCGGGTCTACTTTCACCCAACCAGGTCAACACGCTCATTGAGGTCGGTGGGAAGGCCGAACAGTGTGAGGATGCGCCGAAGGACCTCCGTGAACCCCTGCATCCAAGACTGGACTCCCGTGGGGGTCTCCATGGTGATGCGAATGACACCTGAGAACAGGCGCTGCACGAATGCAACCGTCGGCTTCTGAGTGGGCCGCCCATGATGACCAGCAATGGTCTCGTCGGTCTCGCGCAGTCGGTTGCGCAGGACATACTGCAGGATCCGATAGAGCATCAGGGCTATCGCGAAGACGAAGCCGAGCGCCGCGATGCGCAACGGCTTATGCAGAAACATGGGAGTA
>CAITRH010000579.1 GCA_903894755.1 uncultured delta proteobacterium
CCATGTCGGGCGATGCTAAACCACGTCCAGATCGAGACCCGCCATTTCTGCCAGACGAGGCTTTGGCCGAGGAGCCCGCGCAGCGTACTCAAAGTACGTGAGCAGGCACCGCAGGCCAAAACGGAGTATGGCGGGAATGGCGGGTTTCGAGTTGGGCGTGGTTTATCCTGAAGCCGGTCGATGAACCAATACGCCGCGCCGGTCGAAGTAGGACGTGCTACTCGACGCCCCCTTCATGACGTCGCGCCCCGCACTGCAGGCACTCACGCCCAACGCGCTTGCTCTGCTCCTCCCAGGACTCGACGCCCCTGAGACACGCAAAATCGTTAGCGCGATGCATCGAGACAGGTCCCTCTTGAACCCCATTGCCGGGGTCCGCCGATTGGCACTCGACGCGGTCCGTGCCCACTGCGCGTTCCCCTCCCTTCGCGTCGTCGTGGCTCGAAAGAGCGCCTTCGACCCGTTCGTCAAGCTCCTGCTCGAAACCCCTTCCCAAGACCGCATCGAAACCATCCGTATCCCCCTCGAACGCCCGGGAAGAATCTCGGTCTGCGTGAGCTCTCAGGTCGGCTGCGCCCTTGCCTGCTCCTTCTGCGCGACTGGAAGGCTCGGATTGCAACGAAACCTTGAAACCTGGGAGATCATCGATCAGGTGCGCGCTGTCCGCCGTCTCCTCGAGCCTGGCGAGCGACTCCACGGTGTCGTGTTTCAAGGCATGGGAGAGCCCTTGGCCAACCTGGACAGGGTCCTCGACGCCATCGCAGTGCTCACCGACCCCTGCGCCCAAGCCGTCGACGCACGCAAGGTCACGGTCTGCACCTCTGGGATCCCCTCGGGAATCCACCGGCTCGCCCAAGAAGCGCCCAAAGTAAGACTCGCGGTCTCCCTTGGTAGCGCCCGTCCTGACCTCCGCCGCCGCCTCATGCCCATTTCCGAACGGTTTTCGCTGGACCAGGTCCTCGATGCAACCGCTGCGCACGCCCGCACGACAGGTCTTGCCCCATTGTGGGCCGTCACCTTGCTTTCCGAGGTAAACGACACGGACGACGACGCGTTGGCACTCGCCCAGGCTGCCACCCGGTTCGCCGAAGCTGCTGGGGTCCGTCCCCGCATCAGCATTATCCCGTACAACGCAACAGGAGCGCCGGACCCGTTCACACGCTCGTCAGCCGACCGCGAAGAGCGTTTTCGGGACCAACTGCGTCTGCACGGGTTTGCGTCGCACAAGCGGTACAGCGGCGGGGCCGACGTTGGCGCGGCGTGCGGTCAGCTCATTGCGCAGGCGTGATCACGAGCTGTTGCTAAACCAACCACATCTTGAAAACCGCAACTTTCTCTCGTCGACATGGCACCTCGACACCCGCGACCCAGGGTTCCCCACCCTGGGCTGATTTGATTCGCCCCTTCGGGGCTGCCAATCAATGCACGGTGTCCGTTCCATCGAAGGGAAAAACTGGGGGTTCTCACGCTGCAACGGTGCACGCGGCACCAGACGATGACTACACTCGTTGATTGGCAGCCCCGAAGGGGCGAATCAAATCAGCCCAGGGTGGGGAACCCTGGG
>CAITRH010000580.1 GCA_903894755.1 uncultured delta proteobacterium
GCGGGCGATCCCGAGGACCTCACCCCCGCACGATCCGGTGCGTTCACAAGGTCCCCCTCCCCATCGATGGGGAGGGGGCGCTGTGAAAGGGCGAAATAGCGAGGGGTGAGGTCTTCGGTTCGGACCTGCGGTTTTCAAGATGGGGTTGGTTTGGAAGTCCTTGGACACTCCTGAGCAGCCAAGCGGACACCGTGCGTTGATTGGCAGCCCCGAAGGGGCGAAACATTAACAGCCCAGGGCGGGTAGCCCTGGGTAGCGGGTCGTGAGTGTCCAAGGACTTCCGCCGCGAGCTACTAGAGGGCAACCAGAAACGAAATTGTTCGCATGTAGAGAGCTTCGAGCTTTGCCGTGCTCGGGGTTGTGTGCGAGGATGGAGCAAGGCATGCGCGAAAAACAGACTTGCATCGCTTGCGGAAAGAGCTCACCCGAGACGGAGACGAACTACACGCTCATCAGCGCTCAGTTCGGCTGGCGTCTGACCCGTTTTCGCAAACCCGACGGAACCATCGTGATCGAGTGGCGCTGCGCCGACTGCTGGGAGGACTACAAAAAGCACAATCCCGCCGCCCTCACCAAACCCGGAGCCTCGCCGCCCAAACCCTCCGGAACCCTTCCAGCGACCCCACCCGGCTCTGCTCCAAGTTCCGGATCGGCCGTAGGTGCGCAACAACGTCCAAAGACTCTCTCGAACCGTCCGGGCCCCCGACGTTAGCCCCTCGCTGGCTTCCCCCTCGTCAAGCCCCATGACTTCCGAGGCCTCTCCGCCCCCTACCCGTCAGCCTCCTGTCCTCTTCCTCCTCTTTGGTACGGAGGCCTGGGAGAGGTTTAGTTATTACGGGATGCGCGCCATTCTCGTTTTGTACATGACGAAGGCGCTTTCCTACGACCAGAAGACCGCCTCCATCGTTTACGGCCTCTACACGGCGCTGGTGTATTTGACGCCGCTCGCGGGGGGGCTTCTTGCCGATCGCGTACTTGGCTACCGACGCTCCATCATGCTGGGAGGGCTCGTGATGGCGGCGGGACAATTTTGTTTGTCCGTCGGGACCACGGCATTCTTTGTGACGGGCCTTGGCCTGCTTGTCGTGGGCAATGGCTTCTTCAAACCCAACATCAGCACGTTGGTGGGGACCTTGTATCAGCAGGGGGACAGCCGGCGCGACCGAGGGTTCACGATCTTCTACATGGGGATAAACCTAGGCGCTTTTTTCTCGCCCATCGTGTGCGGCACGCTCGGTGAGGACCCGCGCTTTGGCTACGCGTGGGGATTTCGAGCCGCAGGCGTGGGGATGCTCGTCGGGCTCGCTATTTTTGCGTTGGGACAGCGTGCACTGGGAGACAGCGGATTGCCGCCAACCACCGCGCGTCGGTCCGAGGCGAGCGCGGCGAACGCGACGAGCGCGCCCCTCTCTCCCGAGGAGCGACGACGCGTGTGGGCAATCGTGCTTGTGGCGCTCCTGATGGTGTTTTTCTGGATGGCGTTCGAGCAAGCCGGCAACACGCTGACGACATGGGCCGACGAGCGCACGGACCGGATGATCTTCGGCTGGGAGATGAAGGCAAGCCATTTCCAGTCGATCAACCCGTTGTTCATCATTGCGCTGGCTCCCATCGTGTCGCAGCTCTGGAAAGCGCTGGGGGCACGCGGACGAGAGCCTTCGACCCCCGCCAAGATGGTGCTGGGGCTGACGTTGGTGGGGGTTGGTTTCGTGCCTATGGTTTTTGCCGCGGTGCAGGCCGAACATGCAGGCAAAGCGGCGGCGGCATGGCTCTTTGCTACGTACTTTCTGCACACGGTTGGCGAGCTGTGTCTGTCGCCCGTGGGGCTGTCGTTCGTCACGAAGCTGGCTCCAAAGAAGTACGCGGCGATCCTGATGGGCACTTGGTTCTTGCCAGTGTTTCTGGGGAACTTGCTCGCAGGAGTGACCGGGTCTTGGTACACGGGCGTGTCCAAAGCGGTCTTCTTTGCTGTCTTCGTCGCGTCGTCGCTCGCGGCCGCAGCGATCCTTCTGGCCATGAGCGGGTTCATCAAGGGGCTCATGGGATCGACGCGGTGAGTCGGAAGCCAACGACCACGATCCCCATGGTGACGACCGTTGCCGCAACCAGTGCCCATCCGAGACGCGGCAATGCTTTTGCCTTTGGCGGCGCGAGGATCAGAGCCCACGCCACCAGAAAAAGCGGACCCGCAGCCAGTCGAGCCCATGCCGGTCCAACGCGAGCCACGAGCACCATCCCTGCGAGCCCGCTTGGAACAAGCATGGGCCAACCTCGCGCCAGCAAACGCGCTCCTGTCTTGGCGTGTGCCACCACCGCGCGCACCCCCAGCGTCGCAACCGAAAGACCGAAGGCAAACACCGCCCATGCGGCCAGCGCATCGGCAAGCGGCACATGGGATCCGGTTGCAACGGCAAGTCCCGTGGACGACAGCGTCGCGCCGGCGATCAGCTCTCCTGCCAGCGTACGTTCGACATCCCTCCACACGACTACCGCGGAAACGACAGCCAAGAAGACCGAGCAAAGCACGGCGACGCGGGTTTCCGTGGAGGCCAGTCCAAGGGCGGCGCTTGCGCACAGTGCCGACACGAGCGCAGAAACAACGAGCCATCGTCGAGCCCGAGGGCCATGTTCGCGAGCGGCCCGTCCCCCGCGTCGTCCAAGCAGCACCAACACGGGTTCATGCAGGAGAAACGCTGCCACCGATGCGGCCAATAGCAGCCCCGCCACGGGAGTTGGCGAGCCCATCGAAAGCGCAGTAAGCAACGGGATTCCGAGCTGGCCATAGGCGCCGTGCTCCTTGGGGGCGAGGGAACGGGAACGTGGTTCGCGAGATTCCATGACACGAGGGCCTACAAGAGCGAGGTCGTGGGCGCTAGGCTTCTCATGGAGCGTTCTTTGGACCAATGGCCCCTAAGAACGCTAAGGTCACTCCCCCATGCGGCTACGAAACTCCCGCCTTCTGCTGCCACTCGGTCTAGCGCTCGGTCTAGCTGTTGGGGGCTGCACGACCGGACCGGAGAGCCTCGCGTTTCAAAACCGCGTGTTTTACCAGTACGACTCCCTCGGTGCTGGGGATCCAAGCGCGTTCGAGCAGCGGTATCCGCCTCTCGACCGACGCGAACAACCGCCAAGTCCTGAATTCCTAGGGTTCGAGATCTTCGGAGGCGGCGTGCGCTTGTCCCGTCCCCGAAGCTGGACTCTTCGCACCGCCAACAATCGTCCCGAAGAACGGTATGTCCAATACCTGTCTCCCTACGAGACTATCGTGTCGCTGTACGAGTTGGTCGAGTCGCCCACCGAGCTTTGGCGCGATGTCATGAGGCGCTACGAAGAGACCGCCAAGAACGCCGGCGCCGAGCTCGTCGGCATGCGCATGCCTATGGCCACCTGGAATGCGCAGGGACGAAGTTACTTCGTCAAACGTCGCGTGAAAGCCCAAAAGGGGCCCTTCTTGAACTACTCCCACGAGTACCTGCTTCGAAGCGACCGCCGCATTGTTCTAGTTCAGATTGTCCATCAGTCGGAAACGCTCGCCGAGCTCAGTCCCGAGCTTCTGCGCTTCATCGAGACGCTTCAAGTGTTCTAGGCACCTTCGGACAATGCTTGCCAATCAGCGTGAGCAGCTGGACATGCGCCACAAGATGCGGTCCCAAGAACGGCTTGCCTGTGTTCAAGATGGACGCCGAGATGTCCCGCGCGGGATCAGCCCAGCTAAACGACTTGATAAACCCCCAATGCCCAAACGCACGTTCCGAGTCCGGGCCGAACATGCCAAAAGGTGACGCCCCCAACATGAGCCCCGCACTGTAACGCATCGGAAGAAGCACCATCGTGCTGTCAATGCGCATCTTGCCCGCCTCCAGCGTCGCGCGACGTACGGTAAGGGGCTCGAACACCCGCACTCCACGACGCTCTCCGCCGTCGAGCAACAACTGGAAAAATTGACTCATCTCGTCGGCCGTCGCCACCAGGTTGGCCGACGGGATCACCACTTGGTAGAACCGTGGGTCATTGGTAATCCGCAGGATCTCTGGAAATGGACGCCCCAGCGCGCGCTTCACAATCACTGAGAACGGAAACAGAATCGGTAGTCCCGTTTCGTAATTGACCGCTACCTTCGGGTAGTCCTCATCGGCTACTCCGTAGCTAAAGTACCTGAATCCAAGCGGTCCCTGGATCGTGTCGTGCAAGTACTGCCGGATCGACTTCCCCGTCACCCGCTTGATCAGCTCCCCAAGCACAAAGCCTCCGGTTACGGCGTGGTACGACATGTCGTGACCACCAGGATGCGTTGGCTTCAGACCGCAGACCATCTTCAGCGCACCGTCGAAGTCGAACAACATGTTCGGGTCGGTCCCCGCTGGGATCTGTGGAAAGCCGCTCTGGTGCGACAACACATGCAGAATGGTGACATCCCCTTTGCCATGCTGCCCAAACTCCGGGATGTACCAGCTCACAGGATCGGTCAGGTGGATCTTCCCCGTCTGCTCCAGATGATGCACCAACATCGCCGTGACAGCCTTCGACGCAGAAAACTGTCCAATGGGCGTTTCCGGTGTCACCAGCACCTTCTCTACCTCGGGCCCGTCCCCAGGCCCATTGCCGCGCGCGTGTCCAATGGCCCGCTTGAGAACCACTTGGCCCTTGCGACGAAGGCAAACCGACAACGCTGGATGCACTCCTGTTCGATAGTACTTCTCTACTCCACGCCAAATGGCCTCCACGCCATCGCGGGTCATGCCGACCTCGCGTGGGTCGACCTCCTCGGACGCGGCGTAGGTCGTGACGGACGACAGGTTCTTGGGGACTGTGATGAGCTTGTTGATCTGACGGCTTCGTTGTGTCTCTGGGGGCATGCGGTTCTCCGTGGTGGGTGAGCGACCTTACGGGACAAGCGTCGTTGGTCGCAGTGGAAAAATGGCCTACAGAGCGCCATGCGCATTCTTGCTCTCGACGGCAATCGGCAGTGGCTCGACGGCGGCGCCATGTTCGGCAACGCCCCAAGGACCGTTTGGCAAACCTGGTGCCCCCCCGATGAACGCCACCGGATCCCGCTCGCCTGCCGCTGCATGTTCGCCGAGCTCGACGACGGTCGGCGCGTGCTCTTCGAAACCGGTATCGGCGCGTTTTTCGAGCCGAAGCTCCGCGACCGCTACGGTGTCGTCGAGCCCCACCACGTGCTCCTCGAAAGCCTCGCCCACGCAGGCCTAGCCGAGGACTCCATCGACGCCATCGTGCTGTCCCATCTCCACTTCGATCACGCCGGTGGGCTCCTGTCGGCCTACGACGACGGTCCTGCGCGCCTGCTGTTTCCCAAAGCTCGCATCTACATCGGACACACGCACTGGCGTCGTGCCCTCGCGCCCCATCCTCGTGACCGTGCGTCGTTTTTGCCCGAGCTCAACGCGCTGCTTGCCAAGAGTGACCGCGTGGTCTTGGTGGGCGACGACGGCGGTTCGGACCTTGCGCCGTTCGTCCGGTTCCACTTCTCGCAGGGCCACACGCCGGGCCTCATGTTGAGCGAGCTTGCGCTGGCGTCAGGACCGCTCGTGTTCGTGGCCGACCTGATCCCGGGACTCCCCTGGGTGCATCTGCCGATCACGATGGGTTACGATCGGTCCCCCGAGGTCAGCATCGACGAGAAGACCAAGCTCTTGGAGGACCTCGTCGTGCGCCACGGCCGACTCTTCTTTTTTCACGACCCCAACGTCGCGTGCGCCGAGGTGACCCGCGATGGCAAAGGACGCTTCGCCGGCGCCGTCGTTGCCGATGCGTCAGAGGCCCCGGACGAGATCGCTTAGATCCTGCGATAGAAATCCCTGTCCGATGATCGCCGCGCGCATGTCATTTGTGATGAAGGGGGCGACGGCGACCTTCTCGATCCTCCACGACCGAAATCGCGGGAGGGCCTCGAGAAATCGCTCCACGTGCCCTGAGAAATTGTCCAGGTCTGCAAGCAGGCGCTGAGCCGAGCGTTTGCATGAGCCGAACCGGATAACCTGCTCGTCCTCGTTCAGCCCGACCAAGTCGATCTCCGTGTCGTTCCGATCCCAGTACCCTTCGATTCGGTGCGTGAGGGGAAAGTCCCCCAAACCGCGGCGGCTTCGCTCCTGGTAGAGTTGGCCAACGAGCCGCTCGAGGCCGAAACCCTCGGCGTCGGCTAGTCTTTCATCGGCTTGCTGAATGAGGAGGTCCTCGGGACGAAAGTCGAGGGCGGAGACAGCGTTCGCGAGGCATCCGAGCCAGGAGCGGAGGAAATTGTCGCGAATGTAGTATCGCCCCCGCTTGCCGGCCTTGCGGGCGAAGATTGGGAGCCGTCGCTCGATCATCCGGTAGCGGTCAATGAGTATCTTGAGGTAGCTCCCAACCTGCTCCGGGGTCTCCGAGCTGACCGACTGAACGTGGGTGGTCAGATCGCCGTGGGTGCAGCCGGGGTGTCGGGCAACATGCTTGAGCACGACGTCGTACCGTCCGCGAAGCTCGCTTAGAAACCAGTTGTCGGCCTCCGTGCGGAGCGGCGACGAGCTGCTGAAAAACATCCGGGCGAGAAGCTCGCGGCGCTGCGCGCCCAGGACCCCTTGCTCATAGCAATCCCGGTAGAACTTCGGTACGCCCTCGAAGAGATTCCAGAGAAAGAGGAGCCGCTCGGGCGTCTCGTCCGCGTGCTCCCGTAGGATGGCCAGGACCGAAGCAACGTCGAGGTGGTCCAGCTCGATCTGGTCCGTTGTGCGGTTGTAGAGCGGTGCAGTCCGGTCCTCCAACAGCGCGACGAGCTCGGTGTGGATGGAGCCAAGGACGAACAGTCCCCCGGGAACCTGGGTCGCGTCGGCGGACAGGATGTCCACCGTGGCCTGGAGATGCGAGGTGAACTCGTAAAGGTGCTTTCGGCTGAAGTATTGAAACTCATCCAACGCCACCACGTAGCCTCCGCGAGCCAGGTTCCCGATGAGGTGGGCGAGATCCCGGAGGCTCGTGGGACGGGGGAACGACGCCAGGTTGAACCCGAACGTGTCCAGGGCGTCCGCCACTGCCGAGAGCACCCCGGCCGGCGCCGAATCCGGGATCTGGACGTAGAGGATACCGCGCGGGCCGTGCTCGCGGAGCGCCTGCAAGACAAGCGCGGTCTTGCCGATACGCCTCCGCCCCGTGATCCGAGCGAAGAACCAGCGTCCTCGGGCGAGGATACCTTTCAGCTTGGCGACCTCTCCGTTTCTTCCGTAAAAGCCCCAGGGCATTGACTCCTCCAAGCAGAGGTAAACCAAACCTACTTTGAGAACCGGGTTCGAACCACGTCACCCACGACCCAGGGTTACCCACCCTGGGCTGTTTTAATTCGCCCCTTCGGGGCAGCTAATCAACGTGTGGGGACGTCGCATAGAAGGAAAAAATGGGGTTCCGTCGCTGCACCGCGGCACTAGATGAGGGCGACGTGAGTTGATTGGCAGCCCCGTAGGGGCGAATCAAAACAGCACAGGGTGGGTAACCCTGGGTCGTGGGTGACGTGGTTCGGACCTGCGGTTCTCAAGATGGGTTTGGTTGGTCTCGGACCTCAGACACCGGCCAAACTGTAACGCCTGCCGTCGATGATGATCGCGACGTCGAGCTCTCCACCGATGGCCATGGCATATCGCGTGAGGGTCGACACCTTATGGTCCCCTCCGGCTTCCATGCCAGAGACCTGGCCCTGCATAAGATGTCCACTTTGCGCGACATCGGCCTGGGTCATTCCGATGGCGACGCGAAGAGTGCGCAGCCTGACCTTTCGATGTGCGTAGAGCCCACGTCCACGTGCTCGCAAGACGTTGGGGTCGACGACCCGGATGTCCCTGAGCGATGCATCGGACGGTTCGACGTCGTTGCTGCCAGGCATGTCAACCATGTCAACCTCTTTGGGCATAGATCTCTCGTTCGGAGCGTGCGGCGTTGCGCGCGCTGATGACAACAATTCCATCCTTCGTTTCACACTCCACCACCACCAAGAGCCGAGCCCGGCTCGACATTCCGATCACGATGGCCCGGTCAGGATCGACGGGGTCATCGAAGACGTAGGAGTTGGGGTCGAGGACCGCGGTCTCGGCTTCTTCGAAGGTGATGCCGTGCTTTCGTCCAGCCATGTCAACCTCTCTGGTTCGAGTTGTCGTCTAGTCCCCCTCGCGGAATAGCTCCTCGAGATCGGTCTTCGTCAGCTTCTTGCCGCCTCCGAGATCTTCGCTCAGCACCGCCCCCACCAACTCGCGCTTCTTCTCTCCAAGCTCCAGGATCTTCTCCTCGATGGTCCCCTTCGCAATGAGCCGGTACATCGTCACCACCCGCGTCTGACCGATCCGATGCGCCCGGTCCGTCGCCTGGTCCTCCACCGCCGGATTCCACCAGGGGTCGAAGTGAATCACCGTGTCGGCCGCCGTCAGGTTCAACCCGCTCCCCCCCGCTTTGAGCGAGATCAGAAACACCGGCGGGCCATCGTCACGCTGGAAACGATCGACCCGATCCTGACGGTCCTTGGTCGCGCCATCCAGGTACTCGTACGTCACCCGGTCCTCTTCGAGCGCACGCCGGATGATCGTCAGCATCGATACGAACTGACTGAACACCAGCACGCGATGCCCTCCCGCGATGCAGGTCTGTACGAGCTCCCGTAGCGCCCCGAGCTTGCCCGAGTCGTCGTGCGTGAAGTCCCTTGGAAGTCCCAAAAGACGCGGGTCGCAGGCCGCCTGACGCAGCCTTGTAAGCCCCGCCAGGATCTGAATCTGACTGCGCGCCATCCCCACGCGCTCCACCTCTCCAAGCACCTGCGCCCGTACCTCTTTGAACACCGCCCCGTAGAGCGCCGCCTGCTCTCCCGCGAGCTCGCACACTTGGTCCGTCTCGATCTTCTCGGGGAGGTCTTTGGCCACCTCGCTCTTGGTGCGACGCAATATGAAAGGATGGATGATCGCCCTCAGCCTTGCCGCCGCCTTCGCGTCGCCGTTGTCGATGGGACGTGAATACCGCTCCTCGAACTTGTCGAGCGGTCCCAGCAGCCCGGGACTCACGAAGTCGAAGATCGACCAGATCTCCGACAAACGGTTTTCGATGGGAGTCCCGCTGAGCGCAAGGCGCCTGTCGGACTTGAGCCGCTTGGCTGCACGTGCCGTGGCCGAGAGCGGATTCTTGATGTTCTGCGCCTCGTCGAGAATGGCGTAGCGCAGATCGAGCTTTGCCAAGAGCTCCTCGTCGCGTCGAAGAAGCGCGTAACTGGTCACCACGACGTCGGCCTCTTCGAGGGCGTCTTGACGTTCCATGCGTTCCGAGCCGTGCCAGAGCGCGTGGGTGAGGGACGGGGCAAAGCGGTCCATCTCGCGAAGCCAGTTGGTCACCACACTCGTGGGAGCGACGATGAGCGCTTTGAATGGACGTCCGTCGGCCTTGTCTTGGGCCGCCTTGACCGCGAGAAGAAGCGTCAAGGTCTGGATGGTCTTGCCGAGTCCCATGTCGTCGGCGAGCACGCCTCCCGAGCCGATCTCGTGGAGAAACCAGAGCCACTGAAAGCCCTGCTCTTGGTAGGGACGAAGCTGCGCTTTGAGGTTACGGGGCTTCTTGACCCCTTTGATCTCGTTGATGTCCCGCAGCTTGCCGAACAGCTCGCGCGTCTCGACCGAGACGTTGGACCGGCCCACCTGCTCGAGAAGCTCCTGGAGACGTCCAGCCTGCGATAGCGGAAGGTGTCCTCCGGAGCTGCCGCTCGTGGCCAAAATCTCGGCCTGACGTAAGAGCACCTCGCGGACCTTCTTGATGTCGATGCGCGCAAAAGAGCCGTCCGCAAGACGCACGTAACGTCGCCCCTCGGCCAGGCAGCGCGCGAGCTCGTCTTGCGTGACCGGCACCCCCTCGGCCTCGAAGTGCAGTCTCAACGCGAGCCAATCGACGCCACTCGAGACTCTCGCGTTGGCGGTCAAGGTCTCGCTTCGCACCTGCACGTCGACCAGGTCGTCGGGGACAAACAGGTCCCATTCTTCGGGAAGGGCGCCGACCCCTTCGGTCCAGAACTGGATGGCATCATCTCCGCGGGCGACGAACTTCGCGCCGTCCTCGGCAGGCGCCAGACCGAGGCTTTGGAGACGGGACGCGGCATCTTGCTGGCCTGCGATGTCGCAACGGATGCAGCGTGCGCGCTTGGACCGCGAGGTCGGGTCGGGCCCCTTCACCAGAACCGGCGTGGTCATACCGTCGGCGCGAACGTCGATTTCGACGTCGTCGTAGGCCGCACGGAGCGACACCTGCGCGTCGGTCAGCGAGCCCCCTGCGGTGACGCGGAACGTGGGGACCAAGTCGATCACATCGGCGATCTGCGACAGGTCGGGGAGCTCGGCGCCCACTTCGAGGGCGACCTTGGGGAGTCCCTGGGCGATGAGCATCGGGAGGGCGTCGATGGACTCCTGGATCTGCGGAAGGCGCAAGAGGCGACGAAGCGCGGCGGGAGAGACGCGTCGGTCGATGGGACGTGCCCAGCCTTCTTGCGGGTCGACGTACCAGCCGGGGCTTCCTTCGAACCAAGCGCCTTGGCCAGGGGCGAAGCGGCGGGCGTCGCCTGGACGCATGAACGTGGCGCGGACGATGACCTGGGTGCCTTCGGCGGAGAGCTCGAGGTCGAAGCGGGGACGGAGCGGCTCGTCGCCAAACCGCAGCTCCATGAACTGCGGATCGACAATGACCCGTCGTCCCTTGAGCACGGTCAGCAGGTCGCTGGCGTCTTGGCCGCGGACCTCGATCCCGGAGCGACGCACGGCCTCGCTTTCGAAGCGGGCGAGGAGGCGGAGGGCGTCACGGTCGGCGGTGGGGGACTGGTCCTGAGCGGTGAGGAGCGCGCCTGGGGACAGGAAGAGCCGGGACTCGGGGTCGACGACGGTGACGGCGAGGGTACCGGGCCGAACCTGGAGGCGGTACTCGAGGTTTTTGGGGGCGCGGGGCATGGGCTCTGGGAGCCAGAGGTCGACACCGGTGGTAGCGACGAAAGGAGAGCGAGGAGTGGGCATCGGCGGGGGGTCGGGGGCTTTCAGCGCGCGAGCGCGTGCACGTTTGGCGCGTCTACTGAGGCTAACTTCGGGCTCCGAAGGGCTGTTGTAGACTCCGTTGCTGGGTGTGGGATGAGAGGTGCCGCCTCGGGACATGTCGCGCATGGCGATCAGCAGCGCAGCGATGTGTTTGCAGTGTCCGTGGGTCTTGGCAAACGCGTCGCAGGAGCACCCGGAACCGAAGCCCGAGGGGATGAGGTAGACGTGAACGGAGTCCGCGTTTCGGTCGCCGGAGCGCACGACTCCACGGGCGCCGGCTTCGTCGACAGAGATGTTTTCGACCGCTTGACGTCGCACGTAGTCGTAGCCGCGGAGGAAAGCGCGGGAGCCCAAGAGGCGTCGGAGGGTGCGGTCCGTGAGGGTGGAGAGGGCTTCCGAAAACGGAGTGGACAAGTCGAGGCTGCACGCACGAGGCGTGCCCTTTCTGCTTCTGCGATGGACGGGACCTGGAGCGACGCCGTCCGGCTATGTTTTCCGGGCACGGCACTGGACGCCGCGAGCGCTCGGATGGGGGCTGTCTAGCACCGGGATGCGGGCGATGTCAACGTCGGACCACGTGGTTCGACGTCTTAAGGAAGGGATGGCATCGGCCGGGCTGACTTCACCGACCGAGGCCTAGCTCGAGCCTCGCGGCTCAGGGACAATGGTAGTCGTCAGCTATGCCCGGTTTGACCACCGTCGTATCGTCGCGCATGCGCGTGAAGATGCACGGTGCGCTGTTCGGTCCTGTCGGCTCAAGTTGTACTTTGATGGTGCTGATGAGCCCCATGAGAGCCCCACAGAAGCGATCTTCCGAGGAGATGTACCCCGCCATGTTGGCGCCGAGAACGTCGAACTGACGCCCGGTGACCCCGTTTGCATCTGCTGGAATTACGACCCCTGTGTTGTCCGCATTATTGGGCACAAACGTGGCGCTGAAGGCTCCGTTGGAGACGGGGACATTCGCAACTCCAAACGTCGTACCGACCGGCAGCAGCGGCGTCTTGTAGGAAACGGGCTGAAGGGTCAAAGACACTTTTTTACCGGTGGCGTCCTCCGTAAAGGTGACCGTCGTGACGAAATCCAACGTCTTGGTCGGATCGTTGCCGAGGAGCTTGGCCATGCAAGCCGTGTAGAACTTGCCCGAACTAAGGCTGGCATCGGCGCCTCCCTCAAAAGTCCCCCCTTCCCCGCTGATATTTCCTCCTGCGCGATTGACGAAGTCGGTGAACTCCACTCGTGGGTCTGCGCAGGACGCCGCCACTGCGGCGATGGTGAATCCGGCGAAGGCCGAGTGACACAAGAGGAGGCCGAGGCGTGACAAAAGTTTTCTAGGTTTTCTGTTGACCATGCTCCTTGGGTAACGTACGGTCGAGCCCTCGTCAACTTTTTTTTACAGGAGAGGAACGATCGATATGTACTCCAGGGTGCGGCGCGGACTGGTTCTTGGCACGGGTGTTTTGGGAGCGACTCTGTTTCTTTGTCCGTCAAAGGCGGACGCGAGCGGCTATCTCGTGGCCCGCTTCGGCGGGGACCAAGGGTCGCCCGCACTCGCCAATCCGTACGCAGTTTATTACAATCCGGCCGCAATGGGTGGGACCCAGCGCACAAGCCTTACTCTCGACGTCACTGGAATCCTTCGCTCCGCTTCCTACGATCGCCCGACCCTCGTCGATATCGGCAAGGTTCGAAGCCCAGAGGACATCGCCTCGAATACCGGCAGGGCATCTCTCTCCAATTTTATTCCACTCCCCTATTTTTCCGTAACCAGTAACCTTGGAACCAAGAGTTTTCGCATCGGCTACGCCGCCTATGTCCCCTTCGGGGGCACGTCCAAGTGGGACCAGACAAGCAATTTCCCCACAGTTCCTGGCGGCATCGATGGCCCCCAACGGTGGCATTCGATCCACGGAAGTCTCCTCGCGATCAACAACACCGTTGCGGCTTCTTACACGTTCCAAACCATTGGACTTTCCCTTGGAGCGAGCGTAAGTGGCATCTACCACAAAGCCCAGAGCCTTCGCGCCCGCAATCTCGTCGGTAATGACGACACCTCTATCGAGGGTCGCTCGCTGGTCGACGCCAAAGGGTTCAACGTGGGCATGGCCTTTGGCCTCTATTGGGAGGATCAGCACCTGTGGGTCACCGACCTCCGAGGCAAACAGGTGCCTCGTCTCCGTATGGGCCTCTCCTACACAAGCCAGCCAGGATTTGGGACCACCCGCATGAGTGGCACGCTGGACACCGCCTTCGCGGGTGGCAAACCGGCCTCGAAAGAGGTCGATGTCCTCCAGGACTACCCAGATATCGTCCGCGCAGGTGTTGCCTATCGTGTCCTGCCCAGCCTGGACATCCGCGGAGACTTCGAGTTCGTCCGGTGGTCGACATTCAAGTCCCAGTGTGTCGTCATGCGAGGCGCTAATTGCGACGTCAACGACGATGGCTCGTCCGGGAAAGACGCCGCTGGAAACGAGGTCGTCGTTGTCAACGTATTTCGAAGAATGCAGGACTCCGCCGGTTTCCGCCTCGGTGCCAACTGGGAGTTTCGGCGCGGTACCGAACTCTTCGGTGGTGGTATGGTCACTACCTCCGCTATTTCTAAACAGTACATCGATGCAGGCTTGATCGACTCCACCCGCATCTACGGTACCCTCGGCATTCGCCACCAGTTTAGCGACCACTTCACGTTCGGCATCAGCTACAACCACATCTACTTCGTGCCCGTCACAACCACCGAAAGTAAGGCCTCGACCTTCATCGGCGCTTCCGCCAACCCGGACGCCAACGGGACCTACAAATCGCAGTGGATGATGCTCAACGCCAACGGAACCGTCACGTTCTAGTAGCTCGCGGCGGAAGTCCTCGGACACTCCGGGGCAGCCGAGCCCACGAC
>CAITRH010000581.1 GCA_903894755.1 uncultured delta proteobacterium
GCCCCTTCGGGGCTGCCAGAGAACGCGCGGCTCCAATGTTGACGAAATTCCCGTGCGTTGATTGGCAGCCCCGAAGGGGCGAGTCAAATCAGCCCAGGGTGGGTAACCCTGGGTCGGGCGGGAACGCGCGGGGTCACCCCCGAGGCCACGAGCCGTCCCGATTGCGGTGCCATCTTGCAACTGGGGCTCGCGCCGCTGGAGGGACCAAGGCCTAAAGGTGCGTCGCCCGACATGGGGCAAGAGCTCGAGGTCGATCTCCTTCGGTTGGTGCAGGTGGCGCGACGGACCGAGAAAAGCCCCAATGCCACGCCGACCGACAAGGCCGCAGCATGGGAGAGCGTGGTGCAACACCAAGGGGAGAACCCAGTCCGCGCCGAGGCGGAACAGAAACGTGACGTGTGGCTTCTGGAAGCCGCCGTGCAGCACGCGCGCTCGGTGGAAGACAACGTGATGGCATCGTCCAGACAAAAGGAAGCTGCTTGGGACAAGGTCGTCACCTTTCCAGGCGAAAACGCCTCACGTCCAGAGGCGATGGAGAAGCGCGATCGGTGGCGCGCGCAGGCCGACACGGAAGAACGGCAAGGTCGCCGCACTGCTGGCACTTGGCTGACCGTGAGCGGCGTTGTCGTGGCGGCGGCGGGTGGGACCGTGTTTGCGCTGCTAAACTCGAGCAACAACAGCGCGATGCGCTCGGGGGACGTTGCCAACGTATCCGAGTATCAAACTCGAACCGACCGCGGGAAGGTCTACAACATTGGATTGATCTCGAGCCTGGCGGCTGGGGGCGTGCTCGTGGGGATTGGGTTGCCATTTTGGCTGGGAAACAGGAGCGCGCCGTCGGGCTCGGAAACGCGTGTGGGGCTTCACGTGGGGCCCTTGGGTGGGGTGGTGATTTCGGGGCTCACGTAGGTTTGGTTGCACTGGATCCTCTCGATGGCGCGAAGAAGCTCCTTTGCGGCCGACCACTTGACCACGTAACCCTGGGTCGCGGGTATCGCGGTCAACCCTCGGAGTTTGGCCATTTGTCGAACTTTTGGAGGCGTGAGTTCATGACGAGGAGTTTCGCGTCTGGTCTCGGCAGTCTGTTGGCCCTGGGGTGTGATGCTGGGGGGGAAGTCTTGAGGCGGAGTTACTGCACTCGAAGCGATACGCTGGTGCTGATGCCGAGCTTGGTCACCGTCGTACTGGTGGTGCCCGTGGTGGAGCCTGCGGTCACCAGTCCGATGGTCGCCCCCTGCTTGTTGTTGACCGTGGCCAGCGACGTGTTCGCGACGACCCAGTCCGATTCGAGGCTGATCGCGCGTCGCTCCGTGCTCCCGTCGCGCTTGGTGAAGGTGCCCCAGGCGTAGAGCTGCACCGTCGCCCCCTTGGCTACAGAGACCGTGGACGTTGGCGAAGTGCCGTCAGCGGCCGCCGTGACCTGGATCGATGCAAGCGTGGAGCAGTAGCCGGGGCCGTACTTGCCCGTCGTGGAGCTGTACGCCGAGGGGACCCAACCGTAGACGCCGTTGGCACACATGCAGGGCTGCTCGGGTACCCAAGATTGCGGGTAAAACAGCCCGTGCATGTACTTCTGCCGGTCGCTCGCATTGTAGTAGGAGTCGTAGTACATGGGAATGTTGGCGCGGTAGGCAGATGCCTGGCTGGAGGTGTTGTCGCGGGCGGAGCGCTTGGCGTAGACCGCCAGTTTGTCCCAGACCGCGCGGAACCCTTCTACGGAGCGGTTGCGGAGCGCCTGGATGGTCGTGGAAACACCGTAGTTGAGTGTGTCCGCCCCGCCGTATTCTAGATTGTGCGCATCGAGCTGGCACGCTTGCACGCACATGTCGTAGCTCACACCGGTGGGGCGGCTGCTGCTGGAGGTCGCAGACGTTCCACAGAAGGTTGGCGTCGAGTAATCCGTGTGGTCCGTGGCCGTGCTCGACGTTGCTACGACCACCGTCGAGCCTGAGTACGACTGGCCCGCATACGTTTGGCAGGTGAAGTGGGAGTAGGAGTCCCCCAGCGAGTGGAGGTAGATGCCGAGGCGATACGGCGCGTTCGTGTCGGCCTCACCGGCCTTGGCAACGGCCGGCATGGTCCAGTCGGTGTTGGTCGTGGAGGCGCAGACGCGCGTCGAGGGATCGGAGAGCAGGCTGAGGGACCGGAGATCAACGCTGCTGCAGCTCGCAGACGCATCGAGCGTGGCCATGTCGCAGCCGTTGGGGGCCGCTCTGGTGGAATCGGCCGGGTCGATGAGCACTGTGGACGAACCGGACGCCCAGGCTTCCAACGCAGTGAGGTTGTTCGTCTTGCCGTCGGTGGTCCAATAGGGGTAGTGGAAATACTCGCCGTGGCCGTGGAGTCCCGCGTACTTGGTGGTGGTAGGTCCGGTGACCGAGCGGCAGCGGTCCGTGTGCGCCCAGCGGAGGGTCCCCGGGTAGGCGGGGACAGCGCTCGCCCCCGCGTCGCCGTTCGGCCCGATCTCGTAGCCGCACGCGTAGCCGGCCAGGAAATACTGGCTCGAGTTGGCCTGCTTCTGCGTATCGAGGAAAGACTTCAGCTCGGCGGACCCACACGACGGAGACGACATGTCCGTGGCCTCGTCGCCAGCAGCAATTTTCTGCGCTTCGGTGTCTGCTATGCCCACGCAGCGTGCCATGGCATAGGTGAACTCCCAGTGGGAGACCGAGTGGTCGAAATACAACGTGCTCGTGGCGCTGGCGTTCGAAATGACTGGCCCGTTGCCGAGCAGCGGCTGCGGGTTGGCGCAGACCGGATCGGCAAAAGTGCTCTGGCTGGCGGGTTCGCTGCCATCGGAGCAGGTGTCCTCGTCCCAGGCGTGGGCGAGGGACGGGATAACGACGGTGAAGAGCGCGAGGAGAAGTGCCTTGACGTTCGTTTTCATGGTTTTCTCCTTCAGCGGCAGTCCGTGTGGGCTTCGAGGGCGAGCTCCGCCCGTAGACCGGAAACCCCGTCCCCGGTGACGAGGCCCCGCGAAGTAAACGTACCGAGTGACGTCGCCCCGTTGCGCAGGCGCCCCACACGCGTGAGCGCGGTGAGAGGGCCGAGCATGGCGCCGGTCCACAACACCTGACCGCTAGGCTGGATCGCCTTCAGATAGAGCACGTCGCGGTCCGACCTCGGAGCGCGTCCGAACACGCCGCGGACAAAGCCCACGTGCGTGCCGTCCTGGTGGAGCACACCGCGGAAACTCCCAACGGTCCCGCGGGTCCCGTCGAAGGCGCGGGTGAGCAGAATAGGACGGGTCGCTACGCACGCTCCGCGCGGATCGCGCTGCAGAGCGATGGAGACGGTCGCGCCGTTGTCGAGGGCGAGCAGCATCGGGTTCGCCGGCGGCTGCGTCGTGTCGACGTCGAGCGTGCGCCCGGAGAACGTGAAGCTTAGATTCGCGTCTGTGGCCGCGCCGAGAAACACCATGGTGGTGAGGTTGTCCCAGTCGCCGGGCGGCAGACCGAGCTGGAAATCAAGTCGCTTGAGTGTTCCTACAGTGGGCGGGCTGGCGCGGGGCAGGAACGCGTCCCCAGGTTCGACATCCCAGATGCGGCGGGGCATCACGACGCCGACGTCGGTGGCGATGGAGCTGGTCAGGGAGAGTGTATCCACCGGCCCGCCGACGGCGCTCATGTGGATCACGAAGACGTGGGGACGTCCTGAGATAAACGGGCCCTCGGAAGCGTCGGCGAGGTAACCGTTTTCGTCGGGTGTCGTGCCGAACTGCAGCGGAGCGGGCTCGCGCGCGACGAGGGCTTGGAGCTCCGCATCGCCGAAGGCAGGGGATTCGGCCGTGGTCCCCTGGATCGGCGAAGGGTCTTCGAGGAGTGCCTCGATTTGAAGGGCTTCGGCCGACACCCCCGAGTCCGCACTGGTTGCATCCGACACCCCCGAATCAAGAGTCGTCGCGTCCGGAGCGCTCGCATCGGCGACCGGGCTCGCTGTCGAGGAGTCGCCGCAGCCCACGGCCCCGAAAAAAATCAACCCCAATGTTCCCACGCATAATCTCCCTCTCATGGTTTCCCTCCTGTAAAATGGCATCCCCCACGGGCTGCATCGAGTGAAGCATATCGAGATCCATGCCCTACGAGGACTTTATGGAAGGATTGTGAAGGGGGTCAAGAGAAACACCCAGTCCGCTGCCGCAGACCCCGAGCTCGACGCTAGGAGCGATACGTGTGGCGCGAAGGCTTTACGCTCGTACGAAGAAGGAGCCCCGATAGGCTGGGCGCCGCCGCAAGTTTAGCGAGTTTTGAGCCGGCGTCGGAAGCCCAAGAAACGCGTCGCTGGGGGAGGCGACGAAGGTCATCCTCGACCCTTCGCGCCCGATACGGTTCAGGATATCCCTTGCCTGCGCGCCGTCAGGCCCGGGACGTCCGCAGCCTTTCGGGGCTGCCCATCAACGCTCGTGGTCCTTTCCAGCGGGGCCCTTATGCAACGAGAAGGCCGTGGGTTGATTGGCAGCCCCGAAGGGGCGAGTCAAATCAGCCCAGGGTGGGTAACGGGTGGGTAACACAGGCTCGCGGGTGTCGATGTTGTCGTGGGCTGCCCCGGAGTGTCCAAGGACTTGCGCCGCAAGCTACTAAACCAAACCTATCTTGAAAACCGCAGGTCCGAACCGAAGACCTCACCCCTCGCTATTTCGCCCTTTCACAGCGCCCCCTCCCCATCGATGGGGAGGGGGACCTTGTGAACGCACCGGATCGTGCGGGGGTGAGGTCCTCGGGATCGCCCGC
>CAITRH010000582.1 GCA_903894755.1 uncultured delta proteobacterium
CGCGGAGAGAAGCGCGGAAGGCAGGAGATGCTGCGGCGTTCTATCGAAGATTTCTGCGGTTTCCTTGGGATTTCGCTCGAGGACGGCCGCCGGCAAGTGTTGGACAATCTCGACCTCCAAGGCCTCGAGGCGCTACGTGAGCGGCTCATTCGCGAGCGCAAGTGGGATCGGTGAAACGCGGGAGCTACCGTTGATCCCATGCACCCGGCTCCGACGCACGCGGAGAACAGGTCGCGCGAGGGTGAACTGACATGGCCGGTTTCGAGCTCCTGAACCCCAAAGGACTCTGGCTTCTCACAGCCCTCGTTCCATTGGTGGTGTTCTATATCCTCAAGATCCGACGGCAGCAGGTGCGCATAGGATCGACCTGGCACTGGGCCGCGTCCCAACGCGATCTGCTCGCCAAGCAGACGATCAAGAGGCTCATCGCCTAGGTCCCGCTGTTTCTGCAGATCCTCGCGCTGGTGGCTTTGGCGTTGGCGTTGGCGCGTCCCGCCGTTCGAGGCGCCCGCATCGAAGGAAACCACGTTGCCTTCGTCATCGACTCCATGGCGACGCGCTCACGGTCGGTGGTCCCGGGGGATCGCCGAGCCCACACGCCTTCATTTCACGAGGCCCAACATGCGGCCACCGAAGCCCTCGCGGTGCTTGCTCCGGGAGCCGACGCGTTCATTCTCGAGGCCGCTCGTGAGCCTCGAGTGGTGGGGCCCGTCTCTCGTGACGAACAGCAGCTAAGAGCCGCAGTCAGCAGCCTCGTGGTGCGTGAAGTCGAAGGGGACCTCGCCTCCGCCGTTGCCCTTGCCGCCATCCGTCTGTGCGCTCTCGGTGGGAAAAAACGCCTCATCGTGTTGACCGACGGTGCCCTCGCCGATCCGAAACCGCTCGTCGCCGGCGTCGACGTGCAGGTCATCACGGTCGACGAAGACAACGCCGCGATCGTGCGCATCGACGTGCGTGCGGGGTTGGACCACATGGGCGTTGCACTTCTATTGCATGACATCGTCCAGTCCCTTGGCATCGTACGAAGGACCTCAGTCCGTCACCATTGCGGCGCCTGTCGCGGTAAACACCAACGGCTCAATGTGCAGCGTTACGACGGGGCCGGGTAGGGTGTCCTACAGGGCGCTCCTTGCCGCACTGGCGCTCTGCATAACCATCCTGCGAAGGCGGTCCTGCCCTCGGCATGTCGCCATCGCCCAAAGCTAGCGCTCGAACTGGTTGGCCACTGGATGAAATCGCAAGCCAACCCACGCCCTACGGACTCGCCGGCCACTGAGACTGCCGCATCGACATCACTTCCTCATCTCCTGCATCCGCTGCATCCGTAGCCTCGCTCTCCCCCTCCGGAGGCGCCATGTGAAACACCCGACGCAACCACCCCGACAGATCGTCAAGCAGCGAATACGCCACCGGTGTCGCCAGCAGCGTCAGCAACAACGCAAACGTCTGCCCCCCTATGATCACGAAACCCGTCGCCCGATTGGTCCCAGCTCCCGCGCCGCTCGACACAACCAGCGGAATCATCCCCGCCACGAACGATGCCGTCGTCATCAAAATGGGACGAAGCCTGTCGCGGTTGGCCTCTAGGATCGCCTTGTCCCTCGGTAGCCCCGCTGCCCTCAGCTTGATCGTATGGTCGATCTGTAAGATCGCGTTCTTCTTCACCACCCCGAACAACACCAGAATCCCCAACGCTGAGAAAAGGTTGATCGACTGGTTGAAAATGATGATGCTCAGGAGCGCAAAAGGGACCGTCAGCGGCAACGACAGCAATATCGTGATCGGGTGCAGCCACGACTCGAACTGCGCTGCCAACACCAGATACATGAAAATGAGCGACAGCAGAAATGCAAAGAGAAAGCCC
>CAITRH010000583.1 GCA_903894755.1 uncultured delta proteobacterium
CACCTGGGCCCCCTTGCGCTGGGCGCGCCTAAGACGCTCGATGAGATCCAAGGACATCCCCCCCGCTACTGCCACCACAATCCAAGACGCTCCCCGCGTGCTCTCTTCCACCAGATCGCCCCCCGCATAGGCAAACGCTACGCCCTGTCCAAGCAGCGCACGCTCGAACGCCAACAGGAACTGCTCGCCCTCCAGTGCCGCCACCCCCTCGTCTTCGAGACAGCTCGCCCTCAGACGCGCCCCGAGAACCTGAAAGGCCGCAGGCGTAATGGGACCAAACCCGTGGGTAATCCGTGCAAGACGACGCAAGGTCCTTGGGACCACCAGCCGCACGGGCGCTCGCCGTCGAAGCGTGTGAAACTTCGTCTCGTCAAGTGCCCGATGCACCATCGCCAACCGCTCGGCAAACCCTCGACGCTCCCCTCGCACGTCGATCGGCGCTCCCATCCATCGATCCCGCTCCACGGCCATGTACGCGTTGTACCCGCGCAGCCCGTACGCCAACGCTGCAATGAGGATATACAATGAGTCCTCTTCATCCATGGGCGGCATGAACGGTGGAAATCCGGTGCCTATCTCCGCTCCAAACGCTGGCACTCCCGTCCCCTCGCAGCGGCTCACCAGCTCGGTGACACGACGCATCAAGATCCGATGGGCCGCAGGCGTTGCCTCTTGATAGGTGTCAAGTCCTACCATGTCGACCACCTCCGTAATCCGCCCGGCGTTCAGCGCAGTCACTGCCTCTCCCATGGGAAGGTTGTGCAAGGTGGGGATTCCATCGAAGCCCGAGGTTCGTAGGCATTCGGCCATCCGCTTGAGCGCGCGCACGACTAGACGCTCTTGAAACTCCATCCAGTCAAGGTGCGGTGCCATCTCGTCAGGCCCAGTGGCATCGAACCGGATGGGGGGCTGCGCATTGCGGAAAGTCACGAGCTCATTGCCCCAGGACGTCCGAAGCTCCTGCACTGTGCCGTACTCCTTTTCAAGGTACTCGCGAAAGAGTGCAATTGCATCTGGGTGGTAGTCCTGGTCGTAGGGGGAATCGCGGAAATACAGTGCCCCTTCGTTGTCGACCTGCACAAGCACAATGGGACCATTGGGAAAACGTAGCCGTGAAAGCTGGCTGCCAACGGCCCAAAGCCACCGTTCGGCCTCCTGAAGAAACGCCTCGCTCGCATAGCTCGGTACGGGAAAGGCCACTGGGACCATGGGAAGCATCACCGGATGGTCTCGAGGAGTGCGCGCCTGACATGTTCGATCCCACACCACACGTTCGGGAAGCCCAAAGAGCGAAAGCTCGGCGTTCACATGGGGCCCAGGACGTACCATGGCCAATAGGTCTCGCTCGTGGGCCATCGACAGGAACTTGACCACGTCAAGACGTGGGTCCTTGGTTCCGAAATCGAACTGCCCCGGTCGCAATTCGTGCGTTGCCCACGGCACATAGGTGTCGATCATGTGAAAGCCCATCGCCTTCATGGCATCCAGGCAGGCTCCCCACGACTCGGGAGCAAGGCGCCAGTAGTGGATCGCGCCGGAAATCAGCGGGACCACCTCGCCTCGACCTAGGTCGAGACCGTGTGGATGAAGACGTACACGAGGGGGGGGCGATGTGGCAACGGGCATTGGGAGAACGACACCTTACACGGTTAGGTCCGTGAGCCCCTAGGTTTCGTTTCTTCGGGGCTGCCATCCAACGGTTTGCCGTTCGCTCGACGGGCCGTGTTCGAGCTGACTTCGCAGAAAGTTGCAGGCTTCTGGCGTATCCATGCGTGCCAGTGCCTTCAGTGCTGCCACTCGGGGCGGGGCCGACGTGGCCTCACGAACGATCCTGGTGAGTGGCTCGAAAGCATGGGGAAAATACAAGGCTTCGATGGCCTTCGAAGCCTGCTCGACCAACTCCGGATCCTTGAGCAACAAGGCTTTGCGAAGGGTCACGAAGGTCCGTTTGAAAAACATTCCTCGCATCACTCGAAGCACCTCCATCTTGACCACGCGATTCTGGTGCTTGAACAGGCTTTCGAGGGGAGACAACATGCCATAGACAGGAACTTCGCCAAGCTCGGTCACCACACCGCTCCAAAGCTCGGGCGGCCCACGTTGTTCGAGCAAGAGAGCTGAAAGTCGGGCCAACATAGCCTTGCGCCGAAGCAGTTCGGGCATCCTTGGGTTCAAAAGGACATCAGCACATGCCTCCACGACGCTTCCATGCTGTTCCCACTCGAGGATATCCTGATGCCAAATGTTGAGGGACGCGCGAGGTTGGCGCAGATGTCCCGCAAGCGGTGCTGCCTCGAGTGGGCTATCTGCAACGCCAGCATAACGACGGGCTGCGCGAGCATAGTGCGCTCTTTTGCGTTCCTCGAGGTCGAGGACAGCCAATTCCCCAAATAGGCCTTGGACTCGGGCGAACTGTGCTAGTTCCTCAAGAGCGGCGATGGCAGCGAGGAGAGCGTTTTCCGCCAGTTCGACGGGTGCACCTCGCTCCACATGTCGTCTTGCCAGCGCCTGCCACAAGTCGGCCTGCAGTACGGTGTACCAGGCTCCTGTAGCCACGAGCCCAAAGGATCGAGCCACCTCGGAGGCTTCTTTTGCCAAGGTTGCGGCTGCAGCGAGCTCCAGGGAGTCTTTTGCAGCATGGATAGCGTAATCGAGCTGCTGCAGTGCAAAGGACTTCAGGTGGTCTTCTCTAAGAATCCGAATCCCGTTGATGTAACCAGCAAGGATATCCTCGAACCTTTTGCGTTCGGTCCCAAGGTCAACGAGGGCATGAAAGCAGTCGAAGGCCCGCTCGCGCTGGCCAATGCTTTCGAAGTGATCGGCGGCCTCTTCGAGCCGACGTACCGCAGCAGTAGTTGCTTGCCTCGCTTGGGACAAGGCCCCCGCTCGCACGGCAGCACGGGTCAGGTTTACGAAGACGAGCCCTTGCACATAGGAACTCATGGAGGCAATGGTTGCGACACGTTCCCACAATGTTTGCGCCCTTGGCCAATCGCCGGCGCGCTCTCGAAAGACCGCGGCCAACGCCAAGATTCCCCCCTGTTCGAGCTCCTCGGCGGCTGGTCCAAGCTCCCCTGCGGCTGCGAGCGAACGGGCTCGGTCGATCAAGGGGACTGCGGGAAGCAAGCTGGAAGCATATCTTTTGCCCCGATCCCCCAGGTACCAGCATACGGTGAGTGCCGCACGCGGCTGCTGCTCTGCAACGAATGCTTCGACCAGGGGTTCGAGCAAGGCTACGTAGTCGGCTTCGGCAAGGTGTGTGATCCTTGCGGCTCGAAGTCGTTCTGCACTGCGGCTCACGGCGAGAAGCGCAAGGCGTAGCTTGCCATGGTCTTGCCAAAGCGGGGTTTCTGGAAGGCGGGGAGCATTTGAGGAGCGTAGCATGAGCCTCGCCGAAAAGCGTCACGAGCGACGCAAAGCTTGTAGCTCCGGGTGCGGAGCTCGGCCTCAGTGAACTTGGTGAGGTCCAGGTACCGGAGGCTCCCCTCGGCGATCAGCCGTTGCCGGGTGGCGACCCAGTTCTTGGGCGACAGGTCGAGGGGTGCAGAATTGGCCATATCGCGCCCACTGAGCTCCGTTAATCCGAGGTTTTTGGACACGCAAGCGCATCCATTAGTCAACTTCTGAACGGCGATCGGGCGATTATCCATTTTAGATGGCGTGCGCACCTTGACACGCAGCGGAGGCCAGCTGAGAACCCTGTA
>CAITRH010000584.1 GCA_903894755.1 uncultured delta proteobacterium
AGGACTTCCGCCGCGAGCTATTAGCTTGTGGGGTGGCAGTTCCTGTGAGCGCGTCGTGGTGCTACCTCTCGACGCCATGACGCGAATTCTAATAGGTACCCTATTGCTTCTGGCTGCATGCAGGGCCAAAGGGGCTCCCCGTACGCCTGAAGAGACCTGCGCGTCCGCGTGCACGGCCAGGGTTGCCCGCTGCGGGGCAGAGGAATGCGCCCGCGGCTGCAACTTTATCCTCGACCGCCTCGTCGAGCGAGAAATGGACACGGTGCTGGCGTGCGTTGCAAAAACGTCAGCTTGCGACGACCCAGCGTGGGCCAAGTGTGCGGTCCTCGTGGGAGTGCATCTCGATGGGGGGCCGCCGCCGCCACATCCACCGCCCGACGAAAGTTAATGAGGTTCACGTCTCCCGGAAGACTTCGCCGCAGCAGGCGGAGTCGACGACACGGAAGAAATCACGAACGCCGACGGCACCACGAGCAGCGGGGGCATGTTGGACAGCACCGCCGGCTCGGCCGAAGCCGCAGAAGAAACGGCAGCAGCCGCCGAGGACACGGGACCGACCGGCTCCTTGGGACGCTCCCCTAGGATCAACATGCCTGTACCTAGACCTGCGATCACAAGGAGTCCGCCCGCAAGAACCACGAAAGACACCTTGGATCCCAGTCCACGAGCACGGAACGGACCATCGTGCACCATGGGCTGCGACGTCCGCGGCTCTTCCAGCTTTGCGGCGGGCTTCAACAAGCTTTGGGCCAAGTCCAATGGAAGCGGAGTGGAGCCCGGAATCATCAGAACCATGGAATTCATCGGATCGGTAGGCGCGGGGGCCTCGGACACGTTGCGCATATGTTCGAGAAGCTGCGGGCCCGTTGTAAACGGTCCCCGTTCCACCTCGGCGTATGCGTCGAGAAGGGCCTGACGCATCGCCTCTGCGTTGAGCCAGCGGTCGTCTCGCCGGTCCTGCAGCGCACGCTCGATGAGGGTGACCAACGACGGCCCTGCGTCAGGCAAAAGCTCGCGCAGGGGACGGGCCGTGACGGACTCACACCGCGGCGTAAACCCCGTGAGCAGGTGATACAGCGTCGCCCCCACCGAATACAAATCGGCCCGACCGTCCACCCGATCCTGCCTTCCAAACATCTGCTCGGGCGCTGCATAGTCGGGGGTCCCCATGGCCATCTGTGACAACGTGTGCGGCGCCGAGCCATTCCGAAAGCGCGCGATGCCAAAATCGAGCACCTTGAGCTCCCCCTTGCAGGTGAGAAACAAGTTGGCCGGCTTGATATCACGATGGATGATCCCCTTGGCATGTGCCGCCACGAGGACATCGAGCACCTGATACCCAAGGGCGAGCGTCATCGCTTTGGGAAGACGTCCGCCGCGCTCGACGCGGATCTCCTCGAGCGTTGCTCCATCGAGCAGCTCCATGACCACGAACACCCGACCATCCTCAGTCACGTCGTCGTCATCGACGCGCACGACGCCGTCGTGCTCCACCGCATTCGCCGCATAGCCTTCTTTTACAAAGCGCGAGACAAGCTCGGGCTCGCGGGCGCATTCGGGCAAGAGCATCTTGATAGCCACCCGGTGGCCGTTGCGATGCACGGCGCGATAAACGACTGCCATGCCGCCGATCCCAATGACCCGCTCGAGACGATACTTCCCATTCAGCGACTTGCCGAGGGAACGCTCTGCTAGGGCCCGGGTCGCATCAACGCTCACTTGGCCGCCTCCTTATTTCCGCGCAACGCCTGATTGTAGACGGGAGGGGGTCAGTGTCAACGAACTTCGTTGACTAGGGCGCTTGCGTCGCTTTATACTCCCTTAACGACAGAGTTACGGCGAGAGGACCTACGAGGAGGACGCCGAGTGAACAAGGACCGTATTCTCGCCGAGGCGCTCGTCGGTCGCTGGCTCAAGGGAAAGTATCGCCTCGACCGGGTGATCGGCTTCGGCGGAATGGCCGTCGTATACGGTGGGCTCCACCGAAACGGCAAGCGCGTGGCCATCAAGCTGCTCCTCGCCGAGTGCGCCGACGAACCCCTGATTGTCGAACGCTTTGTCCGCGAAGGCTACGCAGCCAACGCAGTGGACCACGATGGGGTCGTGCGTGTCGACGACGACGACGTGAGCGAGGACGGGCGCGCCTTTTTGGTCATGGAGCTTCTCGACGGGGTCAGTCTAGAGGAGCTTCGCACCCAACAGGGGGGCAAGCTCGCTGCGGGTTTGGTCCTCGCACTGGGCTATCAGCTTCTCGATGTGCTCGTGGCCGCCCATGCCAAGGGGATCATCCATCGCGATATCAAACCTGCAAATCTGTTTTTGACCAAAAAGGGGGAGCTCAAGGTTCTCGACTTTGGCATTGCTCGGTTTCGGGATGGCAAAGTGCCGAGGACCATTACCCTGATGCGCATGGGCACCCCCGCCTATGCAGCCCCAGAGCAGATGTTGGGCAACCAGAATCTCGTCGACGCCCGAGCAGACCTCTTTGCCACGGGAGCTACACTGTTTCACCTGCTCACGGGAACAACCCCACGCGACGGGGCTGTGACGGTCCGGTCGCTCGCGGAGCTTCTTCCCAACACCGACCCAGCGCTCGTTGCGCTCATTGATCGGTCCCTACAGGAGAAACGCGAAGACCGCTGGTCCGATGCGGTCACCATGCGCAGCGCTTTGGTGGAGACCTATGCCCATATCGAAAGCGGTTCTGTCGCCACTGGCAAGCAGCTCTTGGAGCAAATGCGCTTCCGTGCGTCGGAGCGACCCGCGTCCCGTGCTGCCCGTGCTGTCAGCGCCGCCGCCTTCGCTCCAACGGTGCCCGGTCACCTGAATTTTCCTGGGAAACCAAACCTAAGTCCGATTTATGGGGACGTCCCTATCCTACCGGTGAAGATATCACTTCTGCCCGATCCCTTGGAGGAGATGCGTACAAGTGTCTCCGATTTTCGCGGGGTCCAGCCCTCCGAGCCCGCCGCCGCAACCTTGATCGAACGGGCCCGTCCGCTGCGCAAGACAAGGGTTCTGTGGCTCCTCGGTGGCATTGTAGTCGTGGTTGCCGCAGTGGTTCTTTGTGTAGTCCTGCTGCTGCCGATGCTGCGCTCCGCACCATAGCGAGACCGCTACGAGCGCCAACGTGGGTTAGAGCCGAGGGGGAGCACAAAGCCAGCGCTCGACAACCGCCCCCAGTTCGCGGCGGTCCACGGGCTTGCTTAAGAAGCCATCCATCCCCGCAGCAAGGCAGCGGTTGCGGTCCTCTTCCATCACACTTGCCGTCATGGCCACAATAGCAAGTCGCGGAGACTGTTCGCTAGCGCGAATGATCCGGGTGGCCTCGAAGCCATCCATTTCAGGCATCTGGCAGTCCATGAGAACAAGTTGATAAGAAGTGTGCTTGACCGCCTCCACGACCTCGCGACCGGTGGCTGCTCGGTCCGCGGAATATCCCATGCGCTCCAGCATTTTCAAAGCGATCATGCTGTTGACATCGTTGTCTTCGGCCAAAAGGATCCTCGGTGCGCCGCCGGAAACCCGCAGCGATGCAGGTCGATCGGACGGGGCTCGCTGCGCAGTCTTGGAGATTGCTTCGAGGGGGACCACAAACCAGAACGTAGACCCATGCCCTTCAACGCTCCGGACCCCTATCGTTCCTCCCATCAGCTCTACAAGCTTGGCGGAAATAGCAAGACCAAGCCCCGTGCCTCCGTACTTTCTGGCAATGGACCGATCGCCCTGGGAGAAAGGCAAGAAGAGACGCGCCTTGGCCTCTTCGGACAATCCAATGCCTGTATCCTGGACCTCGAACCGAACCAAACCGGGCCCTTCAACGCTCACAGAAAGTGTAACACCACCCCTCTGGGTAAACTTCACCGCGTTGGACAGAAGGTTCATCAGAACTTGACGAAGCCGTCCCGCATCCCCCCGCACATGATGTGGGAGGCTAGGGTCCACATTGGAGAGGAGGTCAACGTCCTTCTCACTGGCCTTGGTGGCGAGCAGGGTCACCACTAGATCGACCTCGGAGCGAAGGTTGAAGTCCACGAGCTCGAGTTGCAGCTTGCCCGCCTCGATCTTGGAGTTGTCAAGGATATCGTTGAGGATACCCAGGAGCGCTCGGCCCGCACCGCTCACAAGTCCGGCAAGCTTCGCCTGCTCTTCGTTGAGACCGCTTTCAAGCAGCAGATCGGCAAGACCAAGGATACTGTTCATGGGGGTCCTGATTTCGTGGCTCATGGTGGCTAAGAACTCGGACTTGAGACGCGACGCCTCTATGGCCTGGTCGCGAGCCGTGGCCAAAGCCTCTTCGATGCGCTTTCGTTCCGTAAGATCCGCTATGAAGCCCACCGCCAAGAGACCGTGGCCCGTGCGGACATAACTCAAACTGATGTCGACAGGAAACACCACGCCATCTTTTCGTTGCGCAACGAGATCCATGCTGGTGCCCATGGGACGGTTTCTTGGATACTGCAGAAAGTCCGTTCGATGCTGCACATGACTCTCCGCAAAGTGCCGTGGCACCAGCCTTTCGATCGGTTGCCCAAGCAATTCCTCGCGGCTGTAGCCAAACATGCTCACCGTGCGCGCGTTGACCCGATCGATGAGCCCATTTTCCGACACCATCACAATGGCCTCAGAAGCCGATTCGAGGAATGTCTGCAACGTCTCTTCGCGTTCCTGCAGGTGCTCCCCGGTGGCCCGCCGCGCCTCGGCTTCGGCCTGGAGCCTGTCGGCTAGACGCCTCGTATCTTGAAACGCTGCGTTCTGTGCCTGCATCACCATCAGTAGATCCACCGTCGCGTCATGCAACGCAAACGACCGCAGTGACAGACCAAGCTGCCCGATTTCCGTCGGGTCGGTCACCCATGGAGACCCTAGGAAAAGTACCATGGAGCTCGCTGGGACCAACACCATTTGTCCCCGCAGCTTGACATGCGTTGCTCGCACCTCGAGAACAAACAGCTCGTCGAGCGCATCGAGAAGTGCCTCGAAGTTGGCCAGGATACCTGGACGCTGGATCTGGAAAATGTCGAAGAATCGGCATCCCTCCGTGAGACCGTGGCAGAGCGGACCAAGCGACTTGCCAAATTGCCGGATCGCAAAGGACCGGTCTATCGCAACATGAAACGGAAACGCTGCGGCAAACAGCTCGGGGGGCAAACCAATAGGCAACGTCATGACCCGCTAGACTCGTTCGCGTTCGCGTTCCAGGTGACTAGAAACTCCTCGTGCTCAGCCCCCTGCTCGCGGCATTGTACGACCGACACGACAACCTCCGTGCGAAACCTGATTCCAAGGCCCTTGAGAATCCCCACGACAAAAGGGGCAAGCCCCTGTCGTCTCGACACATAGTGCAGATGCAGAGAATCGCGCTGAAGCTCCGTGACCTTGAACACCGGTGGCGTCAGGTTCGGAAAGATCAACGCAACACGGGTGTGGAACGTTGGAAGACTGCACAGAAACTCCGGTAACGTCGCCCCCCCCGCGTCAAGCAAGACTCCATACCCCTCCAGTGCCG
Organism: uncultured delta proteobacterium; assembly: GCA_903894755.1. Classification (GTDB taxonomy): domain Bacteria; phylum Myxococcota_A; class Polyangia; order Polyangiales; family Polyangiaceae; genus CAITRH01. The sequence goes on from CAITRH010000584.1 coordinate 5,510, forward strand.
TGTGAAGCACCCAGTGCATGCCGAACGCTTCTAGAATCGCCTCGGACGCTAGCCCAAGATGCTCCGAGGCCGCACGAACAAGCTCGTAAGTGATCGCGTCGGGATACGCCTCGTTGCTGATAAACACGTCGACATCCACCCCCGCCAGTGCCTTGATGGTCTCCCAGGTTCGTTCCCCATAGCGACTGGTGATCATCTCCTCGATCGCCTTGTTGACCATACCGTACATGGACGCTCTCCTAGTTCCTCTCATGCCATCCCACGGAGATACAACCCGTAGGACGACTTGCCAAGACGCTCGATCTGGCGTTCGAGGCCAGCCCGGTCGATCCAACCCTGGCGGAACGCAATCTCCTCGAGGCACGCGATCTTGAGCCCCTGACGGCTCTCGATCACTTGGACAAACTGGCCAGCGTCCAGCAATGACCCGTGCGTGCCCGTGTCGAGCCACGCGGTCCCACGACCCAGAACCTCCACACGCAATCGCCCCTGCTCCAGATAAAGACGATTGAGGTCCGTGATCTCCAGCTCGCCACGTGCCGATGGCGCTAGATCTCGCGCTAGCCCGACGACATCGCGATCGTAAAAGTAAAGCCCAGGGACCGCGTAGTTGGACTTCGGCTGGGACGGCTTCTCCTCAATGGAAAGCACCCGCCTGTCTGCCCCAAACTCGACAACTCCGTAGGCGCTCGGATTGGCAACGTGATAGCCAAAAATAGTGGCCCCGTCCTGCTGGGAGTCCGCAACCGCAAGGGCCTTCACGAAATCGTGGCCGTAAAATAGGTTGTCGCCCAAGACGAGCGCAGATGGATGGTCCCCCACGAAGCTGGCCCCTATGTGGAACGCTTGGGCGAGTCCCTCTGGGTGGGGCTGTTCGGCGTATTCAATGGTCAGTCCAAACTGGGACCCATCGTCGAGCAGCCGTCGGAAAAGCGGTAGATCCTGCGGTGTGGAGATCAGCAGCACCTCGCGAATGCCTGCGAGCATGAGCACCGACAGAGGATAGTAGATCATCGGCTTGTCGTACACCGGCATCAGCTGCTTGCTCACCGCTAGAGTGAGTGGATACAGCCGACTTCCCGAACCACCCGCAAGGACAATGCCTTTTCTGCTCATCACACTTGTTTCTCCAGGTTGATGTAATGCAACGCTCCAAGAGCCGTCACTGGACCAGGGTCCTGCGGGATCAGAAGGTCCATCGAATACAGCGTTGCGGTCTCTTCGATGGCACGCCGAACACTCGCCAACGCTACAAGGCGTCCTACCACCACCAGCCTTGAAAGCCCCTCCACCCGCGCCGCGTTGACCGCGATCGTTCCAATCACCTGTCCCACCATGGTCACGAGCGCTGCTGCAAGATCCTCCCGTCGGACCTGCAGCGCTCCTCGTGCCACCCGTCCGAAGTTCACCGCCGTGGCGTTGGAGGGAAGCGCCCCGACAGGAGCGTTGATCACGTCGCAAAGTGCTAAGTCCGCACCGTTGGCATCCCCAGCCAAGGCTAGTGCGTCGATTGCCAATGGGTCGGCCGTGCCCAGTATCAACCGAGATAACCCAAGTAAGGTCCCGCCCCCAACCGCACTGCCGATGCCATGCGCGTAGTGAGTCCCCCGCGCCACCACCGTGGCCGTTCCCGAGCCGGCACTCACCACCAAGAGATCGGCGCACTTGACGCGTAACTGCCCGCCCAACCCGATGGCCGTCGCCTCGTTGACTTTGATCACACGGCAACGTCCGAGCGCCTCACCAAGACCAAAAGAACGTCCGCCCACCACGGCCAACGCATCGAGCGACCCGAGCTCCACCCCGCAGCGTCTGAGAAGCGCGGCCACCACCGCTTCGTCGGGAGCGTCGGATAACGTCGGTTGCGTCGTGATGGTGAGCCCTTCGCCGGTGTCCACGACGACGTCCGTGTTCGAAATGCCAAAGTCGATGGCTGCACGCATGAAAGATCCTTCGGTCAGGCGAGGTTTGCAGTTTTACGACGGAACCGAGTGACATGCCGACATGCGTTGGAGTAGGGTCCCCGCCCGTCATGGCGCAGCCGAACAACTACATGAAACCCGTCGGCTCGGATACCCGCTTCGGAGCGGTCACCCGGGTACGCGGTCGCATCGATGGCGACGGTAACCTCGTCGTCGAAGGTGCCGTGGAGGGGAACATCTCCCTCCGCGGCGATCTCCAACTTGCCGTCGGGTCGGAAGTTACCGCCGACATCGAGGCGCAAGACGTCGACATCGAGGGGACCCTCGACGGTGACGTTTCCGCCAGCGGACAAGTGCATCTCGGTCCTGGGTCGCGGGTACGGGGGGCCTTGCGCGCAAGCGCGATCATCATTGACGACGGCGCGCGCTTCGCGGGCCGCTTGGAGTGCGATTTCGACATGCCCGCCGAGTTAGAGGAACGCAGGCGGTAGCAAACGTAATAGCGCGGCCTCCCGGTCGCGTGGGCATCACACGGAGTTCACGAAATGGCGAGCACGGTCATCGGAGTGGGAATTACCATCGAGGGCGAAATCACGACTGAGGAAGACGTCGTGGTCCACGGCACGTTGCGAGGAAAACTAGAGACGAAAGAACATGTGTCGGTCGAGCAGGGGGCGGTGGTCGAGGCCGACGTGACCTCGAACACGCTCATGCTCGCAGGCACCCTCACGGGCAACGTCGCGTCAGGCGAGCGGGTCGACTTGCAGAGCAGCGCCAAACTCGTTGGAAACGTAAGGACAGCACGGATCACCATTGCCGACGGCGCCCAGTTCAAGGGCAACGTCGAGATGGACGTTTGAGGAGCACCCGATGGCAGATGTCAGCGTCATCGGAAGCACCAGTCGGGTCCGCGGGCGGATTACCGGCCCCGTAGACCTGGAAATCCAGGGGTTCGTCGAGGGTGAGGTCGCCGTCGATGGCGACGTGGTCGTCGAAGCCCGCGCACTCGTAGCCGCGTCCATCCAGGCCCGTTCCATCGTCGTGCGTGGCGCCATTCGAGGAGATCTCACCGTAGAAGAGGCGGTAATTCTCGAAGATGGCGCACGCGTGGTGGGGGACGTTCGAGCCCAACGGGTCGTGATCGCTCCGGGGGCCTTCTTGCGAGGTCATGTGCAGACCGCAGGGGTCGATACGCCGCGTGCCGTAGCTAGGGGACAAACCGCGTCCCGTACCGCGCGAGCGCCCGAAGCCCTACGTCCCGCAATGCTCCCCCCAAGGCCGGCCGCAACGCCCCGTCCCATCGAACGACCCGCCGTCGTTCGAGCCCCGGTCGCGCAGGCCCCCACGCGGACCCTCGAGGAGACTCGACCCGCCATGAAGACCGAGGTCCTGCGCCCCTCGCCGGTCCCCAAGCAGGCCCCTCCGGCTCCTGTAGTCCCTGCCCTGAAGAAGGGGACCAAAGGGACCTTCAAGAAGAAAATGTAGTCGAGCCTTCCGTCACCAGCACTAGTCGTCGAGCCCGAAGAACTTCTGGATCGACGACAAGATGCGGGTCTGTTCCGTGGCCTCCCTCACCCTTCGCGCTTCAGCGTCCATCCCCTCAATGACCCCAAGCAACTCCGTACGGCGTTTGGCCAAGGTCGACGCAAGGGTTTCGGCTAGCTGGGGCCGCTTGTGCAGCACCTCTTCAAACCCCGCCTTGTCCAGCCGGTAGCAGTCAACATGGGTCAGGGACACCACGTCGGCCCCGCGCGGTTCCCCTGTCAAGAGCCCCATCTCGCCAAAAAAACCGGGCGCTTCGATCGTGTTCACCGCCCGCGCTGGCCCTCCGTCTACCCGCGCGCGCACTTCGACACTCCCATGGACCAGGATGTACAGCCAGTGGGCCACGGCCCCCCGCCGCGTGATCGTCTCCCCAGCCGTGTACGGAGCGTACTTGAGACGATCGGTCACCCAGGCAAGCTCTTGTTCATTGAGCTTGGCAAAAAGCTCGATGCTACGCAGGGCCTCCAGATTGCGCTTCCGTCCCGCCGCAAGCCGTGCTTCGTCGCTCTCCTCGTCCGACACAAACAGCGTCTCGGTGGGGCGAGCCAAGGGGATTCCTGCCCGTCGCAGCGCCGCATAGATGCGCATTCGAACCAGAGAGCTCGTGGGATCGTCCAGCGCCAAGTCGGTCAGCCAGTAGCGGGCGGCGTACTGGATCGCACTGGTCCTCGGATCCTTGCAGAAGTCGTAGCAAATGATGCTTGGAGGCGGGTCCGGCGCCACGTTGTCGATCGGAGCCGTGTGAAGCGCCTCTCGTACCGCTTCGATCACCGTGGTCGGCGAATAGCGCAGATCCACGTTGAAGTAGACCCACATGCGGTGTGCAATGGGCTTGTCTTGACGTTTTCCCAACAGGAAAAAACTCATGCCCAGCAGCGACGCATTGGGGACAATGATGGTGTCCCAGTCGCGGGTCTCAACGAGGGTGTGACGCCATCGGATCTCCCGAACCCGTCCCTGACGCCCGTTATCGAGCTGTATCCAGTCGCCCACATGGATGGAGCCATCAAGCTGCAAGGCAATCCCACCGAGGATATTGCCAAGCGTGGTCTGCAGCGAAATGGTGAGCACTACACCGACGACGGTCGACGTTGCAAGCACATGGCTCGCCCATTCTTTGGGAAGGACCACCCAAACAGCGCCGACATAGGCAAGCCCTACTGCGATGTCCGAGACGATCGAGGGGAGCTCCAGATCGAGGGATGGCAGGGTCAGGTCGAAGATAACGAGCACCACCAGGTTGATTGCCGTGAAAAGCTCGCACAGGGTGACCCAGCGATCAAGCGCACTCCATCCGATGCCATGGATTGCCGTGCTTACGAGAAGCGCCAGGTAGATGAGCAGGCTGCGACGAATGCGGGCACGTTTCTGCGGCGCAAAGCGATTGACCAGCGCCGCAACGATCACCACGCCCAGGCCCAGAACCACGATCCGGAGCAAGCCCGACGTTGTATGGCCCTCAGTGGAAAACAGCGCGGAAAACAGCGCAAGCATCGTGCTCATCTCCCGTCGCACAACCCACGTGCCTCGCGCACCAACGCCTGAACCGCGTGGTGGGTCTGGTCACGCAGCGCGGTCGAACGTACCTTGGGGTCGGGACGAAGTGGGGTTCCAACATGGAGCACCACACGCGTCGATGGGGATGCAGCCATCCTGGCCAGATGGGACGTAAAGGTCTCGTTGACAAACGCTGCGCTGTTGTAGCCCTCGGCATGCGCATAGGCGAGTCCTACGGGGAGGACCTCGGCTTTCGCAACGACCGCTGCTACGAAAGCGCCTCCGTGAAAGGGACGGACCTCGTCGTCGGCAAAGGTGGTCCCTTCGGCAAACACGACGACTGTGTGTCCCCGACGAAGCACCTCGGTCATGGCGCGTATGGCACCGGCACCGCTAGCCGCGTTGGCGCGGTCGACGAAAATGGTTCCGGCTTCCCGGGCTGCGAGGCCCATGAGAGGCCAGCGCGCAAGGTCGGCCCGGCTCACCATGTGCCCCCCAAAGATCGAGAGAAGCACACCTACGTCGAGGGTGGACCTGTGGTTGCTGATGATGACCCTCCCGCAACCTTTGGGGGGGGACACTTGGCCATAGACGCGGAGATCCACGCCAAAGAGAGTGAGGAGCGCGCGGCTCCAGCGTCCGACCCAAAGGTTTTGCAGGTCGTAGCGTTCGTTGTCGGGGGCGAGACGGTGGCGGAGCGCGAAGGCGGAAAGGAGGGTTGCTGTGAGGGCGCCGAATCCAGCGATACGGCCGGCGCGAAGGAGCTCGAGGCGTGCTTGGACCATCCGTTGGGTCGTACACCAGGGACGTGCGGAATGCTCTCCTCGTATCAACCGGCCCCAGGGACGCCATCCGCGTTCCCCAGAAGCGCCCTAGCGGCCTCGAGACTTCGCGCCAGTGCAAATGCAACCTCCGCCAGTGGCGCCTCGAGTTTGACCTGCTCCGCGGTTGCCTTTGCCAGCTCCGCGAGGGTGCCACGAAGCTCCGCTAATTGCGCTCGACGTGTCCCCTGGCCGGCCGCATTGTAGTTGCCCACCACCGTTTCCATCTTCTTGCCCAGTGCAACCACCCGCTCGGCGACCGCCAATCCCGCCTTGGCGAGCTGCGGCACCAGCGCATCGTAACGAGCCGCAAGCACCTCGACCTCGTTGCGATGGTCGCCGAGACGTAGCGCAAGGTCCGCCCCAGAAAGAGTCTGCGCCAACACGTTCGGCCGACGACGTCGGTCTACATAGTTCTCATCGCCCATCGCGCGACGTTGCCGCTCGTCACGGGTGAGCACGGACGCGGAATGCACTTCCTCGAGCGGCGAGTCCACGGCCACCATGGGCGGAAACGGCGACGAGCTGTTGATGTCGATCACGCGTGTGAAGTATTGCGCCCAACAGTGGTCTTCTCCGTAGCCAGTGTCGGTGATCCCGACGGTGACCGAGTCGCCAAAATCGGGGAACCGCGCCAAGAGGTCGTCCACCTTTGCATGGCTTGCGTTGATCCGCACGGTGCTTGGCGGTGCAATGCGACGGGGCTCGCGCGCATGGGAGAACACAGGATGGAGCCAGTAGGGCGAGCTCATGACGCCATCGAGCTCTTCGACCGACGTGTACGCGATGGCGTCGACACCAAGACGTCGTGCGGCTACGTCAAGTACGGGCTTCGGGGACGCGCTCGACACGATGATGGTGACCCCTGGGCAGTGTGCACGTAGCCATGCCACGTCGGTTTCGTCGATCACCTGGTCGGAAGCGTGGTGGTCCCAGACGCGTTCGGCGAGGGTGCGGACTGTGGTCAGTGGGAGTCCTGCGAGCACATGGAGCAGCGCGGTCTGCGGAACGGCTTGAACCGCACGGACAGGTTCGACTCCAAACCGGAGAAAGCTGCTATGACGCGCCCGTTCGATGCGGGCTGGGAGCTTGCCCCACAGGAAATAAAAGAGTCCAGGAAGCGCCCAGGTGCGCAGTCCGACGCCCAGGTAGCGGAGGACGGAGCGGGGATGGCTCCAATCGAACACGAAGCGTCCAGGCCCCCGTTGGGACTCGATACTGGCAAGGTGTCGGTCGCCGTAGCCGTGGTATGCCGTGATTTCCCAGCCGAGGAGCTCGCCCAGGTTGCGTTCGAAGTGAAAGGTCCGATCGAGGTCGAGGACAACGTAGCGGGTGTTGGGCGGGACCGCGCGCTCGCACAAGGTGCGGAACGACACGGGATCGCCGTGCATGACGAAGCGTTCGACGAAGCGGGCGTAGTGGCCCTCGTGGGAGCGTTCGAGTCCGATGCGGCGGCGGGCGCGGTCGACAGGGGGGACTGGGAGCATTTGGAGAGGAGGATACTCGAGGAGGCGGCTGGCGCGGGTCACAGTTCGGCCACGGGAACAAACGCGCTTGCCTCGTCCGATGCAACCGAAGAGGCCCCATCGTGCAGTTGGAGCGGTTTCGGTCAAGGCTCGGGTCAGCCGGCTTCGCCCAACAGGTCTTCGGCGCGGAGGACAGAGACGGCGCGTTGCACCCAGCCTTCGAGGCGTGCGCGGTCGCCGCAAGCGAGGATCGCGGCGCGGGTTTCCTCGGTCACCGGGATGGCTCGGGCGTGCAGTACATGGAGAACTGCCGCGGCCAAGGCGTTGCGCTCCGGTAGGTCGCCTGCGACCACCTTCACGGGCTTCAGTGTCGTGTAGGGGAGACCTGGGGTCAGCTGCGACGAATAAACCTTGGCCCAGTAAAACATGCAGCGGGACCGCCAGGCAGGACGGCGATCGGCCTGCATCTCGACGTCCGCTTGGGTGCCGTCCTCGCAGAGCACCAGGATATCCAGCACGATGCTCTTGTCCGTCACCGCCTCCTTCGGTACTCCGGGTTGAGCACGGTCATTTCGACGCGGACACGGGCCCCTTCGTCCAGTTGGACCTGTCGATGCAGCTCCGGTCGACCGTTGGTCTTAGCAACGACCTCGTAGCTGTCCGGATTGAGAGATAAACCACGCCCATCTCGAAACCCGCCATTCCCGCCATCCTCGACGGCCATTGAATTTGTCCGCCGTAGACAACCTCGATGACCTTGAATGGGGTGTACCTGGAGACTATACCAACCCCATCTTGAAAACCGCAACTTCGTCGCGGGCGATCCCGAGGACCTCACCCCCGCACGATCCGGCGCGTTCACAAGGTCCCCCTCCCCATCGATGGGGAGGGGGCGCTGTGAAAGGGCGAAATAGCGAGGGGAGAGGTCTTCGGTTCGAACCTGCGGTTTTCAAGATGGGGTTGGTTTAGCATTGGGACAAATTCAATGGCCG
>CAITRH010000585.1 GCA_903894755.1 uncultured delta proteobacterium
CGTAACTTAGCGGGCCGTTGTTGATTAACGCTTATGACTATGGCCCCCCCGCGCCTTCACCGCGGTACTCACACCGCGCATCACACGTCTCGTAAACTGTCACCCGCTCGATCGCCTCTAAGCCCGGCTTCATGCGATCCCAAATCCACTTAGCAAGAAGTTCACTCGTCGGGTTTTCTAATCCATCAATGTCGTTGAGGTAGTGATGATCTAGCTCCGCATGAAGCGGTTTCCATGCCTCGTACAGCCTGTCAAAGTCCAGAAACCACCCCGTCTCGGCATTCACCGGACCTGCCACCGCAAGCTCCACGCGAAACGAATGCCCGTGCAGCCTCGCACACTTGTGCCCAGGTGGAACCTTCGGAAGTCGATGCGCCGCCTCGAACCGAAACTCATGGACCAATCGAACGTTCATGCCTGCCTTCTCGACGGCCCTTGTTGCACGTTGACCCGCCTTCGGCTAGTCGATCCGACACCATGTACATCGCCGCATCGAAAAAACCTCGAAAGACCAACCGCACTCGTAGCAAACGCTATCGAGCCAAACTCAAGGCAAAAGACCGAGGACGACGCAGTCGCGTCTACCAGACCGCCTAACGTAACCCAACGGGCAACCTGTCCCCATGGCTCGCCCAGCCTTCCCCTGGCCCGCCCTGCGCGCCCTTCGCGAGCGTGCTTCCCGAGCGGCCATCCACTCCCTCGCATCGTGTACCCTCCTGCGCAAAAAACAGGTCCAGAAGCTCCAGACCGCACGGGAACACCAAGCCGCCATCTCCGCCGACGTCGCTCAAACCACCGCCGCCCATCTCGACGCCCTCCATCAGGGAACACTCCGCGTCGCCGACCTCCTCAATTTCGACGCTTGGCTCGCTGCCCGCCACGCCACCTCCCGCGACCTCGACGTAATCCACAGAGACCTCCACGAGCGCGCCGAAGTCGCTAAACAAGACGAGGTCGACGCCCAAAACACCTTGGCCTCCCGTCTTGCCGCACTCCGCGTCGTCACGGACCACCACGCCCGCTCCTCCGAACTGCATCGCCGCCTTCAAGAGTCCCGCGAGCAAGACGACGCGCTCCCACGGAAGCGATGATGACGCGTACTGCCCTCGCGGCCCTAGTCCTCGCCTTTTCCTGCCGAGGCGGCCCTGCCCCCACCGACGCTCGCCCAGCCCCGGACCTCGCCGCGCTCCATCCGCTCCCTTCCCCTTCTGCATCCCCCGAATCCGGACTCCCCACGCTTCAAGCGGTTCTCGACGACCCACGTCTCTCCGAAGCCCGTCTGCGGCTGCGCCAAAAAGAACCCGCCGTCGCCGCACAGGTGATCGCAGCCACGCGCCCTCAAGCCCGCCTTTCTCCCCAGCAGGACTGCGCCTGGACCTACCTCGAAGCTCGCTTGCATGCGCAAACCGGAGACTTCCCCGGTGCCCTCCCCTCCTTCGAAAAAGTAGCCCGAGACAAATGCCCCCTCGCTGCTTACGCAACGCTCCGAGCCGCGCAAACCGCGCTGTCCATGCGACGAACTGCCGACGCTCTCGCCCACGCTCGTTCCATCCCCGAGCCCCTCGCACGTCGAGACGAGTCCCGCCTCGTTCTCGCCGAAGCCCTCGCCGCTCAAGGAGACTACGCAGCCGCTGTTCCGCTATGGCGCTCGGTCCTCGCTCAGTCGCCGACTGGACGACGCTGGCCTGAAACCGCTGCGCACCTCGCGTCGGCGCTCCTCAAAGACGCGCACGCACTCGCATCTGCAGAGGCTTTCGAACTCGCCACTCGGATCGCCGTCGACGCCCCTGCGCAGGCCGATGCGCTTCATGCCAACAGCCTGCGCACCCGCGCCCTCGAACGTCTCCCGGCACGCCAACTCGCCCTCGACCCGGCCCAGAGGGTCCGACAGGCACAGGCTTGGCTCGAATCCTCGAACGCTCCGAAAGCCGCGCGTCTCTCCGGTCAGCTCCTTTCCACAGCCCTCGCTCCCGACCTCGCGTGCAAAGCTTCTATTACCCGCGCTCAGGCTTCCCCCGCACTCCGCCCACGCGATCGCCCCGCCGACCCCTGGGGCGACGCCATCACGCGGTGCGAAGGGGAATCCCTCGCCAACGCTCTTTTCCAAGGCGCCCGCGCAAGCTCCCAGGCGCGTAATCCCGACGAAGCCGTAGCCCGTTACGCCAAACTCGAGGCGCTCTTTCCACAGCATCGGCTCGCCGACGACGCACGCCTTCAGTCCGCTCTCTTGGCCCGCCAGGCCGGCGACATGGGACGTTTCTACGCACTCGCTTCCACTGTCCCCGACCTCTATCCCAACGGCGACCAACGTCCTGAGGCCCTCTTTCGCGTGGCGTTCTCCTACTTGATGACCGGGGACCTAGACCACGCCGAAAAGACCCTCGACCGCGCCGTCACCGTGGAGCCCACCGCGAAGTACTGGGCAAACCCAGGACGCGCTGCGTACTTCCGCGCCCGCATCGCCGAGCTCCGAGGCAACACGGCGGAGGCGAAGCCGCGTTACGCTGCGGTGATCGCCGACTTCCCCCTCACCTATTTCATGCTCCTCGCCTACGCACGTCTTTCCGAGCTCGATCCTGCCGCCGCCAAAGGAGCCCTCGACCAGGCCGTCGCTCGCGAACCTGCCGCGCCGTTCTTGTCCCGTCCGCGCCCCGAGCTTGCGACCGCGTCGTTCGAGTGCGCACTGCGGCTCCTCGAGGTCGGCGAGGTAGACGCGGCCAGGACCGAGTTTGCACTCGCTGGGATCACAAGTGACGCGGCCGATCCGGAGCTGGTCTGGGTTGCTGCGATGCTTCTCGATCGCGCGGGGGCACCTGAATATGGGCATGCGTTTGCGCGGGGACGTCTCACGGACTTTCTGACCCATTACCCATCTGGGCGATGGAGGTTCGCATGGGAAGCGGCCTTTCCGCGCGCCTTTGACGATGTCGTGGCGCCGACGAGTGCGGTGGTCCCTTCCGAGCTGACGTGGGCGGTGATGCGCGAGGAGTCGGCATTTCGCAGCGATGCGCGAAGTGGTGCGAACGCTGTGGGGCTGATGCAGCTTATGCCGACGACGGCTCGGGAGATCGCCCGAGGGACCTCGCTCCGTTCGGACGACTGGGCGCTGCAGCTTCCGACGGTTTCGATCCCTCTTGGAACGCGGCTTCTCGCCAATCTACGCCGTTCCTTTGCGCCTCCACTGGCCATAGCGGCCTACAACAGCGGAGGAGGCGCGGTGCGTCGCTGGCTTCGCTCGCTGCAGACGACCGACCTGGATGTGTTTGTCGAGTCGATCCCGTTCGACGAGACCAGGAACTACGTCAAACGCGTTCTCGCTTCCCAGGCTGCGTACACATTTTTGTACGCAACCCCCGCGTTCGACGCGTTTGCGAAGCTTCCTCTACGCCTAGCTCCCTGAACATGCCGAGCTCCATCATGGACGCGTAGCCACCCCGTCCCACGACCACGTGGTCGACCAGTGGGGTTCCGAGTTGGTGCGCAAGGCGGTCGACCTGTTGGGTGAAGGCGATGTCCTCACGGCTTGGGGTGGGGTCGCCACTTGGATGGTTGTGGACCAGCACAAATACGCTGGCAGCTTCCCGGAGGGCGATGCGAATGGGATCGCGCACGGCGACGTGCATCCCGTGGAGCCCTCCGAGGGCGGCACGACGGGCGGCGCGAAGTCCGTTTTGCCCATCGAGGGCCAGGACCCATAATTCCTCGTGTTCCAAGGGGACCAGGCGGCTACGCGCCCATGCATAGACTGCCGACGCGTGGGGAAGCTGTTCGAGGCGGTCGCGTACGGACTCTTCGGCAGCGCGTCGACCGAGCTCCAGGGCCGCTGCGAGTCGAGCGGCTTTGACGGCACCGACGCCACGTGTGGAGGTTAGGGAACCAAGGCCGGCGCGGGCGAGTCCGCCGAGGCCTCCGTGACCGTCGAGGAGCACGGCGGCGAGGACTCCGACGGAACGTCCAGTGCCAAGGACTACGGCGAGAAGGTCGGCATCGCTGAGCACATCGACGCTGCCGTTGAGGGTTCGGGAACAGGAAGGAGAAAGGGACATTCCCGCTACCTGAGCATGTCCTGTACCGGAGCAACCCGAGGGGAAAAGGGCTTTTTGTTCGGGGGCGTTGGTGGCGGGGACAGAGAATGGGGTGTTCTGGACACCTTGGGACTCTCCCGTAGCCTCCCCGCAAGAGTCTACCGAGACGCATTAAGAGTCTACCGAGACGCATTAAGAGTCTACCGAGACGCATTAAGAGTCTGTCGCTCGACTTGGCACGTGGTCCTTCCCTCGGACCGCGATTTCTCCCTCGTGGACCCATCCTTTTCAGCTAGCGTCATCGATCGCGCATGCCGACCTCCCCCTCCAAGGCTCCTCCGCCCCCCAATTTCCCGACCAAGCCGCGCCGTTCGGCGCTCGTTTTCAAGGTCCTCCTTATCGGGGTTGCGTTCATCGCGCTCCTTGGCGGGGGGATCCTGGCGGTCCTCGCCACAAGACGGGAACCCCCACGCTTGTCGATCGACGAGCTCGCACGGGAGCGCTCGAAGATACAACGCCTTGCCGCGCCCGAGCAGCTCGGGGCCTGGCGCGCGTGGGCGTCCCGCGACGACGAACCACGACTTCAGCAAGAGGCTTTCGCAAACCTGGCCTGGGCTCGGGACTCGGCAGGCGCTCCCCTCCTCATTAAAGGACTCGCATCGCCAGACCATGGAGTCCGCACCACTGCAGCCCTCGCGTTGGTCGACTTCGGCACGCTCCCCGAAGGCGGCAAGGACGCTCTCCTCAAAGCGCTTTCCGAATCCAACGCTACCGACAAGCCGCAGATTTGCTGGGCCCTCGCGGTGTTTGGCGAAGCCAAGGCTTTTGATGCCATCCTTGACGAATACCGCGCGGGGCACTTGTCCACCCTCCAGCACCTCGACGGGTTTCCTGCGTTCGACCCAGATGTGCTCGGGCGATTGATCCCCCTCGACCAGATCGACAAGCTTGCTCGGGATGCGAACCCCGGTATGCGCCAGTTGGTGGTCGCCACGGTGGCGCGTTCCGAAGATCCCCGTTGGACCGACCTCCTCATTCGACTGGTGGGGGATCCGGATTCATCCGTCGCCCGGCACGCCGCAGGGGGCCTCGGACGCATTGGAAGTGAGGCGGCCCTTGTCCCTTTGCTTGCGGCCCTGGACCGAGCCGACGACGCTTCGAGAACTCAGTTTCTGGAAGCGCTACGTGACGGTGTAGGGGGACGAGGTCTTGTGCAGGCGCTTCGATCGGTACGTCACCAGAACCGCGCAGTCGAGAAGGGGCGTACTCGCCAGATCTTCGACATGCTTCGAGAGCTCGCCGACCCTCGCGCCGCTGACGCACTCGTTGCGTATCTCGACACGCAGACCCCATCCCCACACTGGAAATTCGAGGCCGCCGCAAGGCTAGGTGAGATCGGCGATATGCGGGCGGCGGTCACCTTGGGCTGGAGGCTCCAGCATGACCCACTCAAACTGTACCAGCCCGCGGAAGACCCAGAGTTTCGGCGTGACGACCAGGAGCGGGTGACCTCGGCGCGTCTACTTGCCGATCTCGCGGTCCTCTACCCGGAGAAACGCGGGGAGCTGCTTCGCGTGGCGCAGCAACCTGCGATGCGTTGGGTCACCGAGATGCCTCAGCCCCATGCAAACGGGTTACGGTTCCTCACGAGCGCCGGGTCGACGGAGGTGATCCCGAGGCTGATGGGCTGGGCGGATCCAAAGGCGGCTCTTCCCAAGGAGGGGGACGCCGATATTCCGACCGTGTGGGAGCCAGCGCAGAGCGCGCTTCGGTACCTCGGGATGGCGCGCACCCAGTTAGCCTGGTCGATCCTCGAGCGTCAGATGCGTCGACGGGACTTCAAGACCGACGTATCGACCGAGTCCATGGCAAGGGGGGGACTCACGGTACTGGGCATGGTCCTGCGCGGTCTGGCACTTGGCTCGGCCGAGGGGTTCGCACAATGGGGGGACCCCAAGGCGACGCCGCTTCTGATCGCCCAAATCGAGGATCCGAAGGAACACGAAGACTCGCGTCTCGTCGCGTGCGCGTCGCTCGCTTGGGTTGCCAGTGATGCGCAGATTCTCGAGGTGGCGCAGAAGCTGAAGGGGCGGACTGCGTTCCTTCGCACCTGCTACCTTGAGACACTGGTTCGACGCTCGCCGGTTCCCGCGGGGGTGGTGCCCGTACTTGTCGAGCTTCTAGGGTCCGCGGACTCCGATACGCGGCATCAAGCGGCACGAGCGATTGGGCTAGGGGGGATCAGTCGCGATCAGACCCAAGCGCTACTCGAGCGCATGGCGGATGCGAACGTCAAGGCGGACGCAGCGTTAGCGATCCTTCTTGGCGGAGAGACGGAAGCGGCACGGCAGGCGTTGGCGCGGTATTCGGAGGATCCGCCGGAAGCGCTCGACGAACTCAAGGCGATATTCCAGCAGACCTTTGCGTACTGGAGCCATCGCAACTACGACCGCGGCGATCTGGCTCGGTGGACAGAGAACGCAGAGGCCATCGGACATGTCAGGGTACGGGACGGGCTTCAGGACTGGGCGCGAGCGATCCTCAGCAAAAGTCTACAGAGCGTTGAGCACGACAACGGGCCCCACTCGATGACTCGGGTGACGCTACGGGGGAAGCTCCTGAGGGATGCGCGGGGGGCGAACGAAGTGAAGCGGGTCAATGCCATACAGATCCTCAAGTTCATGAAGGAGAGGGGGGTTCTCATGGCGCTTGCGGGCGAGCCCGGAGCCCTGGGCAGTCTGGCGAGTCGAGCGCTCTTCGAGGTGGTGCATCCGAAGGCGCCCCCTCAGTCCCTTTCACAGCCGACCAACACGACCCGTGGGAAATGACGCTACGCGGCTCTGTGCTGGGGTGGCTCTTGGTGATGTCCTGTACGCAACCGCGGATGTCGTCGGTCAGCGCGCGGGCGGAGTCTCCGGCGGGGGTGAGCCTTGTAGATGCGTGCACGCCGACGGGTCCTGAGCTTTGTTTCAATGCGACGGACGACAACTGCAACGGGGTGATCGACGAGGGATGTGGTCTTGCGGCGGGTGTTGTTCAGTTCATGGTGGCGTGGGGGGATTGCCCGGCCGACGTAGACCTGGTGGTGACCGTGCCGAGTCGGGAGAGGGTTTCCGACGGGCATCGACATACGCCCAGCGGGTTTCACCTTGATCGGGACTGTCCTGGGGATGGCTGCGCGGGGCAAAACGTCGAGAGTGTGTATTTTGGAGGGTTCGAGCCTCCGGTGGGGATCTACACGGTGGAGGTGCGTCTTGCGGAGAGCCGCGGTGCGCCGATGCCGGTGCGCACTCGATTTGGCGCGCGTATTGGAGGTCGCACCTACAGCGCCGAGGTGGTGTTGAATGAGCCGGACACAAATCGCGTCTTCACGTTTGTGGTGGCCCGCCCGTAAGGGGTTGGGCCAAGGGGACTCAGGGGAAAAGGGGGCAGAGCGATGGCGGATGTTGCGGCGACGAAAGGCGTTGGGTTTGTCCATGTGCGGGCGTTCGTCACGGAGCGGTTTGGTGCGGGCGGGTGGGCATGGACGATGGGGCACCTTCTGGGACCTGACCGCGCATCGATCGAGGCGGTGGTTCCCATGGGGTGGTACCCCTTGGCGCTTTACGCGCGACTTCTCCGTGCGGTCGACGATGTTCACGGTGCTGGCGACCTAGCGCTTCTGGTGCCACTAGGGCGTTTCGAGGCCGACCGCGACTTGACTACGCTGCATCGAATGTTTCTTCGCATGGGCGACCCCTGCGACGCGATGGAGCGCATGGGGGAATCGTGGCCGCGGTTCCACGACAGCGGGTCATGGACCGTCGAGCGGATGGAAGACCGGCACGTCCGGGCCGAGCTCGTGGACTGGGGCTACGTTGACTACGCACTGTGCCGGGACCTTGTGGGGTATTTGGCGCGTACGCTCGAATTGGTCGGTGCTGACGGGGTTCGCATCGAACACACACGGTGCCGGGGCCTGGGGGGTGGGGAGTGTACGTTTGACGCGCGCTGGACTGGGGTGGAGGTCGTTGAGGTTGCCGTTCCGGCTTCCGGAATAGACAGCCCGGCAGGCGCCTTTGCGGCAAGTGTCGAGCACCTCGGAGCGGTGCGGAGTCGTGGTCGGAGATAATTGGGGAAGGGCCGTTTGCCGGAGCGAGGACGCCCCCTATAGACGACGCGACGTGTTGCGCGGACGCATCACGGCCAGGCACGAATCAACAATCCGGAGACGACAACACCATGGGTTGGATACCGATGCTCGCGATCCTTGTCGGAGCGCTGTCCATGTTCGGATGGGCGGCAAGCCGACGGTGGCTGCTGTTCCAGGTAGGGCGCGGCAAACCGAGCCTCACCGACATTGGCCAGCGGCTGGCTGGCACATGGCGCTTCGCGTTCCGGCAAGAGAAGATGGATTACTATCTTCCCGCCGGCATTGCCCACAAGCTCATCTTCACAGGGTTTCTGGTGCTATCACTGCGAACCCTGATTCTGTGGGGACGGGCCTTCTCACCTTCCTTCAACCTCTTCATCTTAGGCCCCGAGTCGGGGCTCGGGATGGTCTATGAGTTTGCCAAAGACACCGTGGCCGTCATGGTCCTGTGTGGCGTCTTGGTGTTTGCCTACTATCGGGTCATCAATAAACAGAAGCGAATGACCCTATCGGCTGAGGGTCTTCTCATCCTCGGCATCATCGGCACCATGATGATCGCCGACATGGCGTACGACGGTGCGGGGTTGGTGCTGAAAGCGCAGAATCAGTACAATTGCGGCGTAGTCGCCACGCAAGCCCAGTGCATGTCCATTGCGACGATCATCGCGCCGCTTGGACACGCTCACGAGGGGTACTCGTTCTGGCCCTCTCCCGCAGGCTCGCTTTTTTCCACCTTCTTCTGGACCCTGTCCCCAGGCGCCCTCATCGTCGTGGCCCACGCCGGCTACTGGATCCATTCCACGCTGGTTTTGGTCTTCTTGAATCTACTCCCCCACTCCAAGCACTTTCACGTCATCACCGCGATCCCCAATGTCTTCTTGCGGGACCTTTCTCCGGCGGGACGTCTCAAGCCGATGGCAGACAGCGCCGAGAAGCTCATGGAAGCCCTCGGAGCCGCCGGGGAGCTTTCCGACCCCCAGGGCGCGCTCATTGGTGCGTCACGCATGGAGCACTTCAGCTGGAAAGCTATCCTTGACTTTTACACCTGCACCGAATGCGGACGCTGCACGGACAACTGCCCTGCAAACACCACTGGCAAAGTGTTGTCGCCCAAACACCTTACGCTCGCCCTTCGCGACAATCTGTACCACCGAGAAGAAGAGTTCATCAAGAACCCACCTCATAAGGCAAACGGGGCGCCTAAAGCTGAAGAGACGCCTAAAGCTGAGGAGGCCGCTCCCGAGGGCGAGAAGGCCAACGGAACGAAGCCGGTCAACCTTGTCCCCGACGTGGTCCACCCGGATGTGATCTGGGGCTGCACGACCTGCCGAGCCTGCGAAGAGCAGTGTCCTGTGCTCATCTCGTACGTCGACAAAATTGTTGACATGCGTCGCAACCTCGTGATGGTCGCCAACGAATTCCCGCACCCGCTCCAGAAGCCGTTCCAGGCGATGGAGGTCAACGGCAATCCATGGAACTTCTCCCCCATGGACCGAGCCGCTTGGGCCGACGGGCTCGACATTCCCACGATGGCCGAGAAGCCGACGGCCGAAGTGTTGTTCTGGGTCGGCTGCTCCCCGAGCTTCGACGATCGGGCCAAGAAGATCGCACGCGCTACGGCGAAGCTCTTGAAGCTGGCGAAGGTGGACTTCGCGATCCTCGGGCAGGAAGAGAAGTGCACGGGAGACGCGGCTCGACGCGCCGGCAACGAAGTCTTATTCGCCATGCTGGCCGAAGAAAACGCGGCCACGCTCAATGGCTACAAGGACCAAGGTGGAATCAAGACCATCGTCACGACCTGCCCGCACTGCTTCAACACCCTCAAAAACGAGTACCCCGACTTCGGGGCCAAGTTCGACGTGGTCCACCACAGCGATTTCCTGCTTGGACTGCTCGTCGAGAGGCGCCTTGTCCCCAAGAACGCGGTCCAGGGGCGCGTCGTCTACCACGACAGCTGCTACCTCGGTCGCTACAACGGGGTTTACGACGCGCCTCGGGAAGTCCTCCGCCGCATTCCCGGAGTCGAGCTCGTGGAGCCCGAGTACTGGACCAAGCAGCGCGGTCTGTGCTGCGGAGCCGGCGGCGCGCAGATGTTCATGGAGGAGCAGAACACAGACCGGATCAATGTCAAGCGGACCCTTCAGCTCATCGACACGCAGGCAAAAACGATCGCGAGCGCTTGTCCGTTCTGCATGACCATGCTTACTGACGGCCTCAAGAGCAAGAGCCTCGAAGACAGTATCAAACAGCTCGACATCGCCGAAATGCTCGAGCGAAGCTGCGCCACCGAGAGCTCCGAGGTAACTTCGGCCGTCCTGGCCGAGGTCTCTGCCGAATAAACACGTCTTTCCCCGCGCACCGTCGCTCCGCGATCGTGTAGCGTCGCCTCCCGATGCACCCGTGCCCAATCTGCAAGAACGAGGTCCAAGAGCGACCCAAAAACCGTAGTTTTCCCTTCTGTTCGGCGCGGTGCCAGACCGTCGATCTCGGTCGATGGCTTCAGGAAGGGTACCGGGTTCCCGTGGACGACGACACGATGTCCGCGGGCGCTCAACAAGAGAAGGGGCTGTCATGAACCTAAGAATGCCAAGCGCGCTCATCGTTTCCGCTTTGATCGCAACATCGGACCTGGCCCTCGCCCAGGACCTTCGTCTCCCTATCCCGCTCTTGCAGCCTCCATCGGGGCCGATAGGCCCTCCGGCGGCCGCTCCCGGCTCACGTATGGCGCAGCAGCTGAGTGAGTCGGAACGGGACGACAGCGGCATCGGACTCGAGTGGGCTTGGGCCAACGCGCAGTTCGGCTATTCCACCGTCAACCTGGGACTTCTCAACTCGAGCTCACTTGGGCTTCAGAACACCAGCGCCGGCGGCCCCATGTGGAGCGTCGGCGCCGGGGCGCGGCTCCTTTTCCTGACCGTCGGGGCTCGACTGCGAAACCAGGTCTTGTCAACGTTCAACGTTTGGCAGATCGACGCGGAGGCTGGGTTTCACCTGCGCTACTGGAGACTCGACCCCTACGTGACGCTTCGCGGCGGTTATGCCTTCTTGACCCATATGACTTCCTCGATGCTCGGGGGCCAGGACCCTTCCAGCCTCTCCATGCGGGGATTCAACATCGGGACCGCCATAGGCGTTGATTACTACCTCAACAGGCTCTTTTCTGTCGGGTTCGAGGTGGCGGCCGATCTCCTTTATTTCCGTCGGGCTAGAGTGGATATCCCCGCTTCTGTCCAGGACCCCAGTGTCCCGCCTTACAACGGGTCCCCCTACACGGGGTCTGGCTCGAGTCTAGGCATGGGAGTCTCCACGGGGATCCACGCCGGCCTTCATTTCTGACCCCCCCAGAGAAATAAGGGGACTCCGTCAGGAATCCCCAACCGCCGTGCGCGTCACTTCGCCCGCTGGAACTTCTGCAGGAATCCCATCACCGTGCGGAAAACCTGGGCGGCCTCCATGTCCTGCCCCATCTCGTGACCCGACCTCGTGAACCAATGGATCTCTCGGTGCTCCGAGGAAACCCCGCGGTAGATGATGTTTGCAGCTATCGGATCCACCACCGTGTCCCTCTTGGACTGGAGCAAACAAATGGGCACCTTCACCTGCGAAAGACGCTTCTCCATGTCACCCGCATAGTTGACCAGGGAGACGAAAGCGTCCGTCATGAACCGAGGGTAGTTCCGGTTCTGCGCCTTGCACAGCTCGTCGTTGAAGGCGTTGGGGCTGGGCCAGTTGTCCACCACACGTGCAAGCACCGGAGACAGCGAAACCAACGGATCCTGGAAACGCAGGGCCGCTGCAAGCGTGACCACCCCCGCGATCCGGTCTGGGTGACGAATAGCCAAGTCCAGTGCCACCAGCCCGCCCATGGACAAGCCCACCACCAAAACCTTGTCAACCGTGCTCGCCAACTCCAGAAGCGCTACCTCCGCGTCGTTGTACCAGTCGCGAGCCGTCACCCCTGCCATGTCCTGATACCGGGTCCCGTGCCCCCGTAGGATCGGCATCCGGTACGGCATACCACGCTCCTCAAGCAATGGAATGAGACCATCCACGGTCGATATGTTCGAGGTGAACCCGTGCAAGAGGAGAACCCCCACTTTCCCGTAGGTTGGAAGAGGCGTCGCGGGCACCTTCACAGGTACATAGCCCCGTTCGTGATCGACCAGGGACGATATAGCCTTCATCAGATCCTTGGTGAGGGCTCGCAGTTCCTCCTTGCTGATCACGTCGCGCCCATGGTACGCGTCATAGTAGATGGGCTTGCCGTAGCGGACAACTACGGGCAACGGCTTGGGTGCCTCCAGGATCTCCAGGCGCGGGTAGACCTCGGGAGGAAACGATGCGCCCGTGCCGGTCACGCCAATGGGAACAATGGGCACCCGAGCTCCGATGGCCAGTCGGACCGCCCCCGTATGGCCGGGGAGAAGTCCAGTGTCAGGCTCCACATCGTGCCGCATCTTGTCTTCCTCGCCAGGGATTGTCCCCTCGGGGAAAATGCACATGGCCTTGCCATCTACCATGCTTTGGATTGCCACCGCCATCCCCTCCCGATCGCCGCCCCGCTTGATGTACGGGGAGTCGGACAGTGCAATGAGGTGGCGCAGGATCGGCCACTCCAAGAACTCGGCCTTCGCAAGGAACCGGATCCGCCGGGGTGAGCTGGCTGCGATGACCTGCACATCGTTCCAGCTCTGGTGGTTGGAAGCGAACAGCACACCGCCCGCAGTGGGGACATTCTCGAGTCCCTCGGCACGCAGGTCGTTCTGCTTCTCGTACATCCCCTTGAAGATCTTGCCGACGGCGCTGTACACGCTGTCGGTTACCTTGGGGAGCGCCCCCGAGGTCCGAAGGGCGCCGACGACCGCGCCAAGCGCCATATCGGCAGGTTTCAACACGCTAAACACCAGTTTTTCTCTGTCCATGGTCATTCTCCCGGGTAGGTTGCGACGGTCCTATACCGGGTTTGTCGGCCGCAACCAACCGCAATGTCGCGGCTCTGTTTCCACGAGGCCGCTCGCCACCCGAACCCGCTTCCTAGCCACTGAAACCGGTGACCTAGCCACCCAAACCCGTGTCCCAGCCACCCAAACCCGTGTCCCAGCCACCCAAACCCGTGTCCCAGCCATCCAAACCCGTGACCTAGCCACCCAAACCCGTGACCTAGCCACTGAAACCGGTGACCTAGCCACCCAAACCGGTGACCTAGCCATCCAAACCCGTGTCCCAGCCACCCAAACCGGTGACCTAGCCACCCAAACCGGTGACCTAGCCACCCAAACCCGTGACCTAGCCACTGAAACCGGTGACCTAGCCACCCAAACCGGTGTCCCAGCCACCCAAACCCGTGACCTAGCCTCTAATAGCTCGCGGCGCAAGTCCTTGGACACTCACGACCGGCTACCCAGGGTTACCCACCCTGGGCTGTTCTGATTCGCCCCTTAGGGGGGGCCACGGCTAGCAGAACCCCGGGCAGCTACTTCGTGTACGCGACGCCCCCGGACGTGGCCGTTTCTTCGAGCTTTGCGCTCACCAACCTGGAGAACGACCCGGCTGCCATCGCTGTCGAGTCGGGGAACAACCAACCCAGCACGGTGGGGACAGCGTACAAGCTGCCGCTGCGGGTTCATGTGACGACCTCGAGCAGCCGTCGCGGTGCTATCGGGCAGCGGGCAGTCTGCGCCGGCGGGAGCGGCGTTTGCCGACGATCTGGTCGTAGTGGTCCGCGACACCTATGGCAACGTGGTGCCCAATGTGTTCGCGTCCTTTGCGGCCCAGGCGGGTTTGACGGGCGCGAGCGCGCAGTTGTCTGGCGCTACGGCATCCACCATGGCAACGGGACAGGCGAGTGTCCACGCTGTTGCCAATGGCACCGTAGGTTCTTTCACCGTCTCCTCGACGGTGGGAGGCGCTACGGTGGCATTCAACCTGACCAACAGAGTGGGCCATCCGAACACCATCGTGGCCAGCTTTAGCAGCACGCCGGAGCTCCGATTGGGTGTGCCGGAGCTCTGATGGCGGGTCCGCGGAGAGCGTCTTGATCATTTCTTGATGTCCAAGGGGAGCAACTTGACACCCTGTTGATCCCGCGTTGCCTATATTCCCGGGCATGCCACAAGCACCCAGCAAACCTGCGTGGCCATTTGTCGTTGGAGCAGCATGAACCAAGTCATCGCCCCCCCGTCCGATCTTTCCATGGCCTCACACGCGGCTGTCCATCATCCGCACGGAAAAACGTCACTGCGAGCGCTCACCTGGGCTGCCCTAGGCGTCGTCTTCGGTGACATCGGCACGTCTCCCCTGTACGCCTTGTCTGAGACTGTATCTTCCCACCTTACGGCAATGCACGGCATCAAAGACAAGGTGACCATGCAGCTCAATCAGTACTACGGGGCCGAGGAGGTGCTCGGCTGGACTTCCATGTTCTTCTGGGCCATCGCCATTGTCGTGATGTTGAAATACGTTGCACTCATCATGCGGGCAGACAACGACGGAGAGGGGGGCATGTTTGCAATCCTGGCGCTTCTCAAGGCGAAAGCGTCCGCCCAATTCGGCACACGGGCCATGGCTGTCATTGTCGTGATGGCGGTCCTTGGCTCGGGGCTGATCTTGGGCGACGGGGTTATTACGCCGTCCCTTTCCATCATGTCGGCTTGGGAGGGGCTGGAAGTGGTGACACACCGTTGGTCGCCGTACATCCCTTGGCTATCCATAGCGACCCTTGTTGCGCTCTTCTCGATCCAGCGCCTTGGGACCGCGAAGGTGGGCGCCTTCTTTGCTCCAGGTATGGCTGTTTGGTTCTTGCTCTTGGCGGTGATGGGAGCCATCAGCCTGTGTCGTCACCCGGAGATCTTGGCAGCGATCAATCCTGTTCACGCAGCTCGCTACGTGGTGCATTTTCCACGTGCAACGCTCTATGTGCTTGGATCGGTAGACCTCTGCATCACGGGCTGCGAGGCACTGTTTGCCGACATGGGGCATTTTGGACGGCCTGCAGTTCAGCGGGGGTGGTACCTGGTCGTGTGGCCCGCGCTGGTGCTCAATTACCTAGGTCAGGGAGCGCGCATGTTGGATCCAGCGCCGATTGTCGACGGGAACGTGTTTTACGCACTGGTTCCGTCCAGTGCGGCCTTTGTCTACCCGCTTGTCGCGATCAGCTGGCTTGCGACGGTGATTGCGAGCCAAGCGCTCATTTCGGGGGCGTTTTCTCTGGTCAGTCAGGCGATCCAGCTGGGTCTGTTCCCGCGGCTGGAGGTCGTGCACACCAATCCGCAGATGGAGGGACAGATTTATGTCCCCGGGATCAACTGGGGATACCTGGTCTTGTGCATCGTGCTCGTTGCGCTTTTCCGCAATTCGCACAACCTAGCACCGGCCTACGGGCTTGCGGTCACAGGGACCATGAGCTTCACCACCATCCTGTTCTACCTGGTCGCAACCCGTGTATGGAAGTGGAAGTCATGGTGGATTGGTCCCGTTTGTACGCTCCTCATTGCGGTCGACATCGGGTTCTTCTTGAGCAATGCGACACAGTTTTTCGAGGGAGGTTACGTGACCATTGCCATTGCCCTGGGCACCACGTTTGTGATGTTGACCTGGCAGAAGGGGCGAGCGATACTGGCGCATGCCGTAAGGGGAGCTATGGTGCCTACGGACCTTTTTCTGTCGAGCCTACGAGAAGAGCGGCCTGCACGCGTACGCGGCACTGCGGTGTTCATGACAAGCAATCCGGGGGGCATTCCAAACTCCTTGGTTCACTACTTCAAGCACGCCAAGACGCTGCACGAGCAGGTCATTTTGCTTACTGTTCAAGTCCAGCATTCCCCGGAAGTTGCGGAAGGGCACCGGCTGGCCGAGTTGATCCATCTTGGCGAAGGGTTTGTCAGCATTCGAGCCCACTATGGCTTCATGGAGGAGCCCGATATCCCCGCCTTGATGGCGCATCTTACAGACCGCGGCGTCGAGCTGAATCTGTCGGATGTCTCGTTCTTCTTGGGTCGTGAGTCCCTGGTCTTCACTGGGACTTCAGGTATGAGCCTTGCGCGCAAGTTCTTCTTCAAGTTCTTGAGTCAGAATGCGGTAGCGGCGTCGTCGTTCTTTCGGCTTCCCCCCGGTCGTGTCGTTGAACTAGGAGCTCAGATAGAAATTTGAGAAACTACCTTTTTGCCACACTGCTCGTCGCTGCAACGACACTCTTAGCTACCGGGGTGCGGGCGGTCTTTCCAGTGCCTGACTTGCAGGTGCTCTATCTGATGACCGTGGTCCTTACGGCGGTCTGGATAGGTCGTGGCCCCGCCATTGCGGCAGCGGTGCTTGGCGTTGTGGCCTACGACTTCTTTTTTGTTCCGCCGTTTCTTACACTTGCGGTCAGTGACGTCCAGTACTTTCTGAGTTTTGCCATGATGTTCGGCATCGGCATTCTGGTGAGCGAGCTAACTGCCAGGCTGCGTCGCCAAGAGCAAGAGTCGCGGCTTCGCGAGGAGAGGACAGCAGTCCTTTACGCCTTGAGTCGCGATCTCGGTACAGCCGAGGACGCGACCGCGGTGGCATTGGTGGTTGCCCGTCACGCCTCCGAGCTCTTTGGCGCGGAGGCATTTCTCCTGCAAGGCGACAGGGAAGGGGCACTGTCAGTGCTTTCCGAGGTTCCGCTGGGGACTACATTGGACCCGAAGGAACAGGCCGTTGCCAAGTGGGCGTTCGAGCATGGACGGCTTGCGGGAGCAGGCAC
>CAITRH010000586.1 GCA_903894755.1 uncultured delta proteobacterium
CGACTGTGGTCCATCGGCCTCGCGACTGTGGTCCATCGGCCTCGCGACTGTGGTCCATCGGCCTCGCGACTGTGGTCCATCGGCCTCGCGACTGTGGTCCATCGGCCTCGCGACTGTGGTGACAAGAAAACCCGTCTACGTCTTTCCAAACCGCAGCGCAGCTCGCTCCACCAGGAAAAACACCAGCGCGCTCATTGCAACCAGTCCCCCAAGGTAGACCGCATGGGGAGCCCATTCCCACCCGGGATACACGGAAAACACCAAGTTCACATTGTGCTCCGGCAACGTCACCAGCCGCGTTACTACCAGCCACCCAAGCCCCGCGACCACTGCCACGCGCCACGCACCGATGGGCCACCCAAGCCTTTGCAAGGTGCGCCACCCCACCGCGAGCCCCCCAACGTGCGTAAGCGCCGACGTTGGAAAGAACACCGACCCCATCGCTAAGTCGAACGCCCACAGCGGTGTCCCAAAGGCCAGCCAACACACTGCAACTGCACATGGATAGCTCTTGCCCGTCATCCCGCCAAAAGCCAGCAAGAGCGGCGCTACATTGCAGGACCAACACACTTCCTGCGGTGTCCCGCGATGCAGATAAAACCCCGCGTGAGCGACGAACAACGATAAAGAAAGTAGCCCAAGACGCGCCGTCGACGCCGCTTGTCTCACAGGCCCCCATCCACTACCAGTGTTTGACCTGTCACATAGCTGTTTTCAAGCGCAAACCAGGCCACCGTGCGCGCCACCTCGTCGTGTGTCGCGTACCGCTTCATCCCACAGTGTTTCAAATACTCGCGACGTACCTCCTCAGGCACCCCCGCTGACACGCCCCCCTCGAATAGACCAGGTGCTACCACGTTCACAAGCACCCCGCGCGGCCCCAACTCCTTGCCCAACGCCCGCGCCATCGCAGAGAGCGCCCCCTTCGACATTGCATACGGTGCTGACGTTGGCATCGACTTGACGCCATCCATCGACCCCACCAATACCACGTTCCGTCCCCCCATGGACGCCACCAACCTGGCGCAAAACAGCGCACCCATCACGTTGACCTTGAAGAGACGCTCGATCCCATCCCACGTGACATCGTCCAGCCGATCGTACCCTCCCGAAGTCGACGCTACCGCTGCGCAATACACCAACGCGTCAACGCCACCAAGCTCCCGTGCAAGCTCCCCCAACGTTGCTTCGATCCCATGCAGCTCCGAAAGATCGAGACGTCTCGCCAACGCTCCAAGGGCCTCTGCCAACGCAAGCCCCCTCGCCTCGTTGCGGTTGTACGTCAGCCCAATCCGTGCGCCACGCTCTGCAAGCACTTGGCACACCGCCCCCCCAAGTCCACTGGAACCGCCCACCACGACGACACGCACGTCTACACCCCCCCGTCCATCACCAATGTGGTCCCCGACACATATGACGCGTCATCAGAAGCCAAGAACACGCACGCCTCGGCAACCTCTTCGAAGGTCCCCACCCGTCCTAGTGCACAGTGACGCAGGTAATCCACCAGTCGATGCTCGGGAAGGTTCTTCCCTAGGCCATCTTCCAGTAGCCCCGGTGCAAGACACACCACTCGAATCCGATGCCGCGCAACCTCCTTGGCCATGGACTGGGTAAGTCCCACCACGGCCGCCTTACTGGCTGCATAATGCACTGGTGCTTCGATGAGACGCATTCCTGCAAGAGAGCCAATGTTCACAATCACCCCCGACTTCCTACGTATCATGCCTCGCAGGACGGCCCGCGACGTCACGTAGACTCCGGTTACGTTCACTCGAAGGACATGTTCGAAGTCCTCTTGCTCCATCAGGGCAATGGGAAGGTTCTGTGAAACCGCGGCGTTGTTGACAAGCACATCGATGCCACCCCACGACTCCTCCAGCTGCCGCACCATGGAGTCAGTCTCGGCGCCATCAGAAACCCGAGCACGAAAGGCAAGCGTCGTCGCCCCCAGCGCCTCGAGCTCGACGCGCGTCTCCTCGGCGGCTGCGTCGTTTCTCACATAGGAGAAGGCCACCTTGGCGCCATGCTTGGCGCAGGCCCGGACAAGAGCGCGTCCAAGCCCTCTCCCTCCGCCTGTGATCAGCACCCGCTTGCCTACGAGCCGCTTGCTAACCTGGTTCATGGGCCCACCGGGAGGTCAAACCGTGGGTCGCAGCTGCGATAGAGCATGTTGTAGGCACATCCGGGCATCAGACGGCCGTCGGGAAGTGCGTAGTGGGTGCAACACTTCTTGATCCGTTCGACCTCGAAGGTGTACGGGTCCATGAAGCCGTGAATAAACACGGTCTTGACCAACCTTTCCCCTATGCGAAGGCGCTCTTCGAGGGCGATGGCGCGGTCCTCCGGGTACAACAGGAAAATGGCTCTCTTGAGGCTCTTCAGGATCTTCTGACCGTCAGGGACCTGGCCTGCACTGGTCCACATGTCGTCGATCGCCTCGCGTAGCGCCCCCTCCAAGGTGTCATCGGGACAGAGCGTGCCGCGGTTTGCCACGAGGTCGAGCAACTTGTCGAGTGGCAAGAACCTTGAGAACGGTACGTAGCCGCTGTCTGTCTGCAGCAGATAGGTGAGAGCAAAGCACGACGGGTGCGAGCAGGGAAGGGGCAAAAAATCGCTCTTTTTCAACTTGCCTGCGCTCTGCTCCTCGAGGGCCCGTGCCACGTCCGGAATGGTTACCACATCGAGCGGGTCATGAGGCGAGAAATCCCCCATGTAGGCCGCTGGTTGCAACGTGAGCGACAAGATGAAATCGCGGCTGTACAGGAGCTCCAGCACTTCGCCAAGGTGCCCGTCGTTGACCCCCCGTGCAACGGTGCAAACCAGCGTCGTGCGAACCTTGGCGCGCTCCAGGTTTTCCAAGGCCCGCTCTTTGGCATAGAGCAGATCCCCAGGACCGCGCAGCTGATTCAAAACAGCGCCCGACATCGCGTCGAGCTGCAAGCTGACATAGACCCCAAGACGCGCCAACTCGTCGCAAAAGGCTCGGTCCGTGGCGCATCGAAGGCCGTTGGTCGAGACCGACACGCGCGCTATCTCGCTCCTCTTGCAGGCAAGCGCCATGAAGTCGAGGAACTCGGGATGCAACGTCGGCTCGCCTCCGGACACGTTGATGGTCTCGAGGGTCCCTTCCGATGCGACGAGACCGTCCAGAATGCGCTCGAAGGACTCCCGGGGCATCATGTAGTTGTTGCGGTTGTCGACCAGACAAACGGGACAGCTAAGGTTGCAGTGGTTCGTGATCTCGATGATGGGAAGGCACGAGTGCTGCTCATGGTCGGGACACAGCCCGCAGTCGTCAGGACACCCTTTGCTTACCTCGGTGGCGTGACGCAGCGGAACGGAGCCGGGCTTGATTGCGGTTTGCGAACGGAGAAACCAGGACATGTCCCCAGAGATCAGCGCTTCCGAAGTCCCATGTTCAGGGCACTGTTTCCTGAGGAACACCTTGCCATCCCTAAGGATCCTGGCCCCGTCCACAAGGCGCCGGCAGAAGGGACAAAGGCCCCTGGAGTACGAATGGTAAAGGTTGTGCATGCGGCTCATGCGGCTCACCCGGTGCGACGAAAGCGCGGGTCACGTCCGCGGTAAAGGATATTGTAGGAGCAAGTTGGTATGGAGCTTCCATCCGCCTCGGGGACCGCAATGGAGCACTTCAAGATACGGGACATGTCAAAGGTTTCTTCATCCATATGGGAATGGATGTAAATGGCCTTGGTCGAGCGCTCCGCAATAGCCTGTCGTTGCTCGAGAGCGATGGGACCGCTGGAGGGGAACAACGTCTGGATCAGCCGTTTGAGCGTCGACAGCACCCGCTGGGCCTCTGGGACCAAGTCTGGATTGGCCCAGATTTCATCGATGGCATCGCCGAGCGCCTGTTCGACCTTGTCACGGGGTTGGAGATAAAGAGAGTCGGAGAGCAGCTCGAAGACGCGCTCTCGAGGCAGAAATCGCGTGAAGGGGACATAGCCTTGGTCCAGGGTAGGAGGAGCACCGTCGAGCACCAACAGGTAGGCAATGGAGTAACAGAGGGGATGGGCCAGGGGGGACGGGACGAAGTCCTTTTCCGTGATCCGTCCATGCGTTGCCTCGTGGAACGTGCGGTGGAGGTCTGGGATCGTGATGCGCGTGGCGCGGTCGAAACCGGCGCCGCCTTGTCCTGTGAAGGCGATGGGGTGGGCTTCGAGGGAACAAATGTTTTTGCGCTGAAGAACGAGCTCGAGAAGCGCCGGCAGCTCGCGGTCGTTGAGCCCCTTGGCAATGGCGGGGAGGATTGTCGTGGTGACATTGTGCTTCTCGAGCAAGTCGAGGACTTGCAGCTTGGTTTTGAGCGTCGTGGCGCCAAGCAGTGCAGTGTCGGTAGCGTCATCGAAGGAGTCGAGGGAAAGCACGACCCGCGTATCGAGGGCAGCGAGCTCGCGGACATAGGCTTCGTCGCGCAGGTTGAGTCCGTTGGTGGAAAGCGTGATGCGTCGGAAGCCAGCTTGACGCGCCATCCGAAGGAGCTCGGGGAGCTCAGGGTGCAAGGTGGGCTCACCACCGGTGAAGTTGATGATGTCCAGGTCGCGTCGTGTTGTGCCGAGGCGGTCGAGGAGTTGCGCGAAGCTCTCTTTAGAGATGAAGAAGGGGTCGATGTTCCTGTTGACGGTGTAACAAACGGGGCAGTTGAGATTGCAGGCGCTTGTGATCGGGACCACCGGCATGGCCATCTGTTGTTGGTGCAAGCGGCAAGGACCGCAGTCGAAGGGGCAACCGTCGCGGGTTGGTTTCAAGGGACCGTCGGGGGCGGTGCTTGGGGCGACGAAGGAGAGGGCGTCGAGGTACCAGTCGACGCTGGAGGCGAGGAGGACCTCGGAGGGACCGTGGTCGGGGCAGTGCTTGGCGAGGAAGACGGAACCGTGGCGGAAGACTACTTTTGCGTCGATGGCGCGTTTGCACGTGGGACAGAGGCTACGGGTCGAGGCGAAATAGATGTGGTTTGTCGAGCTTCGGGTGGGGGAACACGGGGCGCAGTGGGACATGGGGCCTCCCCAATGGGGCGAAGAGTGTCGCGCGGCGCGTGTCAAAGGACAAGACACGGCGTGGGGCCCCGTGCAGAATTGCAGTTATCGCGGATTGCCCCCGTACGACAAACAGGCGAGGATGACTCGGTGGGAGGAAGCTGATGTTGAGCATACCTGGGAAAAAAGCCTTTGTGGCGAGTCTTCTGAAGCGCACCCGTCTGACTTCACTCATCCCGAAGCTGAGTCCGGCGCTGCTTATCGTGCTGGCATATCATCGCATTCGTCCCGAGGAACCGGGCTTCGACCCGCCGTTCGACCGGGGAGTTTTCGGCCCGACGGTTACCGAGTTCGAGGAACAAGTCGGCTGGCTATGCCGTCACTACCGCATTTTGTCTGAAGCCGAGCTCCTCGCGCTCATCGCACGCCAGGCCGAACCAACGGATCCGTGCGCCGTCATCACCTTCGATGACGCCTACAAAGACAACTACCGGCGTGCACGACCGGTCCTCGAGCGCCATGGCGCGCCGGCCATCTTTTTTGTTGCGTCCGACATCGTCGAAAGGCGACGTCTCGGCTGGTGGGATCAGATCGCCTACCTTGTCAAACAAACGACGCTCGACACGCTCCTGTTTCGAGGCGAGACCTTTGCGCTCGCCGACCGTGTTGTCGTGATTCGAAGATTTCTTCGGGCCATGAAGTGCGAGCCTGCGGAGCGAACGGAGCGGTTCGTCGAGGAGCTCGCGAGTGCCTGCCAGGTGGAGCTTCCAAGCGTCGAAGCCCAAGACGCGGAGCTCATGACGTGGGACGAGCTCCGCGAGAGCGCGGGGGGGGTCATTGCCATAGGCTCGCACACGCACACCCATCGGGTCCTGTCAACGCTTCCGACCGAGGTCCAGCGCAACGAGCTCGCGCGTTCCAAGTACGAAATTGAACGGCACATCGGCAAAGAGGTCCGCACCGTCGCCTTTCCTACGGGTGGAGCCAATGCCTTTACCGCCAGAACCATGCAACTCGCCCAGGAGACCGGATACACCGCAGCGTTCTCCTACCTGGGACCCGCTCCCTACAATCGGTGGCGCTCCCTGCAGCGCTTCAACCTGCGTCGCTTGTGCCCCCCGGACTCGTTCGCAGAGTTCGCGGCCACCGTCGCCCTTCCCTCTGTCTTCGCCCGCTAAACCAAACCTGCCTTGAAAACCGCAGGTCCGAACCCAGGTCCGAACCGCGACACCCGCAACCCCGGGTTACCCACCCTGGGCTGTTCTGAGTCGCCCCTTCGGGGCTGCCAACCAACG
>CAITRH010000587.1 GCA_903894755.1 uncultured delta proteobacterium
GTCCCACTGATCGCCCCACGATCTCCTCCCGCGGACCTCACCCCCACACGATTCAGAGCGTTCACATCGTCCCCCTCCCCATCGATGGGGAGGGGGAATTTGTAGGAGCGCGAAGTCGCAGGGGGGTGAGGTCCGCGGTGAGATCCGCGGGAGGAGGATCGTGGGTCTGCGGGGGAACTATTTGATGGGGAGTCCCTAATGTCTCAACACGTGGCCCTGGTGGGAGCCGGCGCCCTCGGGTGTGCCCTAGGTGGCCTCTTGTCGCGCGCGTCGTCCGCTCAGATCACCCTGGTGGTCCGCCCCGGAGCGCCTCCGGGACCTCTGCGTCTCGAACGCGTCGAGGGCTCCTCGTTTGTCTGGGAGTCGCCTTCGTGGGCCGTGAAGGTTCCGGGCGACGCGGACCTGGTTCTGGTTTGCGTACGGTACGAGCAACTCGACGCAGACCTAGTCCGGCTGCTCGAGGCGGGACCAAAGGTCGCCATCGTAGTGCTCACCCCGATGCTCCCCACCGACCTCGCGAGGCTCTCGGAGCGCCTGCCCATCGTCGCCGCCATGCCCGGCGTCGTGGCCTACTTCTCCGAGCCCGGTGTCTTGCGCTATTGGCTTCCTCGACTCGCGCTCACCTGCATCGACGTCGCGCATGTCCACGCTGTCGCCATCGACCTGCTGGTCGACTCGCTGAACGACGCCGGGATCCGAGCCGCCGTGGTCGAAGGGACCCGCACCACCAATCCCTCCACCACGTTGTCGTTTGTCCCCCTGACGATGGCGCTCGATCTGGCCGGAGGGGTCGACGCGCTTCTGAACGATCGGGAGCTGCTCACGCTCGCCTGCGACGCCGTACAAGAGGGGCGGACACTGGCGTCGCGCATCGGGAACGTGCACCCATGGGCCGGCTTGCTCCTACGTTTCGTGACTCCCGCGACCGTGCGTGCGGGGGTGATGCTGGCGCGGGCGAGGAGTGCGGAGGCGGTCCGTTACGTGGAGCATCACTTCGGACGGAAGCTCCATGCGCAGAACCTTGCGATGGCAGCGGGGATGCTCGACTTGGCCGCGCGCCACGGGACCGACCATGACGCGTTGGCGCAACTTGCGAGGCAGTTGAACAAAGTATGACCGTCGGCGACACGAGCGAAGCGGAGCACTTTCGAACCCAGGGGCATGCCGTGATCGACCTTGCGGCCGACTATCTGGCAGCGGCATTCCAAGGGACCCTCCCGGTGCTACCTTGGCGCGAGCCTGACCAGGCCGTGGATGCCTACGCAACGTCCTTCTCCGACGAGCAGCCGCTTGTCCCGCTGTTGCATCGCGTGTTGACCGAGTCGGTGCATGTGCACCACCCGCGATGTGTAGGGCATCAAGTGGCCGCGGTCCTTCCCGATGCCGCCCTCACGGAGCTTCTGAATGCACTTCTAGCCAACGGCATGGCGGTGTACGAAATGGGGCCGACGTCGGTGCCCATGGAGCGGGCCGTGGTCCGATGGATGTGCAGCCAGCTTGGCTTCGACGCGAATTCGGACGGCATCCTGACGGGAGGAGGCTCGACAGGGAACCTCACGGCCTTGCTTGCCGCGCGTCAAGACCGCGCGGGTTTCGACGTGTGGAAAGACGGCGCGCATGGGGGGCCTCCTCTGACGGTCTTGGCATCGGACCAGGCGCACTATTCGGTACGTCGGACCGTGCAGATCATGGGATGGGGCCATCTAGGAGTCGCCACGGTTCCGACGGACTCAGCGTACCGGATGGATCCCGCGGCGTTGGCAACCACACTGCAGGCGGCGAAGAACGCGGGACGTCGCGTGGTGGCTCTCGTTGCGAGTGCGGGGTCGACGGCCACTGGGTCCTTCGATCCGTTGGAACCACTTGGCAGTTTTTGCAAGGAGCATGGTCTTTGGTTTCACGTGGATGGGGCCCATGGGGCCTCGGTGTTGTTGTCGTCCAAGCACCGGTCGCTCTTGAAGGGGATCGAGCGGGCTGATTCGGTGGTGTGGGATGGCCACAAGCTGATGATGCTTCCATCGCTTGTCACGGGCGTCTTGTTTCGCGAGAAGCGTCGCTCGTACGAGGCATTTTCCCAGCAGGCGTCGTACCTCTACGAGGGGATGGATCCGGAAGCCGAGTGGTACAACCTTGGCACTCGCACGCTGGAGTGTACGAAGCGGATGATGGGGGTAACGGCTTATGTCGCGCTGGCCTCGCGTGGAACCCAGTTTTTTGCCGCGCATGTCGACGCGATGTTCGAGCGTGCGGCACGTTTTGCGAAGCTGCTCGAGGCGCAGCCGGACTTCGAGCTGGCGACGTTCCCGCAGTGCAATATCGTTTGTTTTCGGTACTGTCCTCAGGGCGTCGAGGATCTGGACGACCTGCAGGTACGGCTTCGGAAAGCGATCGTGAAAAGCGGCGAGTTCTATCTGGTGCAGACGAGGCTTCAGCAGGGAGTGTTCTTGCGTACCACGCTTCTCAACCCGCACACGACCGACCAGGACCTCGAGGCTCTGGTGGAGACCATTCGCCGATCGAAGCGCTCGTGACGCGCCATTTTTTCTTTCCTGCCGACCCGTCCCGCGTCGCCGAATACTCTCACCGGGTCGCCGCAGCGCTTGGCCAAGGTTACGGGCGTCCTCTGGTCCGTGCCGCACTGAGCGAGGCGCTTCTAAACAGCATCCTCTACGGCGCCATGCGCATCCCGTCGTCCAAGGAACGCAACGTCGACGCCCTTCTTGAACATGTCCAGCAGTCGCGGGACATCTCAGTACCAGGAGTGGCAGTCGACGTGATGCGGACCGAGGACGGCGCACGGATTCGGCTGGCAGATTCAGGTCCAGGGTTTGACTGGCGCGCCGAGCTTGCCCGCATCAACCAGGGGCTGGATCCGTTGGCGAGCCGAGGTCGAGGACTGGCCATCATGCGGTCGGCTACAGCTTCGGTTGAATGGAACGAACGTGGCAACGTAGTTGTTCTGCACTTCAAACCGCAGCCAGGTTCCCCAGCACTTCGCGAGCTTGAAAGCGACCTGGCGGGGCTCGAGGGACGCCGCTCGCTCCTTCCTCCGCCCACGGTATCCTTGCCTCGGATCGTGGTGATCGATGACTCGGAGACCACCTGCCTGTTGCTTGCCCGCATGTTGTGCGAGGCGGGGTATGACGTCGAAACAGCGACCGACAGCGCAGACGGACTGGAGCGCGTCATCGCCTGGGGGCCCGACCTGGTGCTCCTCGACCTCGTCATGCCCGGCTTGGGCGGTCTGGACCTAACGCGTTGCATGTCCCAGCTCGGACTGCTTGCCGACACCGTAGTGGTGCTCATGTCTGCAAGCGAAGCGGACACCGAGCTGCGCTCCGAGGCTATCGAACTGGGTGCTGTGGACTTCCTTCAGAAACCCATTGCAAAACGCGAGCTCCTGGCCCGCGTGCGACGCATGCTCTCGCTGCATGGACAGATGAAGACCGTCGCAACCGAGCGCGATCGCTTGCGTGGATCCCTCGATGCGGCAGCCCTTGTCGTGCAGGCTCTCATGCCTGACCAGTACATCGAGACGCCAAGCGCCTTCATCGCCAGTATGGTGGTCCCGTCCGCGGCCATTGGTGGCGATGCGGTCGACTTCGTGCGCGTGTCGCCGACAACATGGACCGTCTTGCTCATGGATGTCGCAGGGCACGGTCTGCCCGCCGCACTGACCGTTTCGGCCTGTCGCGCCTTGCTCCGCGACCATCTCGCGCTAAACACAACCCTCGTCGAGGCCGTTTCCAACGTCAACGCACATCTCGCCCGCGACAGCGAGCGCACCAACCAACACGTGGCAATCACCGGCCTTCGCGTTGATGAAGCTGCCCATACCGTGGAAATCCTCAATGCGGGATGTCCTCCCGTGGCGGTATGGAAGCGCAGTGGCAAGAGCGAGATGGTCTACTCCGGTGCTCCTCCAGCGGGCCTCCTCGACGGAATCCAGTTCATCTCCCGCACGTTCCCGCTCGATGCGCTCGAGCGGGTTGTGGTGGTTTCGGACGGCATCACCGAGGCCTTTGGCAGCCCGCTCGATACCCTTGGAGCCCTCGAACAGCTTCTGAGCCCGCTGGACCCTGCAACCCTCGACTCATTGCCCCGAGAAGCTATCGAAGCGAGGATCGCTGAGCTCGGCGACGACCGAGACGACGCCTCGATCGTTTGGGTTCGCTTCCGCCCTTGACGACCTACCGCCCCAGTCGAAACCCAGGACGATCGCTACCCACCAGCCGCACCAGCCCTTCAAGCTCCTCGAGGTAGGGCGTTGGCCCCTCCCTTGGCTCGGTCTCCAGTACGGCAGGATGACTCGCAAACCGTGGGTCGTTGGCCAGCTGCCAAAAGATACCAAGTCCCATGCTCCCCTCCCCAAGGTGCTCGTGCCGATCCACGCGAGACCCCAGTGGCTTCTTCGAGTCGTTGAGATGAAACGCCCGCAGCCACTTTAGCCCTACAACCCTGTCGAACTCCTCGAACACCCGTCCGTACCCCTCCGGTGTTGTCGCGTCATACCCCGCTGCAAAGGCATGCTGCGTGTCAAGACAGACGCCCATCCGCTCCGGCTGCTTCACCCGCGATAGAAGCTCCGCAAGGTGCTCGAAACGATGCCCCACACATGTCCCCTGTCCTGCCGTGTTCTCGAGAAGCGTCAACGCAGTCGCGCCGGGAGTGCGCGCATGGACCTCGTCAAGACTCGCCACAATCTGCGCTAGCCCCGCGTCGTCTCCCGCTCCAAGGTGGGCTCCTGGATGCAACACACAGAACGCGATCCCAAGCGACGTCGAACGATCCAACTCGGCCACCAGCGCCCCCTTGGACCGCGTCAGCGTCTCGTCCTTGAGCGATGCAAGGTTGATCAGGTAGCTCGTGTGCGCCAACACGGGAGGAGCCCCCGCCTCCGTATGGGCACGTCGAAAACCGTCGATGTCCTTGTCGCTCAGCGCCGGCTCGCGCCAGCTATTGGAGTTCTTCGTAAATATCTGAAGAGCGCGGCAGTGATCGACCGTGGCACGTCCAAACGCCTTGGCAAGGCCCCCGGCTACCGACTCGTGTGCACCAAAAAGCATGGACACTTCTACCCGACCGCATCCGCCTTGACAACCAAGAAGGGCGCGACTAGCTCGGTGGCAGAGCCTCCGGCTTGGGACCGCGAGGTAGTGTTTACCTGGAGTAGTTCAGTGGTAGAACGGCCGGCTTCCTACCGGCAGGGCGCAGGTTCGAATCCTGCCTTCAGGTCTCCGCGAAAAGGGGCTTCCATGACTTCCGGCTACGCGCTTGGGCGCTTTTATCATGCGTTGCAGACCGCGGCCTCCCACGCAGACCCCGCGGTCCGTGAACGGGCCCTGGCCAAGGTCGACGCTTGGAGGGCGGTTCTCGAAGGCCTCGCCTCCGGACAGCTCACCGTCGGCTCCCGCACCCCCGTAGCGAATACACCCGCGTGGGTCACCCTGGAGGTCGCCCACGGTGGGTTTGCCACGGGACGGTATCTCGCGGAGGGTCCTCTTCAGGAACACGAAACGGCGCTCCTTCGGGGTCTTCCCAACGGAGTCCCCGGGGATACCGACCGGCAGCGTCTCAATCACTGGTTCTTGGGGGACCAGGGACAAGACACTCTTGGGACTGCGGTCCGCAAGGGGTGCTACCACGTTGCGATCCCAGAAGAAGCGGCCCTCCCCGTGGTCAGCTGGCTCATGGACAAGGGACACCTGGAGGCTGCCCTGGGGCTCGTCGCTACGTTGCAACCGCTGATGCACCGACTTCGGTTCTATCCGCGCTTGGAGTCGGTCCCCCATCCTACAGGGGCCGTGGTGCGCCTATCCACAGTTGGAGAGGTTACCGACGCGCTGCGAAACAAGTCCGTGCAGCCCAATGTCGCTGCGATGAACGAGGCGTTGCGCGGTTGGAACCCGCTGTACGACCGTCTCGTGGCCTTGTGGCTCCGCACTGTGGAAGGGGACGCTCCCCATCTGCAACGGGACACCCATGGCGTCCTCGTGCGCAAGGCGGACAACCAGCCCTTGGTAGTGGGAGGATGGCCGTGCCGTCGCTGGCCCTCCGACTGGGCTGCGACGCGTGAGCAGTGGCTCTCCGACTATCGAGCTGCGGCCCAAGCCTATCCACGGTGCACCAAGCACAAGAACGCCAGCAGCAACTTTGCGCGGCTGCGCACTGTCCTCGAACGATGTCCCAACGGCAGCAGCGCGCTGACTGGACGAGACGTTGGCTCCGTTCGCCTTGCGCTGGCCCATACCGTAGCGCGGCATGGACTTCCCAATTCGGCCCAGCGGCTTTCTCTTAGGAAGCAACAAGCTGCCGTGGCGTCTCGTCCCTCGC
This sequence comes from uncultured delta proteobacterium, assembly GCA_903894755.1. Lineage (GTDB taxonomy): Bacteria > Myxococcota_A > Polyangia > Polyangiales > Polyangiaceae > CAITRH01. Next base: position 6,334 of record CAITRH010000587.1, read on the forward strand.
ACGCCGAGCTTTCAAAACTGGTGGTGCGGCGTCTCGAACGACATCCCAGCGACGGTGGCCTGACGGAGCTCGACTCGGTGCTTGCCGACGCGCTCGACAAGGAGAGCGCGGTTGTCCCCATGGGGACCAAGATACCGCCGCACTTGACTCCCAAGGTATCGCGGGCCTTGGAGGCCCCCATTGGAGAGCTTGTCGACCGTAAGGTGATCGGTTCGAGCGAGGTTTTGGCAAAGGTGCTGCCTCAGATCACGTCGCAGGTGGCGGCAGCGGGTCTCACGGATCCCATCTTGCGAGACCTATACGGCCAGCTCTACGCGGCGTTTCGGCGCCGTCGCTCGCTCTTGCTGCTCAACCTGGAACACCAGGTGCGACTCGAGGAGCTCCCCTGGGTGGCGGCTCTTTCGCCGTTCCGGTCGAACACCCTGGGGACGCAGGCGCAGGCGCGTCAAACACTCGAACAGGTAACACTCCTTGCTCTGTCGGCATTTCCCCAGACCATTGTGCCGAACCCTCTGGTCCAGGAGATGGGGGCCCTTGCGCGCAGTGCGGATCTCAAGCTCCCCTTGGTCGAGGAGATTGCCGCCGACATCTTCATGGGCACCTTCACGATGAAGTGGGCCGAAGCCGCCCGCATTGCCGCCGACGCGATGCAGAACACACTGTACGCGCGCTATTACGATCTCCCCACCGCTGCGGCGATGAGCGAGCCAAGAGCTCCAACGACGCATTGGGGAAAAGGAACCGCCGACGCATTTGCCATGCGGTGCAAGGAGCGGGCGTCGGAAGCGGGAACCACTGGAGGGAGCAGGGTGGCTGGCAACGGCGCCATCTTGGAACAGAGTCAGATCCTGACTACGCACAACTTGGCGGTACTGATGAACGGGCTGGGGCTTACCGAATCCTTGCGGGCTTTGGCGCCAAGCCTAGTGGAGCGGACGTTGCGCTGGATCGTACGTCGTCAGCATCAGTCCATAGGACGCTTCATTGCCCGCCTGCAAATGCTCAAGAACACGGCCTACGCGTGGCGACAGGCGATTTTCTTTCTGTCCTTGTGCAGCGAGGAGGTCCAGGCCAAGACCATCGAGACTCTTGAGACGCTGGTTGGCGAGCAGGACATTGCTTGGCCCGCGGTGACTGGACTGCGCTTGGTTTTCCAAGGGGGATGCTTCGACGCACTGGGCCATGGTAAGGAAGACCCGCGCGCGAGGCGCTTTCTGGGGTGGTCGGTAGGGCGTCACTGGATGCTGAAGTAGACGCTCGCACGCGGCGCGCGCCGCCGTTCAACTCGAAGTAGACTTCGTGCCCGTCATGTCGGACCCCAAGGATCACCCACCCGCCCCCGTCGTGCATCTCTTCGACCCAGCGAGTTCGCGGGAACGTACCGCGCGGGGTGTAGTTCGCCAAGAGTGCTCGCTCGACCCCTTGGAGCGAAGTGGACTTCGGCTCTGGAGCTCCGGCGAACCTATCGAGCGAAGTGGACTTCGGCTCGGGAGCTCCGGTAAGCCCATCGAGCGACATGGACTTCGTTCCGCGAGCTCCGGCGAACCTATCGAGCGAAGTGGACTGCGGCTAGGAAGGTCCGACGGCACTCTAGTAGCTCGCGGAGGAAGGCCTTGGACACTCCGGAGCAGCCGAGCCCACGACACCCGCGACCCAGGGTTACCCACCCTGGGCTGTTCTGACTCGCCCCTTCGGGGCTGCCAATCAACGCTCGTGGTCCTTTCCAGCGGGGGCACTTATGCAACGAGAAGCCCGTGGCTTGATTGGCAGCCCCGAAGGGGCGAGTCAGAACAGCCCAGGGCGGGTAACCCTGGGTAGCAGGCGTCCGATGGCCAGGCTCCTAAGAACCGGAGCGCTCCGATTCAGTGCCGCTTGCGCCCCTCGTGCGAGCCCTCTCTCTTGGGTTCGTCCCGCGCGCTGCGGTGGCATGAGACACAGTTCTCGAAGTCCGCGATGCCTTCCTTGACGTGCTTCTTGCGCATTTTTTCCAGGGTGTGCTCGTGGCACCCGTAGCACGTGTAGCGACTGTAGTCGTCGTTGGTGTGGCAAGTCGCGCACTTGGTGTCGTGGTCGCGGTCCAGTACGAACCCCTTGTCGTGGGCAAAGGTGGTGGGTTTCCAGTGGTCCTGGACATGGCACGTCTTGCAGTTGCTCTGGTTTTGACGGTGCAGGTTGTCGCTCGGCCCTTTGTGGCACCCCTCACAACGATCGCTCACCACGGGACGTAGGAGCGCGTGGGAGAACGGTTTGAGACGCCGATGGGTCAGCTTCGGTCTCTGGTGCCCACTGTGGCAAGCTACGCAGTCCTGTTCGACCAACTCCTGGTGGAAAGGAGTCTTCGGAATCTTGTGCGTCACTGGAATCCCCTTGGTCGTACGCAGCCCGATGTCCTGGACAGCGTGGCAGGTCACGCAGCGCTCCGAGACAGCGCCTCGCCACGGTTGATGGCAGGCGAAGCAGTCTTGGGTGAGCTCGGTGTGGCCGCGCTTCAGCGCTCCAGGGCTCACCATCAGGTGCGGATAGATGAAAGCAAGGGCCACCAGGACCAGTAGATTGGCCGAGATGAGCGCAAGAAGGGGACGGCGGCGTTTCAATTCCAGCTCCAAAACAGCAAGATACCGACAATGTGGGCCGATCCGAGCACGGCGAACGCAAGGGTGATGGGGAAATGGATGGTCCGCCACTGCTTGACCGCGTCGAAGGTCAGGCTGTCCCAGAACATGCGCTCTTCGAGCTCCTCGTGGGAGAGCCCCTGTTGGCGCATGCGTTCCCGAGCTTCCTCCAGTCTGCGACTCGAGCGCTCCAGCAGCAGCTTGCCCGTCAGACCGCTCCCGACGTTCATCAGCATCGACAAGACCGCCAGCCAGCCCAGGATCGCGTTGAAGTGAATGCCGGCGTGGACCAAGACCAGCAAGGAGCCAATCCAGCCCATGCCCTCGTGCAGACGCAGCAGGCGGACCGGACTGCCCGAGCGGATCCACTTGCGTTTGCGCAGCGAGTAGGCAAAGGAGCCCAAGATGAAGAGCGTGCCTGGAATGCCCAGATAGCGACCGATCCAGACCGCATCGAGCAGGTGCAGCAGGGCGTCAATGGAGAGGGAAGCGACCGTGAGCGAGCCGAACACCAGAACAAACGGGAGGACTTCGCGGCGTAGAAGTTTGGCTTCCATGGTCATTAGGCCTCCAGGGTCAGCGCGGATGCGGGGGTAGCCAGGCACAGCAAGCAGGAGCCCGGTGTCAGCTCATGGTCGGGGTCACGCACGTAGCGGACAGTCCCGGAGACCAGCTTGGTTTCGCAGCATCCGCAGCCACCCGAGCGGCAGCCTGCGTCGACTGGCACGGCATGCCGTTCGGCAAACTCCAGTAAGGTTTCATCCTGGCCGTCCCACAGGAGAGTGCGGCCGGAGAGACGAAAGTGGATTTCAACCGGAGCTCGGAGGCTCGGCACGTCTTTCTTAGGTGCGGAAGCTGGCCCGAACGCCTCGTGATGGATGTTGTCTTTGGCAACGCCCCAATCGACAAGCGCGGGCAGGAGGCTCTCCATCATTTTAGCCGGTCCGCAGACATAGAATTGATACCGCCCTTCGGGCAGGGTGCGTTGCAACAGAGTGATGTCCACGTGGCCGGTTTGTCGAAAGTCGCGTCCCAACGCATCGTTCGGCCCTGGACGGCTGTAGACGACGTTCAACTGGAGAGTCCGGTGGGTGCGGGCCAGCTGTTCGAGTTGCTGCTTGAACGCGTGCTCGCCGCTGTTCCTAACCCCGTAATACAGATGGACGATGCGTTGGGGGGTCTCGCTCAGACACCACCGCAGCATGCTCATCATGGGGGTGATGCCGACACCGCCGCCGATAAGGACCGCTGGGGTTGTCGGGTCCGGATCGAGGAAGAAGCGCCCGGAGGGAGCCTTCATTTCGAGGACATCGCCTACCTTGACGCGATCGAGGAGGTGGCCGGAGCAGGCACCTGGGGGCAGGCTAGGACGGTCGAACGGTGCAGGAACGCGTTTGACGGTGATGCGGTAGCTTGTTGGGTCGGGACTGTCCGAGAGCGAGTAGCAGCGTGTGAGGGGGCCGAGCCGGAAGGTGAGGTACTGACCTGGTCGGAACGATGACAGCGGGGAGCGGTCGACGGGCTCGAGGTAGAAAGAGCATTGGGTGCGGTCTGGGTCTTCGAATTCGCGGCGCACGACGCGAAACTTGCGCCAGCCTGTCCATGTGCGGAGGGAAACCGCTTCGACGTCGGGGACCACCACTGGGGCAGAAGCACGGCGTTTCCGCAGGATGGCAATCCCGATGCCGATGCAGAATTGAAGGATCAGAACGGAGGCAATGAGGGCGAGAAGCAGCGGAGCGGTCACGGTTTGCGTTATAGGGTCAGAGGGCTCGCCGTGCCCACTCGCGCCTGCGCTGGATGATCCATTCCGCATCCTCATGAATGACACCCCCCGCCAGCCGAAAACAGCGGTGCACACGAGGTACGATGTGACTATGGCTCTCACTCGGCACCGCTTAAGCAGTCTCTCTCGACGGAGATGGTCGTTTGAACTTGCTCAATTCGCGCATCCCGAGCAACGAGCGGCTACTCTATCTGTCCCATGCACCGTTATGTGCTTCTCGTAATGCGTGAGGGGGTTTTTGCGACCCATGCGCTCCCCGCTCACGGCGTTGTTTCCATCGGTCGCTCGTCGGAATGCACCGTCTGCGTCGACGATACGGCTATTTCGCGGCGTCATGCGTTGCTGCACATAGGCCCGGTCATCGAGCTTGAAGATCTAGGCAGCGCCAACGGTACTCTGGTGTGCCAGGCTGGAAAGTTGAGCCTTCCGACGGATCTTTCCCGTACCGCGGAGGTTCAGGATCAGCGCGTATTGCCTCGTACGCGCATCGTAGTGAAACCCGAGACTCTCATCAAAATGGGAGCCAGTACGCTGGTGGTGCAGGATGGTGCTGCGAAGGCCCGTCCTAGGCGCATCTGGCCTCACGGATTCTTCGAGGCGTCGCTCGAGGAGGAATGCGCTCGCGCGTCGCGTGGGAAGACACGTTTTGCTCTGGTTCGCCTGCATGTCGAGGGGAACATTCCGAGCAGTGCTATCGAAGAGGCGCTTGCGTTGGCTACGCGACAGGGGGACGTAGTTGCGCTGTATGGGCCCGGCGACTACGAAATCCTGCTTCCGGACGGCGACCTTCTTACCGTGGAGGAAATTCGTGAGCGTTTGGCCTCGACGCTGAGCGGTCGTTCGGTGCAGCTGAGGGTGGGAGTGGCGCTCTTTCCTGACGATGGAAGGAGTCCGGAAGGGTTGGTGGCGAAAGCTTGCGGTCGGGTGGACGAGTGCACGATGCCGGAGATGGCGGCCTACCACGACGAGCCCGAGCGGATCCTGCGCGACCCAGTGATGCAGCGTCTATACGCGTTGGCGGAGCGTATTGCGGACAGTACCATCAGTGTGCTGGTGCTTGGGGAGACAGGCGTAGGCAAGGAGGTCTTGGCGGAGACCATTCACAAACTGTCCCCGCGAAGGTCCAAACCTTTCTTGCGTCTAAACTGTGCAGCGCTCAGCGACTCGCTGCTCGAGAGTGAGCTCTTTGGTCATGAGCGGGGGGCATTCACCGGGGCAGTGCAGGCGAAGCCAGGACTTCTCGAGTCTGCGGATGGCGGCACTGTGTTTCTCGACGAAATCGGGGAGGTTCCGCATTCGACGCAGGTGAAGCTATTGCGGGTGCTCGAGACTCGGGAGCTTCAGCGGGTAGGGGCTGTGCGCTCCAAGAAGATCGACGTACGCTTTGTGGCGGCGACCAACCGGGATCTAGAAGAGGAAGTGGCGCGAGGCGGCTTTCGCCAGGATCTGTTCTTTCGACTGAGTGGAATCCCGCTTGTGATCCCGCCGCTCAGAGAGCGTCTGAGCGAGATCGAGCCGTTGGCGCGGTCGTTGATCACGCATTCGTGTCGGAAGGCGCGTAGGAGGTTCGAGCCGGAGCTTTCACAAGAAGCGCTCGACGTTATGCTGCGGTATGCGTGGCCTGGCAACATTCGAGAGCTTCGCAACGTGATGGAACGAGCAGTGGTGCTATGTGGCGAGGGACCGATTGTTCCCGAGCATCTTCCTCTTGAGAAGATGGGGCCGACGGTGTCGCCGCGGGTGGCGCGCAATTCGCTGTTGCCACTGCCGCCGAGCCAACCGGCAAGGGGGATTGCTCTGGGTTCGCGCACCGATCGTCCGCCGGCCCCAAGTCTGCGTCTTGCCGACGATGCGACAATGGATGGAGGTGGTCACGGAGTGGTGGCCACTGGAGGGGGGCCATTGCGAAGCGGTGTGGAGCACGCCGAGCGAGAGCTCATTGTTCGGGCGCTGGAGCAGTGTGCAGGCAATCAGACGCAGGCCGCAAAGGTGCTCGGGATCAGTCGTAGAACGCTGGTGTCGCGTCTAGAGCAGTACCAGATACCAAGGCCACGAAAGGTGCAGGAGTAGGCACGAGGCGAAAGGTCCGAATGAACATTGCAAAGGACATATTTACTTATCTCGGTCGTTCAGGAGATTCGATACGGCGAGGCGCGGGCTCGTCCAACGTGACGGTTGTGCGCGGAGCGCGTCTTGCCGTGATCGATCCAGGGGTGTGGGTCGGCAATGCCTTTGGAGCCGTTGTGGGTCAGATGGGTGAGGAAGGGCTTCATCTCGAAGCCGTATCGCATGTTTTGCTGACACATGGGCACTGGGATCACATGAATGCGGCGGGATACCTTCAGCGTCGTTGTGGTGCGTGCCTTGCGGTCAGCGCTGAGGACAGGGCTGCGGTGGAGGATCGGGAGCAGTTCTTTCGTGAGTTCGACCAAAGCGATCACAAGGCGTTTCAAAGTGAGCTAGTTCCACTTCCCCGCAGTCTTATCAAGCTTATTCTGTGGTATTCCTTTGGCAAGCAGCCCGTGATGACCGTGGAGTGGGTGGTGCGGGATGGCGACCGCATCGATGTGGGACGCATCCTTGAAGTGATTGGTGTTCCAGGACACACACCAGGGCATGTTGGCTATCTGGTTGAGGATTGCGGAGCACTTGTTACGGGCGATCTGTTTGACTTCGAGAACTCCATTGGAATGGATGTTACGAATTTCAGGTCCGATGTTTCCGTCGCGATGAAGTCCATAGAAAGGGTTATTAGCCTCGGGCCTGAAGTGGCGATACCTGGTCATGGAGAACCCATCGTTGGGAGAAAAAACGTGACAGCGCGACTTAAACATGCCCTGGCGAACGTACATCACTACCTTGGATTGACTGAACAATTGCTGTCGACGAAGGCGATGTCCTTGACCGCTGTTACCGAAGCGTTGTTTCCAAGTATTCCGTTGTCTTTGAGAAGTATGACGATGTTGATGGTACTCAACATGCTTCGTTTTCTCGAACAACACGGCAGGATAGAACGGACCCAGGTCGCAAAGACCTGGAGTTGGACCAAGAAGTAACAGTGGGCCGACTGCGATGTGACGACCCAGAACCGATCCTCGAAAACGCCCCTGCAGGAAAGGGGTAGCGACCAACGGGAGCGTAGGGGCAAAGCCCCTGTTTAGCCCCCCCGCAGGGGGCGCAGGGGGGTGAGGAGTTCTTGGGCTGCGCGGCGGGCGGCTTCTCCCACGCGAACTCCGCCCATCATCCGGGCTATTTCGTCGACCCGCTCGGCCTGGTCGAGAAGACGTACCTTCGTGTGCGTTCGCCCGTTGGTTTCCGACTTGTCGACCACGAAGTGCGTGTCGGCAAGCGCCGCAATCTGCGCCAGGTGCGTGATGCACAGCACTTGCCGATGACGCGCGATGTCGGCAATGGCATGCCCTAACACCTCCGCGATCGCGCCTCCGACCCCCGCATCCACCTCGTCAAACACGTAACTGCTCGCGGGTCCCTCACCTGCCAGCACCCTCTTGAGCGCAAGGAGCGCCCGCGATAGCTCGCCTCCACTGGCGATCTTGCGAAGCGCACGAGGCTCCTCGCCTCGGTTTGGCGCGATGAGAAACTCCACCCGGTCCATCCCGTTGCGCGTCAGTCGCGCCCCGTCGACCGCCAGTGTCCCGTCGCCTCCTGGAGGGACCGGTGCGACATCCACGACCACCCGGGCCCGTCCCATGCCCAGGAGCGCGAGCTCTTTTCCGATGGCCGCGCCAAGGGTTTCGGACGCCGCACGTCGCGCCTTGGACAACGTTCGCGCGGCTTGCGAGGCCACTTGGAGCGCCTCGTTGCGCGACGCTTCGAGGGCCACGGCGCGGTCGGCCCCTTTGCCTAGGGTTAGAAGCTCGTGTCGGAGCGCCTCGCGATGGGCAAAGAGCTCCGCACAGGTGGGACCGTGCTTGCGAAGCAGCTTCTGAAGGCGAAAGGCGCGCTCTTCGACCTCGGCGAGACGTTCCGGGTTCGCCTCGACCCCATCGGCGTACCGTCCCAGCGCCCTCGCGGCCTCGGTGAGCTCGGAGCGGGCGGCTTCGACGACCTGTGCGAAGGGGGCGAGAGCGACGTCGATGGCGCATGCCCCGGTGAGCTCCGTGGCGAGGCGTCCGAGCTCGTCGCAGAGGGCGCCTTCGCCGTCGTAAAGGCGTTCGTAGGCGTGCCTGGTGGCCTCACGGAGACGTTCCGCGTGGCGTAGACGTCCGCGTTCGCGGGTCAGGGCTTCGTCTTCGTTGGGTTTGGGGTCGAACTCATCGAGCTCGTGAAGCTGGAAAGCTAGGAAGTCCTCTCGCTCGGCGCGGGATCGCTCGGTGGCGAGAGCGTCGGCAAGGGCGCGTTGGAGAGCGGCGAGCGTGTCGACTTGTGCGGCAAGTTGTTCGGTGGCGTCGGTGAGGTGGGCGAAGGCGTCGAGGTAGCCGAGGTGCGTGGCAGGATCCGTGAGGCTGACGCTTTCGTGTTGGGAGGCGATGTCGCAGAGTTCGGGGGCGAGGTCGATGAGTTGGGAGGCGGTCCCCATGCGACCATTCAGGTACGCGCGACTTCGTCCCTCGGCATAGACCACACGTCGGATGACCAACTCGGGGCCGCGCTCCGAGGGGGCGAGCGGGACACCGGCCTGTTCGAGGGTAGCGACGGCGCGGGAGTTTGGTTGGAGCTCGAAGAGCGCTTCGACCTCGGCTTCTTTGGCCCCTGCGCGTACGAGTTCAGGACGGGCCCGACCGCCGAGGACTAGCGAGAGCGCGTCGACGATCATGCTTTTGCCAGCGCCTGTTTCCCCGGTGAGCACGTTGAAGCCTGGGGAGAACTCGCAGGTAAGTTGTTCGATGAGCACCAGATTGTGAACAGTGAGCTGAAGGAGCATTTCTCACGTCTGCCTTGACGCCTCCGCTTACGGTTCACTAGCTTAACTGAACGCAATTGCGTGGTCCAAAGTGGAAGCGTTATGGCACCTAGAACTCCAGCAAAGAAAAAAACCGCGGCGCCCCCGCCGGAACCGCCCAAACCTCTCGGTCTCGAACAGCGAACAGCGGAACTTGAGTTCCGCTTACGCCGGGCAGGACGACCTTTCCAAGAGCGCTATCGGATCGACCTCGACATGTCGTGGATACGGCACGACAGCGGAATCGAAGGGGTCCCGTACACTCTCGACGAGCTACGGGGCGCCATCGAAGGGCCGCCGCCTCTTCCTGACGAAGGGATCCCGCACCCGTCCCTCGGGGAAATCCGGCGCCATCGCGAGGCCCTCGCGTATGTCCGCAAGTCTGCGGTCGACCAGATCCCGATCACCCTCGACGTGGTCAAGCGCATTTACTGCATTCTTCACCCCGAGGAAGGCGACGCCAAGTCCGTCAAGTACCGTCGCGATGTTCCGCAGCATCGGCTGTATTTCCACGAGTACACGCCTCCGGAGAAGATACCGGCCAAGATGCGGGGGATCTTCGAGTGGTTCCACGACCCGCAGACGTGGAAGGCGCGGTCTGCGCTTCGTATCGCCTGCCGCGCGCACTACGACATCTTGCGGGTGTTCCCGTTTACCAGCGATAGCGGCAAGGTGGCGCGCCTGTTTATGAACCTGGTGCTCCTCAAGCACGGCTACCCACCCGCCATCATCGATACACGCGAGCGGCAGCGGTACTACGAGGCCTTGAAGACGGCGAACACCTTCATGACCGTGCTGGTCCAAGACGCTGTCGAGAGCCTTCTTAGCTCGGTCGAAAAACAGCTTGACCAGCTCGAAGGACGGACCCGGGCGGTCCTTCGCTGACCTGCCGTGAGACTCCGTAGATCTTCCGCACGCCCGACGATGCGGAGCGAATGGAGTTTCTCGGGGTTTTTTGTGCCCCACACATTGAGTGGAGAACTGCTCCTAGTTGCTCGCGGCGTAAGGGACTCCCTAGGAAATACTTGTTTCAAACACCGCGTCCGTGAGGGAGCGGGTAGGCCGGCCTGGGTCCTAGTACCTCGCGGCGGAAGTCCTTGGACACTCCGGAGCAGCCGAGCGAGCGATCACCGCACCCTGGGCCCAGCCCAGTGCTGAATTGTGTCGCCCCTTCGGGGCTGCCGATCAACGCACTTCCAGAGTTTCATCCGGGAAAACCGATGAGGGCGACATGCGTTGATTGGCA
>CAITRH010000588.1 GCA_903894755.1 uncultured delta proteobacterium
CCGGACGACAAGAAGAAGAAACCAGGACGCAAGGCCGGGCAGGGAAGTTATGGCTTTCGTCCCGCCCCGAAGGCTGATGAGGTCTTCTGAAGCCTCTCGAGCTCCGCCTGCTGCTCTTTAATGAGCTCGGCCATCCTACCCACGTGCCGACCTAGGGCCAATGGGTGGCAGGTCAAGCCCCCAAATTTACCGCCGTCGCATGTTGGCATCCCCGCGACTCGATGGGACGATACGGTTGACCCCCGGATAGGTGAGAGGATACATCGGAGGGGTAGCTCTGGTGTATTTATTTCCTAGGGAGTCCCTTTCGCCTAAACCTGGAAGCTCCCGATTGCCGATCGAGCGCTAGCCCAATACCAGTCGCAGCACCACAAGCGACCCGTACGCCAACGCACCGCTTGCTGGAATCGTCAGCACCCACGCGAGCAGGATATTGGAGGCCACTCCCCATCGTACCCCTGAAAGTCTTCGGCTGGCCCCAACCCCCATGATGCACGCGTTGATGCAATGGGTCGTCGATACCGGAACCCCAAGATGGCTCGCTGCCAAAATGGTGATTGCTCCGCCGGTTTCTGCCGCAAACCCCTGCAAGGGCGAGATGCGAATGATCTTGGTCCCCATAGTCTTGATGATGCGCTTGCCCCCCGCCATGGTCCCAAAGCCGATCGCCAACGCACAGGCCACAATCACCCACGTCGGAACCTGCCCCCCGGACCTTGGAAGTAGCTGCGTCGGAAACAACGGCCCATGCCCCTGCGCTATAAACCCAAGAAGCGCCAAGGTAATGATCCCCATCGACTTCTGTGCATCGTTCGACCCGTGCGAAAATGCCATCAAACACGCCGACACAAGCTGCATCCGCCGCGACGTTCGATGCACTACCGCTGGACGAGCCCTTCGCAGAAGCCACGTCAGTCCCACCATGAACCAGAACGCAATAAAGAACCCCAGCGTCGGCGATACCACCAGCGGTACCAGTACTTTCTGCACCAGTGCATTCCAGTTGAACGCCGATACACCCGCTGCCGCCACTACCGCTCCCGCCAACGCTCCCACCAGCGCATGCGAAGAGCTCGACGGAATCCCATACCACCACGTGATCAGGTTCCACACGATCGCCCCAAGCAGCGCCGCCAAGACCACCTGCTGCGTCACCACCCCCGGATCGGCAAACCCCGTTGCAATGGTGTGCGCTACCGCAGTCCCCGTGATTGCCCCCACGAAGTTCAGCACGCCCGCGATCAGCACCGCTGTCCTGATCGGCAGTACCCCCGTCGATACCACCGTCGCGATCGCATTGGCCGCGTCGTGAAAGCCGTTGATGAAGTCGAATACTAGCGCCGCAACGATAACGGCAAGGAGAAGGCTAACCATGCTTGATCGACAGGTGGATTAGGGTCTCGGCAACGCTTTCGCAGTGGTCGATGGCGTTTTCAAGGTCCTCGAGCACCTCTTTTTCGCGAAGAAGCACCTTGGCGTCGATCGTGGGATCGCGAAAGAGTGCGCTGACCGCATCTCGAAACACCACGTCGGCGTCCTTCTCCAAGTTTCGAATCTTGCGACAGGCCTCTACGATGGTCGGATAGTCGTTCCTTCTCAGGTTGGGCATGGTCTCTGCCAAAAGCGCCGTGCAGGCGACCAGCAACGACATGAGCTGCGTCATCGGAGCGGTCGCCCGCTCCACACCATAAAGAGCACACGCCCGCACGGTGCCGTTGGTCATGTCAAGGACATCATCGAGGGTTCCGCAAAGCTCCTGAATGTCCTCGCGATCGAGCGGCGTGACAAAGGTCAGCGCAAGCGCCTCTTCGAGCTCGTGGACGATCTTGTCGCCGTCGTGTTCGAGTTGCTGCACGTCAGCGCGCACCTTGTCCGCAGAAACCCCGTCGGCAAAACTTCGGAGCGCTTGCGCCCCTTGGTGAGCCACCCGCGCTTGCCGTTCGAGGAAGTCAAAGAACTTCTCTTCGTGGGGTAAAAACCAGTTGACGATATCCTGCAGCCACATGGACCGCTTGATAGCGCGTTTTTCCTCCCGCTGAACCCCCGAAAGAGCGCATGAAACGCGCCGTCATCCTCGTCTCGACCCAATCGCGCTGTCCCGCTGGCTCGGACCCCTGGGTTCATGCCGCGCTCGCTGCGGTCGATGCCGTCGTCGACCAAGGCTACGCGCTCGTTTGCTCGGTCGGTACCACCGCATGGGAACTGGTCCTTTGGCGCGCCCTCACACGACAGGCCCACGTGCTCGTGCTGTGGCCCGAAGGGGCAGTCGCCGCCGTCGACCCGCACATCTGGCTCCAACACGAGTTTGGACATGACTCCGAAGTGGAGCCCATCGCAGGTCCATCGGCAGCCGGCAGCAGAACACGAGCCTTCGTCGCACGCGATGAAGCCGCCTTCGTCAACGCCGACCGCATTTTCCCTGTCTCGATTCGGCCCGCAGGACGCCTCGCAGAGCGCATCGGCAAGTCACTGGAGCGCGTGGACCGAAGCTTCGAGGTTCCGTTCGAGCCCGAGAGCCACACGCCCGCATGGACCAAACGACGTCCCAACGTCGTAGACCCGGGGCTCTTTGGCGCAGAGCCCACGCTGGTCCATTTGACGCGGTCGTGCGACGGGCCCTGGCCTGGGGAACGTCGTTGCGACTGGTTTGCCGAGCTAGCGGCAGGGGGAGCGCGGGGAGCGCGGCGCGATGGCCTCTCGACGCTTCGACGCATCGTGGGGGAGATGCGTGTGCGTGGGTCCAGTGTCCGAATTCGTGGCGGAGCCCGCTGCGTCGCGTTGACGGCGAGCACGCCCGAACAGGCGGTGGGGCTCGTACGCTGGAGAGCGCGCTTTGCCCGCTACGCCTTCGAGCCTTACGGAATCGCCGTGCCGCTCGCGGTCGCGCAGGACCTCGGTGCGTTGCCCGTGACCTACGACGACGGCAACCACGGCGAGACCGATGACGCGGTGTTTCGACAGGCGCGAGGGCCCGGGGGAGCCTGGGGAGGAGCCTGGGAGGGGGAACACGAGTGGCGAATCCGAGGAGACCTGGATCTTCATCGGTTCGAGCCGTCGAAGGTGAGGGTGCTGACGGCTCTCGAGAGCGACGAGGTTCCTGGTCCTTTTGCCGTGCGAAGTTTCAGGTTTGGACTGGCCCAGCCCGCTCGACCGAAACGACGCCTTTGAGTTTTAGCAGCGCCTTCGTCAGGACCTTGAGCTGGGCCAAGTCGGTGCAAACGAAAGAGAAGTGGTTGATCGCCCTTCCATCGGCCGTCGCGCGGCAATTGGCCTCGAGGATATTGATGCCTTGACTGTTGAAGGTGTGCCCCACGTCCGCGAGGATTCCAGTGGAGTTGAGGGTGGTCACGACGAGTTGCACGGGACGGTTGATACGAGCGTTGGCCTCCCACTGAATTTCGACACGTCGCTCGGGGTCGCTGTCGAAGGCGCGAGTACAACCGCGTCGATGGATGGTCACGCCTCGTCCGCGGGTGATGAACCCCAGGATGTCGTCACCGGGGAGCGGATTGCAGCACTTGGCGTACCGAACCAGAACATCGTCGATGCCATTGATTCGGATAGCGCCTTCGTCGCGTTTGATGACCTTTCGTACGAGCTTGGCGAGCTGCCCCTCGCGGACCGATTCGGGAGGTCTGCTGGCGCGTCCGTCTTCATCGGGAGGGGCCAAGATTGCAACGACTTCATCGGGGTCGATCTTGCCGTAGCCGATGCCGATAAAGAGCTCGTCGAGGTTTTGGACCTTGACTTCCTCGAGGATTTTCCTGAGCTCGGCGTCGTTTTTGAAGAGCTTTTGGACACTGATGCCCTTGCGGTGAAGCTCGCGCTCGAAGAGCTCTTGGCCTAGACGATGCGACTTCTCGCGCTGCTCGAGACGGAGAAAGCCGCGGATCTTGGAGCGGGCTCGGGTCGTTCCGACGAAGTCGAGCCAGTCTTTGGAGGGATGCTGGTTGGTGCTGGTGAGGATCTCGACGATGTCGCCGTTGCGCAGTTTGTAGCGAAGTGGCTCAATTTTGCCATTGACGCGCGCTCCCGTGATGTGCTCGCCAAGATGACTGTGGACCGCGTAGGCGAAGTCGATGGGAGTCGCGCTGCGCGGGAACACGCGGACATCCCCTTTGGGCGTGAACACGTAGACCTCGTCTTGGAACAGATCGACCTTGACGCCTTCGAGGAACTCGGCGGGGTCAGTGAGGTTCTTCTGCCATTCGACGAGCTGTCGGAGCCAACCGAAGCGTTGCGCGTCCTGGTCCGACACGCCGCCGCCGTGACGTTCTTTGTATTTCCAATGGGCGGCGATGCCACGTTCGGCGACGCGGTGCATGTCACTGGTGCGGAGCTGGATTTCGATGCGTTCGCGTCCCGGGCCAATCACGGTCGTATGGATGGACTGGTACATGTTGGGTTTAGGAAGCGCGATGTAGTCTTTGAACCGTCCTGGGACCGGAGTCCATTGGGAGTGAATGACGCCGAGTGCGGCATAACAGTCGCTGACGGTCTCGACGACCACGCGGAATGCGATGAGGTCGTGGACCTGCTCGAGGGTGGACTCCTGGAGCTTCATCTTGCGGTAGATGGAATAGAGGTGCTTGGCGCGACCGGAGACGTCGCAGGCAAACCCCTGCTCGGCAAGACGGGTTGCGAGGAGCTTGGAGACCTCGGAGATATAGCGGTCGCGGTCGTGTTTGGTCTGGGTGAGGGACGCGGCCAGGGCGTGGTAAGCGTCCGCGTCGAGGTAGCGGAACGACAGGTCCTCGAGCTCGCTTTTGATCGACTGGATCCCGAGGCGGTTGGAGAGCGGGGCGTAGATTTCCAGGGTCTCTCGGGAGATGCGCTCTTGAGCCTCGCGACTCATGTGCTGCATGGTCCGCATGTTGTCGACACGGTCGCAGAGCTTGATCAGGAGCACGCGGATGTCGCGCGCCATGGCGACGACCATTTTGCGGAAGTTCTCGGCCTGGCGGTCCTCTTTGGAGGTGAAGTTGATCTTGGAGAGCTTGGTGACGCCATCGACGAGCTCGGCGATTTCGACACCGAAGGCTTTTTGAAGGTCTTGCGTCGTGGTCAGGGTGTCTTCGACCACGTCGTGAAGGAGCCCCGCGCAGACGCTCGCGGTGTCGAGACGGAGCTCGGTGATGAGGCCAGCGACCGTGATGGGATGGATGACGTACGGGTCGCCGCTCTTGCGACGCTGCCCCTCGTGCATTTTGCAGCTGTAGTCGTAGGCGCGTGTGATCAGGTCGGCGTCAGCCTCAGGCTGATAGTCCCTTACGCGACTGATGATTTCGTGCACCTCGAGCATGGGACACAACAGCCCGCCGTGGGGAAGGTCGGCCGAGCCGAAACGCGGGATTGCCGAGGTGTACCACCCTTAGATGCCGCGGGCCAATTGCCAGATTGCGTTAGGCGTAGGACGCTCGTTCGGTCCCGCGGAGCTCCACGATGCGGTCCTCGACAAGGGGAGCCAGAAGGCTCAACGCCTCGACCATAGGAAGCGTGCTCGCCTCGATCACCGCCTCGAGCGTCGACTCATCGTCAATGGCCATCAGCAGCGTCGAGGTGGAGCGATCCAAGGCGAGCTCGTCGAGCATCTGACGCGGCACCAAGAGGCGAGGCACCAGGTTGCGGTCCAGAAGGTCTTGGGAGGCTGCGAGCGCTCCCGTGAAATCCCCTTGATCGAACCGATCCACCACCTCGTGGAGAAACTCCGCGTCGCCGCGTAAGAGGTGCGCAAAACGTGCGAGGAACGTCTCATCGTCGTCGTGAGGAGCGCCACCGGAAAGTTGAACCCCCGACCTACGCCAGGGCTCCGCTGAACCAAGTTCCGACTCAACCCCTGGCTCGACGACCTGCTGCTTATGCATCCGCGTGCTCCATGGCATGCAAAAGAAACGCCAGAATCCGCATTGTGGGAAGAACGCCGAAGCTCGAAGCTGGAGGTGTGCACCCCACTTCCATGAGCCCCATCGTGGACCGAGGTGTGCCCCCTTGTCCAGCCTTTACGGACTTCTTTCCTGCCTTTGAACGCCGTGCAGCCAGCCAGGTCGATTCGGGGGGACGCTTCGCCTAGCCTTCGGGACGTGAACGAGTGCTTGCGTTGCCGCGCTCCCGTGCCTCCCGAGGGACGGGTCTGCCCGCGTTGCGGAGCACTCCAGCCGCTTCGCGAGACGCTTTCGCAAGGAACCGCCATCGACCTCGGTTATGCCCAAGTGGTCCCCGACGCTCGAATCGGCGAAGGGGGCATGGGGGTCGTCTGGCGCGGCTGGCTTTTTTTCCCTCCTAGCGACCCCCGCGGGAGCGGTCCCCCCGAACCGGTCGCCCTCAAGGTGCTCCATCCGCACATCGCTCGCGACGCTCGTGGAGCTTTTCGGAACGAAGCTGAAGCCCTTCGCCACCTTTCCCATCCAAATATTGTCCGCTTCTACGATCTCTTCGAACGTGGTGAGACGCTGGTCCTCATGATCGAATACGTCGATGGCGACACCATCGAACGTGTCATCGCCCGCCACGTCGCGCGCGCCCGCGTTGGCCAACCGGCCGGAATCCCCTTTCAACGGGCCTGGTACTACTTCCAGCAACTCCTCGGCGCCCTGGCCGCAACCCACGCCCTCGGCATTGTCCACGCCGACATCAAACCTGCCAACGTGCTCATTCGCCGCGACGGTATCGTGAAGCTCACCGACTTCGGCATCGCACGCTTCGACACTCGCGCTGTCACCGGGATCGACGCCGGCACGAGCCTCTACATGTCGCCCGAGCAGGTCCAAGGGCTCGCGCTCGACGGACGCAGCGACCTGTACTCGGCCGCCACGGTCTTTTACGAAATGCTCAGTGGACACGCCCCGTTCGCAGGCGACAAAGGCGAGTTCGTCATCCGGCGTGACCAGGTCGAAACTCCCCCGCCATCCATCCGGACCTGGATTCCCCAAGCCTCACTGAACCTCGACGCGCTTTTCCGACGCGCCCTCGCCAAGAACCCACGACAACGTTTCAGCTCCGCGATCGACTTGGGCGAAGCGTTCCGCGAAAGCCTCGGACTCCCCAAGACCCCCGAGTGGCGCGCTCAAGCCGATGTCGCCCAGGTGGTTGCAGCCCCCGGCCGCCAAGGAACCCTTGAACTCGCCACCGAACGACGTCTTGCCACCCTTCGCGAGTTCCTTGTCAAAGGCTACCGGACCGAGCCGCTTGCAGCCCAGGAACCTCGACGCAGTTGACGGAGGTCCCTGGGTGCACCTGGGACAGACTACTCGTAGGTGGTGGTCATCCGCAGCTTCATGGAGCCGCTCCCCGACGGGACCGGCGCTCCTTGTGGAGGAGCGGTTCCAGCGCCTAATTCGACGGTCCCCTCCATGGCAACTTCGACCGGTTGGCTGTCGACGAGACGCACCACTGCACGCCCTTTGAGCGGCATCTTCATCTTCATGTCCTTGTCGCCCTTGGACATGGTGAACGCAATCTCGAACAGACCGTTTTCCCCTTCCTTGCCTTTGAAGGTCACGGTGGCATCGGTGAGCTCGAAGGCGTCATCCTCTTTGCCCTCACGCATGAACTTTTTCAGCGACTCGAGAAGCTCCGGGATCTTGTCTCCAGGCTTGAGCGCTCGATCGGGAATGCCCTCGGAGAGCGGGTCCGGTTTCCCAAGGGTGTGATACTCGGCAGCAACCAAGTCGGCTTGCGCCTTGGGGGCGGGTTTTTCTTTCTCGTCGAGCACGGTCACTTTGCCGTCCTTGGCCACGACGATGTAGGTTTTTCCAGAGACGGGCGAGGCTTTGACCTGCTCCTTGCCATCCTTGTCTTTGCCTACTTCGGCCTTTTCGACAAAGGTCACCTTGAGCTTGGTGATCGCGTTGCCTGAGACCTCGAGGATCTCCTCTTTCTTGGTTTCGCGCTCGGCGGTTTCCATGAGCTGGTCGTGGCCTGCGATCTTTATCGTGAGCTTCATCTCCATAGAGCGCTTTTGCTCACGCTTCTGCCCGACCTTGGGGGCCTTCTTGGCAAACGTCACCCCGTCGTCTTTGGGCGCCGGAGTCGCCGACACCACCGGACTTGCCGCAGG
>CAITRH010000589.1 GCA_903894755.1 uncultured delta proteobacterium
CCCCCCTCTCTCGAAGACGATTGTCCTTACCCGAATGGGTAAGGACAATGTCGAGGGAGAGGGGGGTTGGGGGGTGAGGTCTGCGGAAGTCGCGGGCCTTTGACTCTTAACCCCTGCCAATGCCGCCCTTGGTTTCGCGTCGCTCGCAAACCTGGATGACCCTGGACGCAAGCAAGTCGAGGGGCAACACATGGTCGACCCCGCCGTGTTTGATGGCCTCGGCAGGCATTCCAAACACCACACAGCTGGCTTCGTCTTGGGCAATATTGACTGCCCCCGCGTCCTTCATTTCTTTCATACCAAGGGCGCCGTCATCGCCCATGCCCGTCATGATCACCCCGACCGCGTTAGCTCCAGCGAATTCAGCGGCGGAACGAAAGAGGACATCGACAGAAGGACGATGGCGGCAGACCAGGGGACCGTCGTTTAGCTTGACGTAATACCGTGCGCCGCTTCTCCTGAGGAGCATGTGGCGATTTCCAGGGGCAATGAGGGCCAACCCTGGAACCACAGGGTCGTTGTTTTGCGCTTCCTTGACTGCGATATTGCAAAGCTCGTCGAGGCGATTGGCAAACGTGGTGGTAAATCTTTCAGGCATATGTTGCACAACCACGATACCAGGGCAGTCGGCAGGCATGCCCTGGAGAAAGACCCGAACCGCCTCGGTTCCCCCTGTGGAGGCCCCCACTGCAACGATTTTTTCGGTGGTGCGTGCCATGGCCTTGGTGGCCCCCCGTCGCTGTAGCACGGCGTCGGCGGTGAGCTTTGGGGCGGAATGAGCCACGAGGGGGGCGGCTGCAACTTTGCGGGGACGGGCCTGGGCGGCGGCTTTGATGGCATCGCAGACGCGGACTTTGGACTCCTCGAAGAATTCGCGGGTTCCAACGGTGGGTTTCTGGATGATGTCAATGGCCCCGGCCTCGAGGGCCGCCATGGTGGTGGATGAACCTGCCTCGGCCAAGGTGGAACAGATGATCGTGGGGATCGGGTGCTGCTTCATCAGCTTTTTTAGGAACGTGATCCCGTCCATCTTGGGCATTTCGACATCGAGGATAATGACATCGGGGATGCGTGTTTTCAGGACATCGGCAGCGGCAAAGGGGTCTTGGGCAGTTGCCATGACTTCGAGGCCATCGTCGGTGGAGATGACATCTTGGATGACGCGCCGTGCGAGTGCGGAGTCATCTACGATGAGAACTTGAATTCTTTTTTTCACGTCACTCTCTCACGTAAACGGATTTTCCGAGGAAGCGGATGGGAGCCTGGAGGCCGTTGAGGGATTCGGCAAGACCGACGAAGAGAAATCCGCCTGGTTTGAGGTGACGGCAGAATTTGTTCATAAGCTGTTCTTGCGTCGGGCGGTCGAAGTAGATGATGACGTTGCGACAGAAGATGATGTCCAGTGGCTCTCGGATACGGAACTCTGGAGCCATGAAGTTGAGACGCTCGAATCGGACGAGTCGGCGGATTTCAGGGGCGATGCGAACAAGCTGTTGGGAGCGGTCCTTGCTTCGAAGGAGGTACTTGCGTCGGAGGTTTTGGTGGACCGGTTGGATATCCTCTTCGGCGTAAACGGCGCGTGCCGCCTGTTCGAGCACCCTTCCTGAGACATCGGTGGCGAGCACGGAAAAGGTGAGGCCGCGGGACTCCACGAATTCGCTGAGGACCATTGCCAAGGTATAGGGTTCCTCACCGGTGGAGCAGCCGGCGCTCCAGACGGAAACGCGGCGCGACCGCTCGGCGAGGGACGGGAGCACCTGGCGGGTGAGGATCTCGAAGTGCTGGGGTTCGCGAAAGAAGTTGGTTTTGTTGGTGGTGGCAAGGTCGAGGAACTGAGAGAGCTCTTCTTGCGAGTTGTCAGAATCGAAGAGGTATTGGCAATAGTCGTGAAACGTGGCGATGCCGAGGATACGGAGACGTCGCAGAAGGCGTGATTGGATCACGGGCTTTTTGGCCGGTGGCATTTTGATGCCGAGGCGTGTCTGGATAAGGTGACTTAGTTTGGCAAAGTCCGAATCGGAGATTTCGATCCGTCCAGAGGCGTCGAGCTCGAGACCAGTGGCCATGGTGTGTCAGTCCCTTACGAACTTCTTGACCACTGCTGTGAGTTGGTCATCTTTGAAAGGTTTGACCAACCATCCTGATGCGCCAGCATCCTTGCCCTCATTCTTTTTGACCTCCTGAGATTCTGTGGTGAGGACGAGGATCGGTACGAACTTACAGGAGGTCTGTTTGACATACTTGATAAAGGAGATGCCATCCATGACGGGCATATTGATGTCGGTCAAAATGATGACAGGACGGTCGCCGGCAGTGACCATCTGTTTGAGGACCTCGAGGCCGTGCTTGCCGTCGTGCGCCTCGACGACCTCGAAACCTGCGGACATGAGCGTAAATTTGACCGAAGCTCGGAGGACAGCGGAATCGTCAACGACGAGAATTTTCTTACCCATGTCTACCCCACACAATTGAGGATAAGGCGCAACGGTGTCATGCAGCGAGACTTCATGGTGGGTTCCTAGAGCACATGGCGGGCAAGACCGATCTGTTCGAGGGCCCGACGCAGGGGCTGAGGACAGGAATGGACACGAACCTTTGGGACACTGCGTCGAAAGGAGACGAGCAACTGCGCACCGCACGAATCGATGGCGGTGAGCTTAGCAAGACTCAGTGTGTAGGTAGGATAACTCGCCCGGACCGCGTTTAGCAGGCCATCGCGCAAGAGTTCGGCCTCGTGCACGGTGGCATCGCCTGCAATGGTCACGTTTCCGCTTTCGTCACACTCAACCGCGATCATGGTACCTCCTATATATCAGAACAGGGTCAGCTCGCCCCCCGAACCGCCCTCGCGCGCTTCCCCCAGCTGGAGAGCTTGCGCTATCTCTTTATGTGAAAAGATCGTGAAGCGGTCGATGATGGCCTCGATTTTGGTCTGGGCAGCCTCGTCCAGTGCGGCGTCGTCTTCGCCGATTTCGGCGAGGAGCGCTTCGGCCTCGACAGACAGTGCGGTGCACTCGTGGTTGACCTCGCGCTGGCTGTCGATGCTCGCCGAAAAGCGCCGAACCCGCCCAGAAAAGTCGGACGCATGTTGCGCGGTTTCGTGCCCGGCTTTGACAACTGTATCCAGCTCTCTAACAAAATTATTGGCGGCCTGCTGCGTCGCCTCGGCATGACATGCCACGTTCAAGCGAAGTACTTCGATTCCGGAAGCAAGGTCGCAGGCAGCTCTCGCGGACGCCTCGAGCTTCGTGACATTCTCGCGCGCCTTTTTTAGCGAGGCTTCCGCAGCCGCAACGAAGGCAACGAAACTGTGGAAGGTCGTCTCAAGCTCCTGGCAAATGGTCCCGCCCCGAGAAAGCGCGTCGGACCGGGCTACCTCGATGCGGAGAAACACGTTGACCATGCGAAGCTGTCTGGCAAGCGTATCGAGCTCGCCAAGCTGCTCGGAGACACGGTGGGCCGCCCCGTCGAGACGACGCGCAATTCCCTCGCAGGTGCCGAGCAAGGACGCGTGCTGGACCAGCTGACTCAGGGTCTCCTCTAGGGCTTCAAAAGGGGACGTAAAACTGCGAACGTTCCCCTCGCCAAGCTCGCTGCGAACATCGGCAAGCACCACTGCTGCCGTCACAATAGCCTCGAGCTGTCGGTCCACATCTCCGCAAAGTTTGACAAGTTCCCCGTCGATGGACTTGAGCAGGCTCGCACTGAGGTTCCCCCCCTTTTGCTGGAACCGAAGGTACTCGCCAATGTGTGGAGGATCGTGGCCTACGAGCAGATCGTACTCGTCGCGAAGCTCCGTCAGTACGAGGTCGACATGGTCGATACCCTGGCGAAGGATATCTTGCCGCTGGATCGAATTCATGATCGTGCAGATGGGATCCAAGATCGCGCGGGAGCGCGAGGAACTCGCGGCCAGTGTCGAAAGAAGCCTGTCGACCTGACGCAGAATCGTAGTGGTCACAAGATCAACACGTTCTGGAGCATGCGCGTCGACTTCGTCGAGACGTGCCTGGACTTCCGCATCGATGTGCAACAGGTCGTCGGCGCACTGTCGTACCACGTCGGTCGCATCCCGTACCCGCTTGGCGCCACGAAGAGCGGAGTCTTTGATGACCCCGAGTTCGACAGTCAGGACAGAGAACGCGCGCCCTTCCGCCCCGGTTCGAATGGCCGTCACCCCGGCGTTGAGCCCAATCAGTCCGAGGCGACGTGACAGAACATCCACCTCCTGAACGGTGCGGGCAATGTCGTTGACACTGCCGGTCACTTCTCGCCCAAGAGACAAGATGTGCTGGGTGTGGATGCGTATGCGTTCAAGCTCTCCTCGAAAGCGGGTCTCAAGAGTCCGCGTCGCCCTAAGCGCGATGGTCAGTGGATGGCCCTCGTTGGCATGCTGCAACTCATCGAGGCGCTCGCACAGCTCACTGACGTCCGCATGAACCCTTGGGAGGCTCTCGCTCATAAGCTCAAACAGTTTGCTAAACTTACGTTGAAATCGACGAAGCCTGACGATGGCGCCGCCAACGCTGGGCGGACGAACGCGAGCGCGAGGATCGCCTGCAGACACGTCCATATCCCGGTCCTAGGAGCTCACTGAGTGCAAGTTGCCAAAGGCCATACGCTCGATCCCGAACACGTCCAAAATGAGCCCCACGCTTCCATCGCCAAGAATGGTCGCTCCGGCGATGCCGTCGGGCTTGGAGAAGGTGGTTCCGAGCCGCTTGATCAGCGCAAAACTCTTGTCAAGCGGCTTGATAACAGCCTGTTCCATGCCGATGACACGGTCGACAAGCAGGCCAAACTTTCTCCCCTCGTTTTCGATCACAACAACCTTGGCGTGGTTCTTCGCTTCGTCGTCGCGCGCAAAGTCGAAGATCTCGTAGAGGCGTATGACGGGAAGGATCTCGCCGCGCACGTCGACTATCTCACCGCGTCCCTCGACGGTCTTCACCGTCTCGGGCTTGTGCTCGATGAGCTCCACAACCGAAAGGAGCGGGATCGTAACGGTCTCGCCGCCAACCTTGACATTCATGCCGTCGATAATGGCAAGGGTGAGAGGAAGCTTGATGCGGAACGTCGTCCCTCGTC
>CAITRH010000590.1 GCA_903894755.1 uncultured delta proteobacterium
CGTTCCGAACGCATCGAGGCGCAACGTATATTTTTGCTCTTGACACGGAGCAAATGTTGATCCTCGGGCCTCCAAACGAGGGAAGACCCTGAAGCGCGCTCATGCTCGAACGACGGCTTCACGGGGCCATCGAGATCGGCGATCAAGGATCCACCGTTCAAATGGTCGCCCCGCCAGCGGTCTAAGTTGGATCCGAAGAACACCATACACTTCGTCTGGTCGAAGTCGAGCGGCTCAGGACTTGGGAATTTCTCGCCGAAGGTCAACTTGAAGCCAACGTCGCGGGCAGCTTTGCACTGGGCGTAGGAAGGGGCGGCGTAATTGGGACTGCCAAAGGCTACGAGCATGCTTCGCAGGAGGGGGCCGCCCTTGCCGTGGTAGAAGAGAGCAAGCGCCTGCGCGCCGTGCGCTTCCTTGATGCGTCGGAACCCGTCGGCGATGGTTCGGTAGGCTGTTTTCCATCCCACCCGTTGGAATCTTCCCTCGCCGCGTTTCCCCACACGCACCATGGGATACTTGAGCCGGTCTTCGTCCCGTACGAAGGCGGCCCCGCGTTGCCTCGTCCGCAGAGCTTGCCGCGGGCGTTGGGGTACTGAGGATGCCCGCTCAGCGAAAGGATCTGGTTGCCCTTTGCATGGGCCAAAAGCCCGCAATTCCAAAAGCAGAGCTCGCAGAAGCTGGGAACCGAGCGGTCGGGGATGGGAGCTTCTCGGTTTTGCAGCAATGCAAAAGCCTCAGCTTCCGTCGCCGTACCCATCGCGAGGGTGGCTGCGGAAGTGACACCCGCGGTTTTCAGAAGCGAACGACGCGAAAGGGAAAATGAAAATTTGCTCATTGGGTAATCGGACCACCTCAATGGGAGCAACGCCCATGCCTTGACCTTCTACCTCCAAAGGCGGCGCCTTCGCCCGCCGCTTCGGCCTTCTCGCCGTGCCTCGAAACGCCCCCGCGACACGAGTGTTTCGACGGCGTCTCACGCTGTTTCAACTTGCGCCAAATCCCGCGTTTTCTCCGAGCGGCGCACCGACCGGTCTTCGTTGCTCTAGCTGCACCGAGGTTCCTCCACGTGAACCTTCGGCCGAGCCAGGCGACTCGATCCGGGCCTTGCGTCATCCCGCACTGGGACCGAAAATTCGGAACGTGGGACGCAAGTCCCTGGGTCATGATGGCCCTAAACGGACAGCGCCGCGAGCACCCGATGGAGGCGCTCGGCCACCTCGCGCGCCAGATCCTCGAGTCCTGCGCCGCCTGTCCCAATCGTCTGCAGCGGATCGATGGCACCCGCCACAACCTTGCCGTCGTCCTTCTCATAAAGGACCACATTGCAGGGCAGCAGAACCCCCAACCGCAAGTCATGCTGCAGCGCGGTGTGAGCAAGTTTCGGATTGCACGCCCCGAAGATGCGATAGCGCCGGAAGTCGACACCCAGCTTCGCTTTGAAGGTTTTTTCGAGGTCGATCTCCGTGATGATGCCGAAGCCTTCGTTCTTTAGAGCTTCCGGGAGGCGCGCGAGTGCTTCGTCATATCCGATGGTGAGCTCATTCCAGTGTCCTCGCATGGTGGTTTCCATGATTATCATCCTTCCCTCGAAGAGCCGCTGACGGAGCAAAAAGATTCCACCGGACCGAGCCTTCGGCGCATTTTGTTCGCGGGACGTGCTCCGCTCGCCGTTGAGCCGAGAATGCGTCGGGAAGGACTGCCCTTCCGTCGGCGCGAAGTATACAATCAGGATCCGATCAACCTGTCGAGCACCAAACCATGAAAACGTTTTCCATTGCCTTCGCCCTCCTGATCGTACCAACTTCCCTCGCATGCCAGAAGGAACCGTCTCCAGCCCCTGGACCGGCAACGACGGCAGGCAGCTCCGCGCAGAAATCTTTCACGTCACTGGAGAGTGCTGCTGTCAACGGCGCCGAGAGCGCTGCGAAAACACTAGGCAAGCGACTCCGCGAGCGCCTTTCGGCGGCCATGGTGGACGGAGGCCCGAAGGTGGCCATCGACGTTTGCCTTCACGACGCCCCACACCTGCGAGAGCAAGTGACCAAAGAAACGGGGGCGCGCGTCGGACGATCCTCGTTGCGACTGCGCACGCCAAAAGATGCAGGACCGGCATGGGTCTCCGATTGGCTTCGCGCGCAAGGTGAGCGGAAAACCTCGGGCATCGCGAAGTGGACCCAAATTGCACAAACGCAAGAGGGCCCGGTGGCAAGGGTCATCCTTCCCATCGAGATCGAAGCGGCCTGTTTGCCTTGCCACGGCCCAAAGGACACTCTCGATTCGGAAATACGTGCTCGATTGATGGCGGCGTACCCTGAAGACCAAGCCGTGGGGTACACGCTCGGCGACCTGAGGGGTGCCCTTTGGGAGAAATGCCGGTGAAATGACCACCGCGTCCGCTGCGGAGTCGTGCTCAGGGTCGAAGCCCGGCAACGAGCTCAGACGCCGATGGCTCGGGCGAATTGCCGGAAACGGCAGACCGATGCGTAACGCGCTCCCCCCGGACCATTGCGGCAAGCAAAATGCCGAAGGCCGCCAGAAGTGCCACCACGGTAAGCACCACGCCGAGTGAGGAAACAATCTGCCAGCCTTCCATTGCCCGAGACGCGCCGAGCGCCGAACGTGGCACTCCCCGGCTGCCGAGGATCAACATCGGGAAAAACGCCAGCTCCGTTCCCGCCAAAAGTGCGATGAAGGCCACCTTCGAGTGTCGTTCGTCGTAGAGGCGCCCAGTCAACGTGGGCCACACATGATGGAGCCCAGCGAGCAGCGCGAAGACGACTCCACCCGCGGCCAGGTAGTGCAGATGTCCTATGGCGAAGGTGCTCGCTCCGAGGTACGGTCCAAGATTCGGCAGCGCGAGCATCAGTCCCGTTGGCGCTGCCACTGCGAAGTGAGCGATGAAGGCGAGCGCGTAGAGCATCGGCGTACGGAGCGCGATGGGTGCGCGGAGGGCAGCTAGCCAGCGGGTCATCAGAAAAACCAATGGGACCTGGAAGAGCAGAGCTCCGAAACTCATTTCGACCACAACGAGACCGCTGATCGCGGCGGCGTACACGTGCTGACCCCATCCAAACGCGCTCGCGATGGCAAGGAGGACGAAGACCGGACCCATGCTTCCATGCACCGGACGCGACGAATGTGCTGCCAGGACGTGACTGACCACTCCCATCGCCGCAATGAACGCGCCGGCGAGCGCCGGGTGCAAATAGAGCCAAAGAAGATACGGAAGAAGGGACGGATTGCCCCCGAGCTGCGGGTCGAGCACGCCGAGACCGATCGTTCGTTCGCCTACCACCAGCAGGACGCCAACACATAGAACCGGCGCAGTTAACAGGGAGGTGAGGCTCGCGCCGTAGAGTGCCCAACTCAGCGTCGGCAATGCTCTCCATGGGACCGACAGCGGGCGCCGTGTGTGCATCGTGACGAGCACGTTGACCGCGTCGAGGGCGCTCGACAGAACGAGCACGGTCATGGCGGCCACGAGCCACGACACGGACACCCCCGCGTGGCCGAGAACCATCGTCGCGTTTCCCGCGTGGGTCGTCGCGCCGCTCTGCGTGGCCGCAAGGACCAGGGCGAAACCCGCAAAGTGGAGGGCCAGCGCTGCGCGACCGACCCACGGAAACGCCATCGCCTTTGCTCCGACGAGCGAGGGCAACAGGAAGTTGCCAAGGGTGCTTGGCACGGCAGGGACGACGCAAAGCAGCACCATGACGACGCCATGGACACGCAGCAAATCGACGGCAGTGTCGGGGCGCGACCCAGCAATTAGAGGAGAAAAGGCAGCATCCATGGACGCGACAAACATCGCCGCCACGATGAGAGTAAGGTGTGCCAGACCGAGCTGACGATGGTCCGTACACGCGAGCCAAGACAGCGCGTCGCGCGTGCGATCACGGAGAGAGCGAACGTTCGAAGATGATGCCATGATCGGTCTCGGTAGGTGCAGCCCGGAGCCGTGTCAATGCGGCGAATTGTCGCAATGGGTTCCCTTCCGAGCAAACCACGCCACCTTCGTCCCGGTGGTCGTGGCAGCACTTGCAGGAGACTTCGTCCTTCCATCGCTCGCGGCGAGGACTACTCGGCAGGAAAGGACAAGACTGCTGAAGATTCCGTCCAAAGAGAAGCCGGCTCTAGCCGCACCCTCACCGGCTGGGTGCTCCCGGAGCGCAGCGGATGGTCATGTGCCACGGCACTTCGCCTCGCGGAGCGTTCCGAGCGGTCATGTGCCACGGCACCTCGCCTCGGGGAGCGTTCCGAGCGGTCATGTGCCACGGCGCTTCGCCTCGCGGAGCGTTCCGAGCGGTCATGTGCCGCAGCACTTCGCCTCGGGGAGCGTTGCAAAGGGCCTTGTGCCGCGGCACTTCGCCTCGGGGAGCGCTCCGAAGGGTCATGTGCCACGGCACTTCGCTTCGGGGAGCGCTCCGAAGGGTCATGTGCCACGGCACTTCGCTTCGGGGAGCGTTCCGAGCGGTCATGTGCCACCGCACTTCGCTTCGGGCAGCGTTCCGAGCGGTCATGTGCCACCGCACTTCGCCTCGGGTTAGGCGCAAGGTGCCGACTTACCAGGCGGAGCGGTCGAAGGTGGTGCCGGTGGAGCGCTTCCCACTCGCGTCGATGCGCCAGGAACCCTCGGCGGTACGAAGCACACGGTAGAAGACGTACTCGCGGTCGCCCCGCTCGAAGGTGAGCCAGTAGCGGAAGGTGAAACCGGTAGCGCCCCGGAATTCGGCGAAACCGCTGGACTCGACGCACTCTCGTTGGAGGGTCTTGCCCCGTTCGGAGCGAATTCGGCCGAGCGCCGACGCAAACTGTTCCCTCGACATGGCCTGCCGGTAGGCGCCGGTGGTGAGCTCGTAGGCATCGGAGTAGCGCGCTTCGTCGATCGCGTCGAAATACGGCTTCATGGCTGTCGTCAGAGCCGCCGTGTCGTCGCGCGGGGCGCGGAGCATCCCCCACCCGAACAGCGCCAGGAGGAACGCGAAGGCGACCAGGATGATCCAGCGTTGCGTGGGGGTGACCGGTGTGCCCATGGCCTCATGCTCGCGCATACCAGAGCCCTTGACCACCGACGGATGAACCAGCCATGAAAATCTTGTGCGCCTTCGGGCGGAGGCGTACATCGGGGGTTGCGTCGGACGAAAAGGGGTGACGACACATGGGACTCTTGGACAAACTCGGCGTCGGTGGCGGAAAGCTCAGCATCGCACCCGCAGCGCTTCAGGTTCATGCTGGCACCGCCATCACGGGGCAGATCATCTACATCGGCGGGAAGCGACTCCAGCCCATCACGAAAATCTCGGTGCGCGTTCAGTGCACGCTCGCCGAACGGGGCCAGGACGGGCAGATGCACCTTCGCACCGTCGACATTTGCCCCGACCAGATCGTATCGCAGGCTTTTTCGGCGCAACCGGGCCAGCAGCATCCGTTCGCCTTTTCCTTCACTCTCCCCACCGGCATCCCAGCGAGCCGTCCGAGCGAAACCACCTACCGTGTCGTTGCCAGCGCGGACATCCCCGGCGAAGTCGACCCGGGGGCGGACGTCGAAATCACCCTGCTTGCCAGCGGAGCGACGGCAGCTCCAGTGGCAGCGGCCCAACAGGGATGGGCCAAGATTTCCAAAGACGGCGAGTGGCAGAACAGCCGGGCCATGGTCGCCGTCGGGGGTGTGCTCTACCTCTCCCACAGCAACGGGAAGGTCTACGCGATCAAGCCGAACGGGACCTATGCGCAACTTGGCGATTCCTCCGGCTGGAACACCCGGCTGATGGCCGCCACACTCATGACGCGGACGCTTTGGCTCGTGGAACAGTCGGGCAAGCTCTTTCAAATGGAGCTCCCCAGTGGGGCGTGGGGCGAGCCTGGAAACAATCAGGAGTGGGGCGCCGTCACCTCCGTGACCGGCTTGGGAAGCTCCTTGTTCGCTTCGACTCCAGGGAAGCTCTGGTCCTTTGACCCATCTTCTGGCTGGCGCCAGCTTGGAGCCCTCGATACGTGGCGAACGCGCTTCTTGTTTGGTGGCACGGAGCTCATCGCCGTGGAGGAGTCGGGTGATGTGTTCGCCGTGAGGCCCGAGGATGGGGCGTACAGGAACATTGGCAATCCGTCTCAGTGGGGAACCATCGTCACGGCGACGTGCGATGGTCCTTTGGTCTACGTCAACATGTCGAACGGTGGGCTTTACGGCCTCGACACGACCTCCGGGCGGTGGTTCCAGGTAGGGACGTCCATGGGCTGGAACAGCTTCGCCCTGGCCTCGTCCGGCAGCCTTTTGTTCTCCCTGGAGCGGAACGGTACGTTGTTCGTCGTTCAAGGGGGAGCGGCACATTGATGGGGCATGAACGCACCAGGACCTAGCCTCTTTCTTCTGGTTCTGTTAACGGTGCTCGCCGTGGGTGTCCCTGCGTCTTGTGTCTACGCAGACGCCCAGGTCTTGCGTACGACCCACGATCTTCTGTCGCACCGGCCCTTCGACGAAACCCCGCAGCAGCGCAAGGTGCTGCTGAAGGGCAAGGCGCGTCTGGCCGAACCGCTCACCTCGCTCACAGGACGCTCCTGCGGCGCCTGGGCGCGCTGGGTCGAGGTCGAGCGCGCCTACCGGGACGGCTCGAAGATGAAACGGACCTTGGCGAAACTGTGCCCCCGGAGCAAGGAGACGTCGTTTTTCGTCACGCGCCTGGGCCACAGCGACGTGCATGTCTCCGACTCCTTTTCACCGGTCCTTTCGGGCAACCGGACGTCGCGCCCCTACGACCCGAACGTCGAGAGGTGTTACGTCCTGAGCCCCGAGGAGGTAAAAAAAGCCGTCGATGTCGAGGTGTGCCTTCGTACCGGCGACGACGTGGAGGTCTACGGCTGCCGCGGAACGGAACCGAACACGGTGATCCGCTGCGACGACGGCGTCGACAGCGTGGCGTCCCCTCCCGGCGCCGGTCCGTGGCCCGACGTTCGGGAAAAGCATGCCGTATTTCTCACCATCGCCAGCGTGTGGCTGACCGTCGGCCTGATCCTGCTCCTCCACCTGGCGGTGGAGCCTAGGCTCTTGGACCTCTCGAAGACAGAGCAGCCGTGAAGAGTCTGCTTTTTCTGGTGTTCGACGTGCTCCTGGCGGGGTTTGGTGGAGTTTACGTGCTCCTGCACCTTCCACCGCACGTGCGAGCCCTTTGGACCATCCTGCGCCGCCCCACCGTCCCCATTGGCACGGTGCAAACCGGTGACGTGGAAGTAGCAGGAAGAATCCGGTGCGACGCAACACCGGTGGAGACTGCGGAAGGCAAAACATGCGTCTTCCTGGAAACCCACGTGACGAGCCTTTGGGACACGAAAAGCGGGAAACACACACGGGAGTGCTCGACGGTGTCGAGCCTGAGGGAGCTGGCCGAGGACGTCGAAGTTGTGGATCCTTCCGGTCGTTGTCGTCTGCAACTGAAGGACGCGGAGGTGCGGGGACGGGTCCGCCGTTACGGAGCAGAGAAGGTGGAAACGTTCAAGACGCGGTTTCCGTCCTTGGCCGGTCGGGTCGACCACCGTGCGGCGAGGGTCCAGATGACGCAGGAGGCGGTTTTCGTGGATGATCGCGTGCTCGTGTCGGCTTCTGGGGTCCATCTGGCGCGGGTGGAACCCACCGGATACAGGGAAATGTGCTTCGAGATGGTGCTTCGCGGCGATGACCGGGCGCGACTGTTGGTGGTGCGGGGTTCGCAGGCGTGGTTGGTGTTTCGTGCGGGGGGCGTTTTGGCTTATCTCCTGCTGCTTGCAGCGAGCGCATTTGCGCTTTCGCTGCTGACGGCCTACACGCTCGTCCGGGTGTGGTGACGCACGCGACTCGACGAAGTTGCGCCCATTGGGGTATGGGAGGCATACACGTCCCTCTCGAAAGCAAAGGATGCCCATGCGCCCCAGATCCGCTGTTCTGCTCCTCGTTCCGCTTGCGCTCCTCGGCTGCAAAAAAGAGGACAAGATCGAGACCATCGACATCAAGTTCACCGTCACCGCCTCCCTCGACCCGAACGGTGGCGAGCAGGTGCACTTCGAAATCGACACGCTGCCGAACATGGAGGTCCGGTTCTACAGCAACACCGCCAGAACCGACGCGAAGGGGCACGCGACCATCGACGCGCACCTGTTCGTGAGCGATGCGGACACGGAAGCCTCCGAGGTGGACGTGGCCATCTCCGGGACCTTGGAGCGCAAGCCGTTTCTAGGTCAGCGCACGCTCATCATCGCCACCGGTAAGGAGAAGGTACGACGTCCGCCGCGCCTTTACATGTCGCGCGCCGGCTTTTCGTGCATCGGGACGAAGGAGCCATGCACCGGGAAACTCGGCGTCGGGGGGGTGCAGTTCGCTAGCGCCCCGGTCGGGACAAGGGCCGAGGCGCTGGGAAAGAGCTTTACCGTCAGCAAGGCTCGCGACGAGACGTTCCCCCTCGGGCTGCTCGAGAAGGCGAAAGACGCCCGAGTCGACGACAAGGGGGACATCACGTTCACGAGCCTTCCGGTCCCGCTGACGCTCACTCTGCCGGACGGGGCCAAGGCCTCGGGAACGCTTACGCTCACTGGGGAGATTTGGAAGGCGTACCTAGTGTCCACGGTCCGGGACGCCCCCGGAAAGGCATTGCCGTTTCCTGGCGAGTCGGCTGCGGGGGGCAAGCGGTCGCTCTACGTCGTGGACCGGGCGACGAACCCGACCACGCCGGTGGTCAGCTACTTCGGCTCTCCGGGCTCGCTCGCCGATGTGGACCTGTTGGGGTTCGTCGACAGCACGCTCCACGGCGGGACCTGCGGCCAGTACCGAAACGTCAAGACCGGAAGAACGACGGAGCTCACCTACAGCATGGCCGACGCCAAGGTCCTCGTGTGGGAGCGCCGCACGGGCAAGAAGGTGCTCGACACGGTGGTTCGGGCGCCGAAGCCGGTCTGCGCGGACACGATGGTCGGCAACTCGGGTCCGTCGAGCCGGCATAGCGACGGGGAGGTCAAGGACCGCCTGAGGACGTTGGTCCGCTAACTCAGAACGGCTCGCAGAGCAGCGGTGCCGAATAGCCCCCTTCTTGAAGGAAAATGACGCTCCCCACCAGGTCGTAATAGTCCTTCAGCGGGTGCCAGCCTATGTCCACCTCGTACTTCGAGCTGCTGCAGTGCAGCAGAATCGGATACCAGCTCGCGTTCGCCAGTACCTTGGCGATTCCCGAGCAGGCGAAACCACCCTCACCGCTGTCCATTTGGAACGTCATGGTGGCCTTGTTGTCCTGGTCGATGGTGACGTTCAAACACCCGTTGTATCCCGTGCAGCCGTAGGTCCCCGCCACGAGGGTAGCGACGATGTTGGGCTGGGGAAACTCCGAGTTGCTCTTGGGGATGCACGAAAGCTCGAAGGTCCCGGTCTCCGTGCCTCGCGAATAGGTAGCTTTCGTCGAGCCGTCGAAGCTCACTCGGAGGGACCCTGGCTCGGCGACGGACCCAGCGTCGAGGGACGGGATCGGACGGCCGCCATCCTGTTTGGGGCGGGGCGTCATGGTCGCTTCTCCGCCCACGGAACATCCGGCTGCGCACTTGGTGAAGCCTTTCAAGGTCAGCTCGTAGTCGTCCGCATCTCCTAGGAGGTTCCAACCGCCCTCCAGGGAAACGCAGGACGTCTCCGCATTCTTCACCGCATGGACGTACCCGTTGGCATTGATGATGGCGAAGACCGGCACGTACGTGACGATCCTGATCTTGTCCTCGTAAACGATGTCGAGGGAGACGGCGTTCCGTCCCGTCCCGGACACGACCGGTGTCGGCGCGACGGTGACCCTGGCCTCGTAGTCGATGTTGATGGCGTTTTCGCCGACGAGGAACCCCGCCGAGAGACTGTCCGTCGCGACGTCGACGACGAGCTTTCCCCCCTCCACGTGGAAGGTCGCGTGGATGCTCCCCTGGATGTCCGCAGCGCCGTAGGGGCCGGTGCATTTGTTGTTCAGCACGATGTTGAGGGTCATGCCGGTGGCGGGAGCTACCGCCTCGGAGCACGATGTAGCGACCGTACAGGTGTTGGCGAATTGTCCGCACTTGGGGTCCGGGTCGGGCAAGATCAGGTTCTTGGCGGGCAACGCGAAGTACTTGGAGATCTTCCCGGCAGCGAGGGTACACACGCGTTCCATCGACGTGCTCGGGTCGAAGGTTTCCGGGAGGAGCGAGTCGAAGATCGCCGTCTCGAGGGAGATGACGTCGACGAGCTTTTGCGTTGCCTGCACCTGCGCCTGGGTCGTGCTCGCCGACGGCGCCGTCGCCGCCGTGGTCGAGCAGGACGGGAGCAGGAGCATCGCAAAGAAAACACAAGGCCAAACCCATCGAAAGTTCGTGGCGCCCATCATCGTGCACATCCTTTGTCGTGGTCTCGCGCTGGAAGCGAGCTTGTTCTGGGACAGGATAACGCAAAACCATTTCGAAAACCGCAGGTTTGGTCCATTGGATCACTTCGCGACCGCGACCCGCCCCTGCGCTTTACCACTGGCGATGGGAATGTTGCGATCTTGTTGCAATGGTTTCCCGCGGCTTGAGGGTCAGCCCGGCGAGTTTACGATGGAGGCTGGACTCCCAGCACATCCAGGCACCCAAATGAGCTCACGGGACGCGGTACTGTTGGACGCCTCCCGTAAAGTCCGTGTCCTGAGCGTTGAAAGTCGCACAATCGGTGTAGGGTCCTCCGCTCGGGAGCTTGGCAAAGTCGATCATGCCCAGGATGGGGACGTAGAGGTGCCCGTCTGCCCCCATCAACGGTGAATTGATGCTGTCATCGGGGGACGGGACGTTCCTCCAAAGCACCGCGCCGTCGCTCCTTCGCACCCCAACCAACTCATGCTGCGTCTTCACCGCAATGGGAAGCGGCATCTTGAGCTCCTGCTCCACCGTCGGCACGCACAGATGCGTGATCGTCCCCACCACCATGTTGTCCAGCACCAGTGCCGTGGACGACCATTCGGTGGAAAGCTGCTCCGGTCGAGGACAACTGAACCCCGCCTCCGAGGCCGGGAAATTGGACGACCACTTGACCCGGCCCGAATTGGAGCTTCCGTCCCGCTCCACCGCCACCAGCTCCGGCTCGTCCGGCACCTCCGGGGCGTTCTGCTGCCAGGCATAAACCACCCCGTCCTCGTCGATGGAAACGTGCGCATTGAGCGCCTTGCCGTTCAGCACGTAGGTCCACCCCGGCGCACACGTCGGAGGGACGTTCCCCGCATTGGCATTGCACGCCGCAATGTCCGCCACCACGAGCCGCGCCCTGGGCTCGCCACCGTCCACGGAGACCGTGTCCGTGATCACCACCCACCGCCCGGACGGGTCCACCGTGGGGGACGAACCGGTCGCACCGTTGGTCTCCAAATACCAGTGAAGGTCCA
>CAITRH010000591.1 GCA_903894755.1 uncultured delta proteobacterium
CCACCTGGTCCAAAGACCAGACCACCTGGTCCAAAGACCAGACCACCTGGTCCAAAGACCAGACCACCTGGTCCAAAGACCAGACCACCTGGTCCAAAGACCAGACCACCTGGTCCAAGGACCAGGAGGGGAGGTAGGGGCAGATGGAGGGCAGGGCTAAGGCTCTTGCAGGTCTTCGACAGTAATTCCCAGCAGGCGTGCCGCATCTTCCGGGGAATGACCGGCGTCGACGAGCCGTCGCGCGGCATCTTTCATGGCCATGGTGCGCCCCTTTCTCTCGCCCTCGGCGAGCCCATCGGCCCGTCCCTTCCTCTCGCCTTCGGCCCGCGCATCCGCCTTCGTCACTTCCCAGGTCGCTTCGTCCTTCAAACGCATGGCCTCCTCCGGATCGACACGGTCCACCCGAATACGCTGGATCACCCGCTGCAGCAGGTCGTTGGGGAAACGCCCCTCATCCACCTGGCCGTCCAGCGAGTCTTCAACCACCTCCAGCCAAGGTCGCAGTGCCGCAGGGGTCGTTGCAGACACGCGCCGGGCATTCACGAACACCAGCCGATGGTTGAAAATGCCCAGCGCAGTCCCTTGGACATTGTGCACATCGAAGTTCACTTCCGCCCAGTCAAACTGCCACCTCTTGTCCCGAATATCGCGGGTGAGCACGACCAAGGTAATCACATCGCGGTCAAAGTCGTAACGTTGGTGCCCATGCACCTGCTCGATCAGTGCAATGATGTGGTAGTAGAGAAAGCGCTCAAAGGTGTCATCGTCGCGTATGTGTTGCAACTCGACGATGGTCCGGTGTTTGGTGTCCTCGGCAAAGAGGTCGTATTCGACTTTGACCCGTCCGATCGTTTCCTTGTAGCAGTACTCCTGCTGGACCTCCGTGATGTCGAGGCTCACGCCGGTGGCGTCGCGGACAAAAGCGGTGAAAACTTCGGGGTCTCGGAAGGCTTTTTTGAAGGCGGTACCGTAGCGGAGGGAGATGACGTCGATCATGTGGGAGACCTTAGCACCGTTGCTACACCTGGTCACGGGTCACGGTCTTGAGGGGGCCAATTCGACACGCGCGTGCCAGTCAGCCAACCAGCCAAGCAGGTCCTCAGCTGGCATGGGTCTAGCGATGAAGTAGCCTTGAGCGAGGTCGCAGCCCTGTTGGCGTAGGAAGTCCCAGTCGGCTTGGTCTTCCACCCCTTCGGCCACGGTCGTCATGCCCAGCTGGCGAGCCATGGCGAGGCTGGCGGTAAAGATGGCGTGCTTGGTGTTGTCTTGACCAGCTCCATGGACAAAGCTGCGGTCTATCTTGAGCTCGTTGAACGGGATATCACGCAGCTTCGCCAGCGAAGAATGGCCGGTGCCAAAATCGTCGATCGACAGACTGATGTGCTTTAGACGCAAGCGGGTCAGGATATCGAGGGAAGAAAGGACATCTGTCATGATGCGGGATTCTGTCACTTCCAGAATCAGGTCTTCTGCCGGCACTCCTGAGACAACCACTTGACTCAGCACAAAATCTGGGAAATCGAGCTGTGCCAGATTGTCCATGGAGACATTGACCGCCACCCGCAGCACCAAACCTTGGTCGCGCCAGCGCCTGGCTTGCTTGAGTGCCGCAAGGAGCACGACGGTGGTCAGGTCGTTGATGAGGCCCCCCTGTTCTGCGATGCCGATAAACTGGTCTGGGAAGACAAGTCCATCCTCAGGATGACGCCAGCGCACCAGCGTTTCCACCCCCTTGAGGGCACCCGTCGCAACGTCCACCTTGGGCTGGTAGTAGTTCACCAGCTCGCCGCCAACGATGGCGCGGCGGACATCTGCGGCGCAATAGCTCTTAGGCGCCTTGCGGGCGGGAGCTGGCGCTTTACTGTACCAATGCTCCATCAGCGTTCGGAGCAGCTCGGGCTGTACCGGCTTGTTCAGGCGGCCCAGCACATTCAGGTGATAGGCACGTGCAAGCCGCGCCGCTGTTTCCAAGATACGCGCATCTTCCCCGCTCACCAGTACCAAGGCGCCCGTGTAGGAGAGATCGGCAAGCCTGCGGATAAACTCTACGCCATCCATGCCGGGCATGTTGAGGTCGAGGAAAATCACCTGCTCGCCGGAAGCTTGTACCTCCAGCAGGGCCAGCGCTTCCGGGCCGGACATGCAGCCATCGACAGGCTCCCAGCCCAGTTTGGCGAGCTGAGATGAAAGTAGTGTGAGCTGAAAGGGGTCGTCGTCAATGAGCAGAATGTGCGCCATTGCCAATGTCACTTCACTTTTAGATCGAGCGCGGCAAGGACAGCTTTCAAGGCATTTTCGAGCTTGAGAGCGATCGTTTGGATGGCATCGGTGTCGCCCGCGTTGCCCGCGAGTTCTAGCCGAGCGCAGACATCGCCCAAGTCCAGTGCGCCCACGGCGCGGGAAGATGATTTCAGTTTATGGGCGCCATTGGCTAGCGCTTTCCAGTTGCCCAGGGTCAGGGCAGCGCGTAGTTCACTTTCGGCCTTTTTCGCAGAACGGCGGTAATCCCTGAGAAGCCGGGCGATCAGCGTTGGGTCATTGCCCACCAGCGTCGGCAGTACCGCCATGTCCAGCACGGCCAGACGGCCGCCCGAGGGGAGCGCAGGGGCTGGCAGCCACTTTTCCAGCATCACTTGGAGCCGTTCGAGGAGCACCGGCTTCGACAGGTAATCGTCCATGCCCGCTTCCTTGCAACGGCTCTCCTCCCTCTTCAGCACGTTGGCGGTAAGGGCGATGATGGGCAGGCGCTGACCCTCGCCTTCAGCGCGTCGAATGGCAGCGGTCAGCTCATAGCCGTCCATCTCCGGCATGTTCAGATCGGTAAGCAGCAAGGCGTATTTCGCCTTGCGCCATCGGTCTAGAGCCTCGCGGCCATTGGCAGTGAGCTCGGCAACGTAGCCTAGCAACGCTAACTGGTACAAGATCACATTCTGGTTGATGTCGTTGTCCTCAGCGACCAGAATCAGATTGCCACGTCGACGCACCGTCTCGCTGGACGACGGCGGACTTCGCTCGGCGCCTTCGCTCGACCGGCTGCAATGGCTACCGCCTTGAGCAAGTCCCTGCGCGTCAGTACATGCCCATCCACCAACACCAGATTGACATCTTCAACACACGGCTCACGGCCGACAACAACAAAGTGGGTGTCGCTCTCGGGGTGGGCTAGGGCAGTTGCGCGCAGGTCCTCCAGCAGTGGGTTGGCGACTCTCGTGTCGACGACAACGATAGACCGTCCTGATGGACGGCTCGCGATCCATTGCCGCGCAGTCGTGACGTCGGTGGCACGTTCGACGACCGCCTGGCCATAGGACAAGTAGGCAGCTAGATCGTCGGCAATGCCATCCGGACAGTCCACCACGAGACAAGGCAATCCTGCGACCAGGTGCAGGTCGGCTCCGACCTGTGGGGGGGGCTGCTCGGAGGGCAACGCGAAAGGGATGCGCACAGTAAACTGGGAGCCTTTGCCGGGTTCGCTCTGCACTGCGATTTCGCCGTCCATGAGGGTTGCCAACTGACGCGAGATGGCAAGCCCAAGGCCGGTTCCGCCGAAGCGCCGCGTAGTCGAGGTGTCCGCTTGGATGAATGGCGTGAACAGCCGCGCGAGGTTGGCTGCATCGATGCCAATGCCGTTGTCGGCGATCTGAAACTCCAAGACCACCCGTTCCGTGTTGCTCTCGGCCAGTTTCGCACGCACCGACACTCGGCCCGGTCGCTGCCTACCGCTGGAAAACTTGATCGCGTTGTTGGCAAGATTGATCAGTATCTGACGCAGCCGCCCCGGATCCCCCACCACCTCGTCGGGAATGGACGGGTCGGTGAACATGGTCAACTCCACCCCTTTCTTCCGGGCCATGCGATCCATGATCTCGCACACTCTCTCAACCACGTCAGCAACACTCATGGGCACGCAGTCGAGTTGGAGCTTGCCAGCCTCGATCTTGGAAAAGTCCAGAATGTCGTTGATCACAGCAAGCAGGGCAAACGCCGAGTCACGGATAATGTTGGACATCTCCATCTGCGACGCGTTGAGGCTGCTCTGCTGCAACACATCGATCATTCCGATGACGCCGTTCATCGGCGTTCGGATCTCGTGGCTCATCGCGGCTAGAAAGTCCGACTTTGCCAGGTTGGCTTTTTCTGCGGTGATCTTGGCGTTCTCGAGCTCGATGTTGGTTTGCTTCAGCGCCTGGTCGAGCATCTGCTGCTCCAATTCGACCTGCTTGCGAGCCGTGTTGTCCGTGCCGATCAGCAAGTAGCCAATGATCGAGCCCTGGACGTCGCGAAGGGCCGTGACCGACACGACCGCCGGAAACCGGCTTCCATCCTTGCGAATGTAGCTAAGCTCGTAGATGTCCTCGATGCCGCGTGACGCCTTGAACACCAAGGCCTCGAAGCCCGGTGTGATCGGTGTCGAGAGCTCTGCGCTCAACGCTATCGCACGGGCGATCACTTCCTGAGGATCGGAAATCTCGGCCGGCGTGATCCTGTTGATCACTTCAGCGGCCGCATAGCCCAGCATCCGCTCGGCGCCAACGTTGAAGAGCTGTATGACTCCCTTCGCGTCCGTCGCAATGCTCGAGAAGTTGGCGCTGTTGAAGATCGCATCGTGAAGGGCTTTGGACGTGTTGCTGGCGCTGATGTCGCGCACCGTGGCCTGCAACCAGACCTGTCCTCTCACGTTGAACCGGGTCAGCAGCACGTCGGTGGGAAAGGTTTCACCGTTCATGCGCCGGTGTTCCCATTCGAAAGAGGCGAAGCCTTCATCGCGAGCTGCAGCGATCATCTGCAACGCCTTCTCCGTCGAAGAGCGTCCGTCCGGCTGCCGCTCCGGTGAGACGTCCCCTGGCGCAAGCTTGGCAAAATGAGCTTTGCTGGGAACTCCGAACAGGCTCAATGCCGCCTGATTGACATCGGCGAAGTGCCACAACGGTGCAACTAGCACCATCATGGCGTCGCGCGAGCTCTCGAATATCTGTCGAAAGCCATCCTCGGTATCGTGCAGCATGGTACCCGACCTTAGCCCTCGTCCAGTTCGTCTGCCAACGCACTCGACGCCTCGAGACGCGCTTTGGCCTCCATGAACGCCTTGCGCTGCGACTGCGCTTCCTCAATCACTTCCTTCGGCGCCCGATCGGCGAATCCCGCCGACCCCAGTTTCTTCTCCAGCGCCCCTAGGTCTTTCTCAATCTTCTTCAGCTCCCTCGCCACCCGCGCTCGCTCCTTGTCCGCTGTCACAAGCCCCCGAAGTCCCACCAGAACCTCCACTGGCCCTCGATCCGTTGCCACTACGCTTACCGTGGTCCCTGGCTCCCTCGGTGCCATCAGCCCCGCTACCATCGGCAGCCCCTTGGTCTTCACCAAAAAGCGGATAGCTGCCCTCCGCTCCTTGAAGAACCCGCGCACCTCCGCACTGTTCGTCCGAAGCCCCAACGCTACCTCGGCCCCAGGATGAACCTCGTGCTCGCTTCGAATGGTCCGCGCTGCCGAAATCACCGCCTGCAACGTTGCCATCGCTCGGTCTACCGTGGGATCCTTCACTGCGTCCCCCTCGCCAGGATACGGCCCGAACGCAATCGAGACCTTGCGGCTCGGTGGTCGGGAAATCCGTTGCCATAGATCCTCCGTCACAAACGGGGCCAGCGGATGAAGCAGCCGTAGCGACGTCTCCAACACATGCACCAACGTGGCTCGCGTCTCCTCGACAATGTCGGGCTGACTGTACGTGCCATCCTCCCCCTTGCGCAGTACCGTCTTCGCGATCTCTAGGTACCAATCGCAGAAGTCGTTCCAGAAAAACCGGTAGCCCTCGTTGGCCGCTTCGTCGATCCGAAACGTCTCGAACCCGTCGTTGGCCGCTGCAATCGCTGCAGCAAGACGCGACAAGATCCATCGGTTGTAGAAGTCCTTGGGCTTAGGAGCCGCTTCGGTCGCCTTGAAATCCCCCACCAGATCCAATGCCAGCCGTGTGGCATTCCACATCTTGTTCAGGAAATGCCGGTAGCCCTCAATCCGCTTGGGCGCCAGCGCAATGCGCTTGTTGCTCGGTGCATGGGTCGCCAAGGTAAACCGTACAGCGTCCGCACCAAACGCTGGAAACCCAGTCCCCAGCTGCGAAGCCGATGGATACGCTTTCTTGAACTTCGCCATCGCCTCCGCCTCGGAGGCCCCCGCAGCTGTCTTCGTCACCATCTCCGCAAAGGTCGTCCCGTTCACCAAGTCGAGAGGATCGATGACATTCCCCTTGACCTTGCTCATCTTCTCGCCGGTCTCGTCCACTACCATGCCGTGGAGCAGTACCCGCTTGAACGGGGTCTTGCCCATGAAGTGCTCCCCCAACATGATCATGCGGGCAACCCAGAAAAACAGAATGTCGTATCCCGTCTCGAGATCGCTCGCAGGATAGAACTTCCGCAACGCCGCAGTCTCTCGAGGCCATCCCAACGTCGAGAACGGCCACAGTGCACTCGAAAACCAGGTGTCGAGAACATCGGGGTCCTGGACCCACTCGGGACCAAGGTCCTTGGGACGTTCCCTTGCAACCCGGATCTCTCCGTTCGGTCCAAACCATGCTGGGATCTGATGTCCCCACCAGAGCTGCCTCGACACACACCAGTCCTGGATGTTCTCCAGGAAATGGTCGTACGTCTTGGTCCATTCCGAGGGGATAATCTCAGTCTCGCCCTTGCGCACCACTTGGAGCGCTGCATCGGCCATCC
This sequence comes from uncultured delta proteobacterium, assembly GCA_903894755.1. Classification (GTDB taxonomy): domain Bacteria; phylum Myxococcota_A; class Polyangia; order Polyangiales; family Polyangiaceae; genus CAITRH01. The sequence goes on from CAITRH010000591.1 coordinate 6,717, forward strand.
CCTTCATTTTCAAGAACCACTGGGTTGAGATCATCGGTTCGACGACCCCACCGGAACGCTGGCAACGAGGCAGTGCAAGAACATGCGGCTTGCTTCCACGAGCCAGACCTAGATCCTCCAGCGCCTTCTTCACGGCATGACGCGCTTTCTTGCGGTCCATCCCAGTGAAACGTCCCCCTGCCTCGTTTACGTTGCCGTCCAGCGTGAAGATGTTGACCTCGGCGAGTCGATGCCGCTTGCCTGTTGCAAAGTCGTTGAAGTCATGGGCCGGGGTCACCTTGACTGCGCCGGTGCCGAACTTGGGGTCGACCAGGATCGAGTCGGTGATGACGGGGACGAAGCGCTCGACAAAGGGATGAATGAGCCTTTCGCCGTGCAGGTGGATGTAGCGGGGATCGTCGGGGTGAACGGCGACCGCGGTGTCGCCGAGCATGGTTTCGGGACGGGTTGTGGCGACCACGATTTCGTCGTCGGAGCCGAAGACGCGGTAGGCAAACTCGAAGAGCTCGCCGTTGGCTCCTTCTTCGTTTTCGACTTCGAGGTCGCTCAGGGCCGTACGGCACTCGGGACACCAGTTGATGAGACGGGTGGCGCGGTACATGAGCCCCTCCTCATAGAGGCGTACGAAGGCTTCGCGGACCGCAACGGAGAGGTCCGGGTCCATGGTGAACTTGGAGCGGGCCCAGTCGGGAGAAGCGCCAAGGACACGCTGCTGCAGTGCGATACGTCCGCCGCTTTCGGCTTTCCAGGCCCAGACGCGCTGTTCGAAGGCGTCGCGACCGAGGTCGTGGCGGGTGATGCCTTCCCGCAGGAGTTGCCGCTCGACGACGGTTTGCGTGGCGATGCCGGCGTGGTCCATTCCTGGCTGCCAGAGGGTGTTGAATCCGCGCATGCGGTGCCAGCGGACCAGGGCGTCTTCGAGGGTGCACGTGAGGGCGTGCCCCATGTGGAGCGACCCGGTGACGTTTGGGGGCGGCATGGGCAGGACGTAGACCGGACGGTGGTCGGTGGCGGCGTCGCTGGCCTCGAAGACGCCATGCTTCTCCCAGAAGGCGTACCAGCGCGACTCGACTTCGCTGGGATCGTAGGCTTTGGGGGTATTAGTGTCGCTCATGGGCCGTGCCCATAACACGACACGAGGCTCTGGTTGACGCGCTATAGAGCGAGCCATGGAGCTTACCGATCCTTTTGCCCGCTTTGAAGGGGTTTATGCGCGTGCCTGTGAGTCCACCCAAGCGCCGTACGATCCGACGGCCATGACCCTGGCGACCGCCGACGCACGCGGGAGACCGTCGGCGCGTGTGGTGCTTTTGAAGTCCTTCGATCGGCGGGGGTTCGTATTTTTTACGAACTACATGAGCCGCAAGGGACAGGAGCTGACGGTCAACCCCTACGCAGCGTTGTGCATGCATTGGGCAGCCATCGGCGAGCAGGTGCGCGTTGCGGGGCCGGTGGAGCGTGTAGAGGAGGGGGAGTCGGATGCGTACTTTAGGACTCGTCCCTTGCAGAGCCAGCTGGGGGCGTGGGCGTCGGAGCAGAGTCGTCCGCTGTCGTCGCGGGAGGCGCTGATGGCGCGGGTGGCGCTATTGGCAGCGAAGTATTTATTGGGTCCAGTGCCTCGTCCAGCGCACTGGGGAGGGTACCGGTTGGTAGCGGAGGAGATGGAGTTTTGGCGAGAGGGGGCGTTTCGGCTGCACGATCGGTTTCAGTACCGACGGGCTGGGGGAGTGTGGCAGATGGAGCGTCTTAGCCCTTGAGGGGGAGGCGCTGGCGTCGAAGCGTGACGACACGAGTTTGCAACGAGGAGATTGGGTCCATGAGAACAAGAAACGTGCGATGTCTCTGGTCTATGGTCGCGGCGACGCTGATCGCCGCAGGGTGCAATAACGCAACTGGGACAAGTAGCGCGCCGCCGGATGCATCCGCGGATGCGCCGAACAGCGCGCTGTCTCCGCGGGATCTCGATGCGACGTTGAGTTGGTATGGGACCAACCGCGAGAAGCTCAACGCCATGCTCGCCGCGCTCGGGCAGCGCGCTGCCACCTACAATGCCGCCAACAAACCCGTCGCCGTCTTCGACTGGGACAATACTGTGGCCAAGAACGACGTCGGCGATGCCACCTTCTTCTGGATGGTCAAGAATGGCAAGGTCCTCCAGCCGGCCGGCAAGGATTGGAAGACATTGAGTCCGTACCTGACCGCGGCTGCTGTTACGGCGCTCAACAATGCCTGCGATGCGGCAGCGGACTCGGGCAAGGCGCTTCCTACCGGCACGAACAGCGCGTGTGCAGACGAGCTCCTGAGTATCTATGCAACCGCCCAGACGACGGGGAACCTCGCCGCGTTCGCTGGCTAAAATCCGCGGCGCATGGAGCCGAATTACGCGTTCGGGGCGCATGTTTTCGCTGGCTACAGCGCTGCGGCCGCGGGCGATTTCGCGGAGTTGGCCGTGAGTGAGAACCTCGCTGCGGCCGTCGATGCAACGCAAAAGATAGGGTCGAACAACTTCACAGCTTGGATCCGCATCTACGACCCAGTCAAGGACCTCATTGGCGCTCTACAGGACAATGGCTTCGATGTCTGGATCGTCTCAGCGTCTGCGCAGTACATCGTCGAGCAGGCCGCCCGCCGCGTCGGGATCGCTGCCAATCGCGTGGTGGGTATCCGACTGGTCGAGGCTGCAGGACTCCTCACCGGTGCGCTGCAGGGCTGCGGCGGGGTGGCGGACGGGGCGACGGACGCGACCGCGCTCATCACGTACATCGACGGCAAGCGTTGCTGGATCAACAAGGCCATCTACGGCGACACCTCCGCAGCCGCACTGACCAAGACTGCGGACCCTGCGCGCAGACCGGTCTTTGGGGCGGGCGACTCGGACACCGACATCACGTTCCTGAAGGACGCGACCGCTCTCAAGCTTGTCATCAACCGGAACAAGCAGGAGGTCATGTGCAACGCCTACAGCAACGCCGGGGGACGTTGGATCGTCAACCCGATGTTCCTCCAACCAAAGGTGCAACTGACGAGCGGCTATGCGTGCACGACATCGGCGTGCAAGGACGACAAGGCAGCGTCCATCCCCTGCGTCGACGAGGACGCCCAGCCCATCGCCGACCAGCAGGATCGCGTGTACGGGCCCTGATCCCGGAGTTTCCCGAGTGGTCGAACGGGGGCAACGTGCTTCCGAACGGGGGCAACGCGCTTCCGGACGGAGTAAACAGCCCTCGATGAATTCCATCTCGACCGGGGCCCCGCGGTCATGACCCGAATCTTACGGGCGCTTGCCGTCGTGTTCGGAACCGTCGCGTTCCTGACCCTCGCTGCGCTCCATCCGGTCCTGTCCCAGACCGACGCCTGGAACAACGCCACATGGATGAATCCGTGGTGGCTCCTCGCTCTCCTGGCGGTCCCCTGGATGGTTTGGCGTATGACCCTTGGAGCGGACCCGCGTGTCCCTCACCTGGGGCTTTCGACGCTTGCGCCTCTCTTGATCGGTCCACGCGGCTGGCGCACCCGGCTTCGCGACGTTCCCGGAATGCTCCGCGGGGCCGCGCTCGTTTTCGCCATCGTCGCATTGGCCCGTCCGCAGAACGTGCTCCGCGGGGAAACCGCCGAAGAGCGAGGCATCGACATCGTGATTGTCCTCGACTTGTCGGGCTCCATGCGCGCCGTCATGGACTCGCCCAAGACAGCGGCGGTTCCCGCACCACGCGCTGCGCGCCGTCCGACCCGTCTCGACGTTGCCAAAGAGGTGATCGTCGACTTCGTGTCGCGAAGGAAAACCGACCGCATGGGGGTCGTGGTCTTCGGGCGGGCCGCTTTCGTGTTGTCGCCTCCGACGCTCGACTACGCGCTTCTGACCACGCTGGTGCAGCGCATGGACCTCGATGTCATCGATGGCAACGGCACGGCGATCGGGGATGCCGTCGGCACCGGTGTGGCGCGTCTTCGGCGAAGCACGGCGCGCTCCAAGGCCATCATTCTTCTCACCGACGGCGACTCCAACGCTGGGGCGATCTCTCCCGAGTACTCGGCGCACCTTGCCAAGACCCAGGCCGTGCGGGTCTACACCGTGCAGATCGGCAATGGCGACGAGGTCGATGTCCAGGACGGCGTCGACTTGTTCGGTCAGCCTCGATACGTGCGGGCCAATTTTCCTGTGAACCCGGAGTTGCTCAAAAAGATGGCCTCGGACACCGGCGGTGAGGCCTTCGTTGCCAACGATCAACGCGCGCTAGAAGAGAGCATGCACACGATCCTCGATCGTCTCGAGAAGAGCCGCATCGTGGCCCAGGCCGCCACCATGGAGGACCTGTTCCCGCGTCTGGTGATCCCCGCGGTGCTGCTCATCGTGCTGGAGGTGCTTGTGCGGCTGGTGCTCGTACGGAGGTTTCCGTGAGGTTTTTCCACGACTTTTCGAGCCTTCCTGTGCTGCTGGCCCTTGTCGCCGCGGGGCTTCTGCTCGTGGGGTTGAACGTGGCGTTGATCCTGGCGTCGGTGGCGCGCGTGAGGGCCGAGAAGCGCTTTGGAGAGCCCGCCCTCGTGAGCAAACTGGAGTCGTTCGACGCGACCGCGCGACGTGCTTGGAAAGGCGCGCTTCTGGTTTTGGCTCTGGTCCTCGCGTTCGTGGCGTTGGCACGTCCGCAGTACGGCAAGGGGACTCGGCTGGTGCCCGCGACCAATCTCGATGTGGTGATAGTGCTCGACTACTCGAAGAGCATGTACGCTCGGGACATCGCTCCCAATCGGATTGCGCGGGCCAAAGCCGAGGTGGCCAGGCTGATTCAGGAGCTTCCAGGGGCGCGGTTTGGTGCGGTGGCCTTTGCGGGCGAGGCGATGAGTTTCCCGCTCACGAGCGACGGGGCTGCGATTGCGCAGTTTTTCCGTCAGCTCGAACCGAACGACATGCCCGTGGGCGGGACAGCCACGGCCCGTGCGCTGGAGAAGGCCCGCGAGCTGCTGGCGCGCGATCCGAAGTCCAAAGACCACGTGAGGGTTCTGGTGCTTGTCACCGATGGCGAAGACCTCGAAGGGGATCCGGTCGCCGTCGCCGAACGCGTGAAGCTAGAGGGGACCCGTATCGACGTGGTGCAGATAGGAGGGCGTTCGCCCGAGCGGATTCCGGAAGTGGGGCCCGACGGCAAGGTGGTGGGGATCCGCAAGGACGACAACGGCAAGCCACTGACCACGCAGCTCACGGCCGAAGGGGAAGCCCAGCTCGCAAAGGTGGCGATCACCACGGGAGGAAACATCGTGCGGGCCGAGCATGGCACCACGGGGATCGACCAGATTGCCAAGGGGCTCCAGAAGATGATGCGTGAGGAGCTCTCCGAACGTGTCGAGACGGTCTACGGCGAGGTGTACTGGGTTCCGCTTGCCCTGGCGGTGTTGGCTCTCTTTGCGGAGGCCTTCATCAACGAGGCACCGAAGCGACGACGCAAGGTGGCCACGGCTCCTCCCAAACGTCGCGTTGGCAAAGTGTTTCGAGCGGGCGCGGTAGCGATGCTTGCCGTGTCGTGCAATTCGCTGTTCGAGCGGGACGCTCCACAGGTTCGCGAGGCCATCCAGTCGCTCGAGGCGGGCGACGCTCCGGGGGCAGCAGCGACGCTCGAGGGGTACCTTTCGACGGGAGCCTGCGCCAATGGAGTGATCGGAACTCCCGACACGCTCAGGCAACGTCCCAATGGAACCCTGGACCTGGGCCTAGCGCTCTTTCGGGTGGGGGAGTCCTTTGGACGAAGGTTTGGAGAAGAGGAGCTCGATGGCGGGACGGCGTCACCGGAGCGTCGCGCGCAGATCGACTGTGCGCTCAGGGTAGTCCGCGCCATTGGGTCCGATGACACGGTGCCTCTCGCTCTGCGTGCAAGGGCGAGGTACCTCGAAGGGAACCTGAATTTCCTCGATGCGAGCTACGAAGACGCGGTGAAAGCCTACGATCTCGCGCTCGGTCTAGCCCCAGGACAACCCGACGGCGGCGATCCGGTGGGACGCGACGCGGCATGGAACCGCGCCATCGCGCTTCGTAGGATCGAGGACCGCAAACGCGACGCGGGTCCTGACGCGCCCCCGGATGCTCCACCTGACGCGCCTCCTGACGCGCCACCGGATGCGCCTCCCGATACGGGGCGCGACGCGGCCGAGGACGCGTCCAAGGACGCCCCCGAAGATGGACCTCCCGACGCGTCTGGCGAGGGGGGATCGGGAGGGCCTGACTCGGGTTCCAACGGCGCGCCCGATTCGGGAGGCGCGCAAGACTCGGGAGCCAAGGAAGGCGGAACCTCTCCGCCACCGTCGTCTCCACCGCGAGCAAACCAGGACGAGCGCATGTTGGACCAGCTGGAAAACGCTCCAACGGTGCAACAAGAGAGCGCGAAGCGTCAGGCCGGCAAGGTACGTGTACGCGGGATGGCCGACAAGTGATGCGCGCAGACCTCACCCCCCAACCCCCCTCTCCCTTGATGGGCATCCTTCAGAGAAGGATCCCATCTTCGAGAGAGGGGGGCTCGGACCTGCGG